>CAZMUG010000018.1:0-26474 GCA_964569165.1 uncultured Gaiellales bacterium
TCCCCGCGCGCGCGGAAGGCGCGATTCGCCTCCGCCAGGTTGCGGGCCCGGACGAAGGAGAGCCGCTCGTAGCGCCGCTCCATCTCGGCGACGACGTTCATCAGGACGGTGGCGGCCTCCTTGGGGCTCGAGACGACGGGCGTCAGCAGATGCGGGATCGACTCGTAGTAGCCGAGCTCGATGCGCTTGGGGTCGATGAGGATCATCCGCACCTCGTCGGGGGTCGCCCGCAGGAGCGTCGAGGTGATCAGGGTGTTGATGCAGCCCGACTTGCCCGAGCCCGTCGTGCCCGCGACCAGCAGGTGCGGCATGCGCGCGAGGTCGGTCCAGACGGCGTTCCCCGAGATGTCCTTGCCGAGCCAGACGGCGAGCGGGCTCGCCGTCTGCGGGAGGTCGCCGAAGATGTCGCCCAGCGTGACGAGCCGGGGCGAGAGGTTCGGAACCTCGACGCCGACCGCCTGCTTCCCCGGGATGGGAGCGAGGATCCTGATCTCGGTCGTCGCGAGCGCGTACGAGAGGTCGTCCTTCAGGCCCGCGACCTTCGACACCTTCGTGCCCGGAGCGAGCTGGAGCTCGTAGCGGGTGACGCGCGGCCCGGAGATCTGACCGACGACCGACGCCTCCACCCCGAACTCGGACAGCGTCCGAACGAGCAGATCCGCGGTTCTCGCGCCCGAGTCGCCGTCGGACGTCGCGACGGCCGGGGACGGGCGGAGGAGCCCACGGTCCGGAAGCCGGTAGTCGGCATGCTCGGACGAGGTCTCGAAGATCGTCGCAACGCTGTCGGCGTCAGGCTCGTCGTATTCCTCCGCCGGCTCGACCACGAGCGGCGCCGGCTCGGCGGACGAGACGGGTGCGCCGACGACGTCGGGAAAGGCCTGCGCCCCGTCCAGGACGGGATGCTCGAGCTCGCGCGCAGGCGGCGGCGCGGGTGCGAAGTCCTCGGCCGTCTCGGCCTCGCCGGAGGGCCACTCGAAGGCCCTGCGCGCGTTGCCGCCCGCCAGCCTGACGACGTGCCCCGTGCGCCGCAGGATCGCCCCGGCCGAGGCACCGCTCACGAGCAGGAATCCCGCCACGAGGAGCGTCGCGCCGACGATCGCCGCGCCGGTCTCGCCGATGAGCGCGGCGAGCGTCCCGCCGATCGCCATTCCGATCCAGCCGCCCGAGTCCTTGCCGAGCAGCGTCATCAGGCCCAGGAAGCCCACCCCCACCCCGAGCCGGAAGGGGCGGACGTCCAGGAGGTCGCTGCGCAGGAGGAGAAGCAGGCCGAGGGCGACGGCCGACACCGGGAGCACGTAGGCGGCGTCGCCCATGATCTCCCCGAGCGCGCCGGCGAGCCACGATCCGACGGCCCCGCCGTCGAGGCCGAGGTAGAGGATCGCGGAGAGCACGAGCCCGAGCGCGACGAGACCGAGGCCGAGGAGCTCGTTCTCGTGCTGGGAGCGCTGTCGGGGCGGTCGCTTCGTCCGCTTCTTCACGCGCGAGGGCACGCGCGGGCGAAGCGGCCGCTTCTTCCTGCGGGCAGCCATGGAGCGTCGATTCGCCGCGTGGGCTCCCGCTCCTTGTGCCTGGCTTCAGCCTGGTGCGGCGCTTCAGCGTCGCACCGGCAGTTCAGCCTGCCTGCACCGGCAGGTCAGCCTGCGGGCACCTGCAGTTCAGCCCTCAGCCCGCCCGCTCGCGCGCCTCGGCGATGAGGCGCTCGGCCTCGGCGCGGTTGCCGTAGCCGTGCGTCTCGACCTTCTTCTCCTCGAGATCCTTGTAGACCTGGAAGAAGTGCTCGATCTCGTTCCGGAGCTCGGGCGGGATGTCGTGGACGTCCGTCACGCGCATCCAGGCGGTGTCCTTCAGCGGGACGCAGATGATCTTCTCGTCCGGCCCCTTCTCGTCGGCCATGTGGAACACGCCGACGACCCGCACGCGGATGCGGCACCCGGGGAACGTCGGCTCGCCCACGAGCACGAGCGCGTCGAGCGGGTCCCCGTCCTCGCCGAGCGTCCCCTCGATGAACCCGTAGTCCGCGGGGTAGGCCATGGAGGTGAAGAGGCGCCGGTCGAGGACGACCGCGCCGAGCTCGGCGTCCAGCTCGTACTTGTTCCGCGAGCCCGAGGGCACCTCGACGAACACCACGGCATCGCTCACGGCACAAACCTAGCCGAGGGTCGCGACCCGCTCCACGAGGAGGTCGAAGAACCCCTCGACGTCGAGTCCGACGCCGACGTGTGCGTTGGGCACGCGGTCTGTGCGATTCCAGAGGTCGACCACGGTCCGCCCGCGGCAGAGGTCGGACTCGAGCTCGACCGCGACGTTGCGATGGCGCGTTTCGACGAGCTCCGGCCGGATCAGCTGCGCGACGGCGACCGCGTCGTGGATCGGGGCGCCCTCCCAGCCGTACGTCTCCCGGTGATAGCGCGTGAAGAAGACGTTGAGGTCGGCCACGAACGAGCCGACGGAGCCCGTCGCGCGCAGGCGTTGTTCGACGTCGGCGCCGAGCAGTGCCTGGTGCGTGACGTCGAGCCCGAGCATCGTCACGTCGAGGCCGCTCCGGAAGACTGCGTCCGCTGCCTCCGGGTCGCACCACATGTTGAACTCGGCCGCCGGCGTGAAGTTCCCCTCCGCGATCGCCCCGCCCATGAGGACGACCCGCTCGATCCCGTCCGATCCGTGCTGCACGAGATAGTTGGCGACGTTCGTCAGTGGCCCGGTCGCGACGAGCGTCAGCCCGCCGCCGCTCTGCTCGACGCACCGCGCGACGAGCTCCCCCGCGCGGTATGGCGCAGCGTCGGTGGACGCGTCTGGGAGCGAGGGCCCGTCGAGGCCGCTCTCGCCGTGGACGTGCGCGGCGACGACGAGCTCGCGCTCGAGGGGGCGGTCGGCGCCTGCGGCTACGGGCACATCCGTGCGACCGACGAGCTCGAGCACGCGGAGCGCATTGGCCGTCGTCTTCTCGAGCGTCTGGTTGCCGTAGGTCGTGGTGACGCCGAGAAGGTCGAGCTCGGGGCTGGCGAGGGCGAGCAGGAGCGCAATCGCGTCGTCGTGACCGGGATCGCAGTCGAGGACGATGGATATCGGCACCGCGGCAGTATCGTCCTGCGCCATGGCCCGCGCACGCGACAGCGTCGTCGCGTTCGCGCTGTCACTCCCGGGGGCGGCGCTCGACCGGTCGTGGGAAGACGACGAGGTCGCCAAGGTCCGGGGCAAGATCTTTGTCTTCCTCGGCCCGCCCGCGGGGAAGCGGCTCTCGCTGAAGCTCGCCGAGTCCCATGCGCATGCGCTCTCGACCGACGGCGCCGAGCCGACGGGCTACGGGCTCGGGAAGGCCGGCTGGGTCACGTTGACATACCGCGCTCCAGGCGTCTTGATCGCGCTCCTCCGCGACTGGGTCGAGGAGAGCTACCGCATCGTCGCGCCAAAGCGGCTCGTCGCCGAGCTCGACTCCCGGTAAGGCCCCCTCCCGACGCCGGACACGCCACGCGGACCACGCGCACCGCCTCCTCGTCAGCCGACGGCCTGGTGGATGGCCACGACCGCGAGGTCGAGGTCGAGCGGGTCCCCATCGTGGTTTCGGTTCGTCCGGGAGTCGATCGCAAGCCCGCGGCGGACGTTGAGGGCGATCAGCTCGCCTGCTGTTCCCGGCGGCGGTCTCGACACCCCGGGACAGAGCACGCCGTGGCGGTTGCGGAAGCGAAGCCCGCCTTCCGGGTCGTCCTCGATCGTGTAGCCGCCCTCGTGCACGAGGCGGTGGTGGTGGAAGCAGAGGAGAACGAGGTTGGCGACGCTCGTCTCTCCGCCCTGGGCCCAGTGCGTGCGATGGTGGGCATCGAGGAAGCGCCGGTGCTCACAGCCGGGCCAGCGGCAGGTGTGATTGTCGCGCGCCTCGAGCACTCGGCGAAGCAGTGGCGGGACGGTCCTCCGCGCACGCCCTGCGCTCAGCGGGATCCCGTCGCGCTCGATCTGCGTCACCGTCTCGGCGTCGCAGCCGAGGCGGCGTACCGTCTCGGGGGAGATCACCGGGCCCTGCTCGAGCTCCGAGCGTCCCGGGCCGTCGGTTGTGAGCGCGTGCGCATCGACGTGCACGGTCACCCGGGCACGCGGTGCTGCGTGCTCACCATCCGAGCCGAGCGCCGAGCACGCGAGCTCCACGAACGCCTCGACGATCGGCGCGCGAGGCGGCTCGAACTGCTCTGTGGGTGCGCTGCCTGCGTCTCTCCTGGCCTCCTCGCGCCGCCGCGCCCACACCCGCTCGCGTGCGGCCTCGAGCGCCCTGACGACGAGGACGCCGTCTTCTGCGGCAAGGCGCGCGCGTAGGTAGAGGGAACCGTCGTCGGCGAAGTGGTAGTCGACGTACTCGAGCTCGTGGGTCTCGCGCGCCTGCGCGGCCTGCAGGCGACGGAAGGCGCGCAGCGCACGCTCGAGCTGGGAAGCCGTCAGCGCGCTCGCGAGCTCGAGCAGTCCTTCCTCCGAGGAAGGCGTGGCGACCCGGGTCAGGGCGCGCACCTTCGTGAGCGTCAGCTCCCCGCGCGCGAACGCAGCCCGGATCGCGGGCAGCTCGGAAAGCGTCTCCGCCACTCGCACGAGCTCGCGCGCCTCGCGAACCGTGACGCCGTAGCGAAAGGCGACCCACTGGGCGAGGTCGTCCGATACGGCGCCCTCCTCGCCGATCGCCCAGATGAGCTCGATCCAGCGGGCGGTGGCGGCGTTGAGGTGGGCGGTCAGCGCCGCAAGCTCGTCCTCGAGCCCCTCCTGCGTCGGCACCCGATCCGACATGTCATCTGTTGTCAACACTGCAACCAAGGTACCGCCAGCCTCGGACTACACCCGCCCCTCACGAGCCCCAGCGGGAAGCGGTCACCCGTTGTTGCAGACTTGTTGCGCTTCGCACTGCACGCCGCCCCGGCATGCCTGGCCATGCCGCCCCGCCTGGCCTGCCGTGCGACCGCTACACGTCGACGATCGCGTCGACCTCCGCCGCTGTCGGCAGCGAGGGCTGGGCGCCCGGGCGAGATGCCGCGATCGCTCCTGCCGTACACGCCCGCACGAGCGCGTCCCCGTAGTCACGGCCCTCGAGCAGCGACACCAGGAGGCACGCGGTGAACGCATCCCCCGCCGCCGTGCCGTCGACCGCATCGACAACGGGAGGAGCGGCACGCGCCACCTCCTCCCCGTCCTCGAGCAGCAGCGCACCCTCCGCCCCGAGCGTGAGCGCGACCAGCCCGTCGCGATGCGTGAGCGCCTCGAGCTCGTAGCGGTTCACCACCGTCAGGTCGGGATCGACCGAAACGGGGCGCGCGGGCGCTGCGTTCAGACAGAAGACGCCCTCACAGCTCTCCCACGCCTGCTCGACCGCCACGTCCGGGATCTCGAGCTGGCAGAGGACAGCATCGTGCTCCGACAGCGCCACCTCACGCAGGGCGCTGTTCGCCCCCGGTGCCACGACGATCATGGTCTCCCCCGCGTCGTCGACGACGATCGTCGCGACGCCGGTCGGCTCCTCGGCCTCGCGCACGTCGAGCCTCACGCCCGCCTCGCGTAGCCCCGCGAGCGCCTCATCGGTGAAAGGATCGCACCCCACGGCGCCGATCATCGTGACGTCGGCGCCGAGCCGGGCGCAGGCGACTGCCTGATTCGCGCCCTTCCCTCCCGGGTAGCGGGCGAAGCTCGCGCCAGTGACCGTCTCGCCCGCCCGCGGAAGCCGCGCGCAGCGCGCCACGAGATCGAGGTTGATCGACCCGACGACCGTTATCTTCGGAGCCATCTCGGCGATGGTGCCAGGTGCGGGAGAACGGGACCGGCTTCTGGTGGTGTTTTATGACGTGATGCGCGCGCACTCTGCTCGAGACCGCCGCGCTGACCCGAATCACCGAGCTCGGAGCGAGGAGGGCTGCCGTGAACGTCTGGAGACTGGGCGACTACCACCGATTCGCGAGGGAAACCGTCTGGGAGCTGGGGCCCGTGCTCGTCCACGCCTGTCGCGTTGCGCCCGGCCACCGAGTGCTGGACGTCGCCGCAGGCTCGGGGAACGCCGCTCTCCGGGCGGCACAGGCGGGCGCAGACGTCGTCGCTGTCGACCTGGCACGCGAGAGCCTCGAAGCAGGACGAATCGAAGCGGAGCGACTCGGCGTCGAGCTCGAGTGGGTAGAGGCAGACGCCCAGGACCTGCCGTTCGAGCCCGCTTCCTTCGACGTCGTCATGTCCTCGTTCGGAGCGATGTTCGTGCCCGATCACGAGGCGACTGCCCGTGAGCTGCTCCGGGTCTGCCGTCCAGGTGGGACGATCGGGCTGTTGAGCTTCACGCCCGAGGGGCTGGGCGCGCGCTTCTTCGGGACGTTTGCGCCGTACCTGCCCCCGCCTCCCGCCGGAGCGCTCCCACCGATTCTCTGGGGTGACGCCGGGCATGTGCGCAGCCTGCTCGGAGCCGGGGTCGCGTCGCTCGATGCGTCACGCGGGACCTACGTCGAGCGCTCCGCCAGCCCCGAGACGTACATGGCGCTCTTCAAGCAGACGTTCGGACCGGTCGTCGCGCTCTACGACGGCCTGGCGGACGATCCCGAGCGGCTGGAGGCTCTCGATCGCGATTTTCGCGAGTTCGCCGTCGACGCAAACCGCGGTGACGCCACTGGCGCCGAGTACGAGTACGAGTACCTGCTCGTGGTCGCGGTCAGGCGCTGACTACGCGGCGAGCGCTCGAAGGTCGTCCACGGTCGATCCGAGCAGCGTGTCCCGGAGGTCGAACAGGCCTGCCCAGAGCGACGAGCGATCGGGCGCGGCGTCGAGCGCGGCAGCGGAGCCGAGGCCCTCCAGCGCGCGCACGAGCACCGCGAGCTCCAGGTAGACTGCGGCGACGCGGTTCGGGCACGCGCGCACGCCCGCACGGTCGAGGACCGGCCGCCACTCCACGAGCTCCCCCGCTCCGGGCCCCGAGTACCAGGAGCGTCCCTCGGCGCGCTCGGGCTCGAGCTCGAGGAGGTACTGCGAGAGCGGGCGCTCGAGCCCCGCGAGCGCCGTCTCCACCCTGTCGGCGGCGCGCCGGAGAGCGGCCTGGCGCCCCCCGGGGGTCGCCGGCACCGCCTCGCCTCTCCCCCAGCGCTCGAGCAGCCGGCAGAAGGAGAGCGATGCCGCCTCGCAGGCCCGCAGCTGGGCCACGAGACGCCGCGCGGTGAGCTCGCTCGCCGCGTTGCCCTCGATGACGGATTGCCAGCCCGTCATCAGACCTCGATGACGACCGGCAGGATCATCGGTCGCCTCCTCGTCCGGTCGTAGACGATCTGCCCGACCGCGTCGTGGATGTGCTCCTGGAGGAGCTTGATCTCGGTGACGTGCCCCGCTGCGAGCTCACGCACCACACGATCGGCCTCGACGCGCAGCTCGTCCAGTAGCTCGTCGGACTCCGCGAACCCACGCGAGATCAGCTCGGGCGAGGCGATCTCGTGCCCGTCCGCTGTCGCGAGCGTCGTCACGACGATGAGGACGCCGTCGTCGGCGAGCCGCCTGCGGTCGCGGAGCGCGACGTCGTGGACGTCGCCGACGCGGAGGCCGTCGACGAACGTCACTCCCGCGTCCACGCGGTCCACGATCCGGGCGCCGCCGCGCGCGAGCTCGACCACAGCGCCGTTCTCGGCGATGAGGATCCGCTCCTCCGGCACCCCCGCCTCCCGCGCGAGCTTCGCGTGCGCCGCGAGCATCCGGTACTCGCCGTGGATCGGCATCACGTGGCGTGGTCGCAGCAGCGACAGCATCGTCCGCAGCTCCTCCTGGTAGCCGTGCCCCGAGACGTGCACGGGAGCGATCTCCTCGTGCAGCACCTCGGCGCCCGCCTTCGCCAGCTGGTTGATCGAGTCGTGCACGCGCAGCTCGTTCCCGGGGACGGGCTTGGCGGAGATGATCACCGTGTCCCCGGGCTCGACCTCTACCGCCTTGTGGTCACCGTAGGCGATGCGCGTGAGCGCCGACATCGGCTCACCCTGGCTGCCGGTGCAGAGGACGACCACGTCGCCCGGGGGAAGCTCGGCCGCGACGTCCGGGTTCACGAGCGCGTCGTCGGGCAGGGAGACGTAGCCGAGGTTGCGCGCGATGTTGAGGTTCTTCCGCATCGAGCGGCCGACGACGGTCACCTTGCGCCCGCACTCGACCGCGACGTCCGCGGCCTGCTGCATGCGGTGGACGTTCGAGGCGAACGAGGCGACGAGGATCCGCCCGCGGCGGAGCGGGAAGATCGAGCGGAACGCCTCGCCGACGAGCCGCTCCGAGCCGGTGTGGCCCGGGCGCTCGGCGTTGGTCGAGTCGCCGAGAAGCAGGTCGACGCCGCGGTTCCCGATCTCCGCGAGCTTGCCGACGTCCGTCTTCAGGCCGTCCACGGGCGTGTGGTCGAGCTTCCAGTCACCCGTGTGCACGACCCGGCCCGCCTCCGTCTCGATCACGAGCGACACCGAGTCCGGGATGGAGTGCGCGACGCGCACGAACTCGACCCTGAACGGCCCGAGCTCGAGGGGATCGGCGGCGGGATCGGCCTCGACGAGCTCCGCCTTCTGGCCGAGCCCGTGCTCGTCGAGCTTCGACTTGACGAGCCCGAGCGTGAGCGGCGTCGCGACGACCGCCTCCACGTCCACCTCCCGCAGGAGATACGGAAGCCCTCCGACGTGGTCCTCGTGACCGTGGGTGAGCACGACTGCCCGGACGGTGCGCCCCTCCAGGTAGCCGATGTCCGGGAGCAGGAGGTCGACCCCGAGGTGCTCGTCCCGCGGGAACGCGATGCCCGCGTCCACGACGATCGCCTCGCCGGCCGTCTCGTAGACGGTCATGTTCTTGCCCACCTCGCCCAGGCCCCCGAGCGGGACGATCCGCAGCGTGTCCGCCATCCCTCCGGAGTCTATGGACCCGTGCGCCGGGTGTAGCGCCGCCGTCTTGACCCGTCCCCGTCGTCGTCGTACGCTCCGGCCGGAAGGGGAGATGCGGGCTCTCATCGCACTGGCGCTCGTCGTGGTCGCCGTATCGACGGTGACTGGAGACGCGTCGGCCGAGCCGGCAGGGGCCGACCTGATCCTGTACGACGGCGTCGTTCTGACCATGGATCCCGCGCGCCCGCTCGCACAGGCGATCGCGATTCGCGGCGAGCACATCGTCGCTGTCGGCTCGAACCGGGCCGTGCTTCGCGGGCGTGAGCGCGCGACTCGCGTGGTCGACTTGCACGGGAGAACGGTCCTCCCCGGCTTCAACGACTCGCATGCCCACTGGATCGGAGACCGCAGCATCGCGGGTATCGAAACGCCGCACGAGGCGATCTCCAGAGCCCTCGAGGGTGGCTGGACGAGCATCTCGGAGCTCTTCGTCGATCAGGGACGCCTCGACGAGCTCGTGGCGCTCGATGCGTCCGGCGACCTCCGGCTCCGTGTCAACGCCTACCTCCCGGTCAACTTCCACGACGACAAGTTCGGGCTGTGGTTCGGGTCGTACACGCCGCGGCAGGAGTTCAGCTCGAAGCTGCGGATCGCAGGTGCCAAGCTGTTCGTCGACCGGGCGGACCCGAAGCAGATGCTGCTCAGCGCTCCGCACAGCGACCAGCCCGGGTTCTATGGGCACGCGTCGTGGACTCAGCAGGAGCTCACGGACGTCGTGACCGAGCTCGACGACCTCGGCTGGCAGGTTGCGATCCACACGGCCGGAGACGGTGCCCAGGATCTCGTGCTGAACGCCTTCGAGACGGCGCTCGCGGGCAGGTCGAACGCCCGGCTCCGCCATCGGGTCGAGCACGCGATGGTTCTCCGGGATGATCAGATCCGGCGGATCGCCAGACTCGGCCTCATCGCGTCGTTCCAGCTCACCTTCTTCAACTCCGACTGGCTGGCAGACAGCTTCTGGTCCGGGTACGAGCCTGCTCTCGGCCCACTGCGCATCGGGTGGGCGGGTCGGTCGCGGGACCTGCTGAACGCGGGCGTCAGATCGATCGGTGGCACGGACACTCCGTGGTACGGCGAGGAGGGAGCCGCCGCGTCGGCGCTCGAGGCCGTGGAGCTCGCGGTGACGCGCGTCGGGCCGGCAGGCATTCCCCCGCGCCCTTGGATGCTGTCCCAGCGCATCTCGGTGCTCCAGGCACTACGCCTCCTGACGAGCAACGCCGCCTACGGCACGTTCGACGAAGACGTCAAGGGAACGCTCACACCGGGAACGTACGCCGATCTCGTCGTCCTCGCTCGCAATCCGCTGGTCGTGCCCAGGGAAGCCATCGGCGACATCGACATCCTGGTGACCATGGTCGGAGGCTCCGCGGAGTACTGCGCCGCCTCGGCGGCCGCGTTGTGCCCGTAGCCGGCAGATCCTCGGGACCAGCTGCGAAGAACTCCGAGCGGCCAGCGCCTCGAGCACATCGTCGAAGCGGGTCGTCTACGCAGCCACGGACGCGTGGAGCCCGAGCCGCTCCAGGCAGCCGCGCACGGCGTCCCGCTCCGCCTCGGTCGCCTCGACGAGCGGCAGGCGGAGCCCGCCGACCTCGTGCCCGAGGAGGTTCAGCGCGCACTTGATCGCGATCGGGTTCACGGCCACGCGGAGGAGCTCGATGGACGGCGCAAGCTCGCGGTCGAGCGCTCGCGCGCCCGCAACGTCACCGGCGCGGAACCGCCGCACGAGCTCCTGCACGCGTGGCCCGACGACGTGCGAGTGGACGCAGACACCGCCGCGCCCGCCGAGCTCGAGGAACGGGAGGACGAGGTCGTCGTCGCCCGCGTACAGGTCGAGGCCGAGCTCGACGATCGCCCGCGCCTGCTCGAGGTCAGGATTCGCCTGCTTCACGGCCGTCACGTTCGGGATCTCGGCGAGCCGCGCGATCGTCTCGGTCTCGAGGTTCACGACGACGCGCCCGGGGATGTTGTAGGCGATGATCGAACGGTCGGTCACCGCCGCGATCGCCTCGAAGTGCCGGACGATCCCTCGCGCGGGGGGCTTGCTGTAGTAGGGCGTGACGACCAGGAAGCCGTGCACGCCGAGCTCGTGGGCCCGCGCGGTCAGATGGATCGAATGGTCGGTCGCATAGGTCCCCGTGCCGGCGACCACGGTCGCCCGCTCCCCCACCTCGTCGACTGCCGCCTCGTACAAGCGGAAGCGCTCGTCGTCGGACAGCGTCGGCGACTCGCCCGTCGTCCCCGTGACGACGAGCCCGTTCGATCCGTTGTCGACGAGATGGGCCGCGAGCGCGCGAAACCGCTCCAGGTCGACCGACCCGTCCGCCTTGAACGGCGTGACGATCGCCGTCAGGATCTCGCCGAGCACCCTGGCCATCTTACGCCTCCACTCGCCTCCTCACTGCCTCACATCTCGAGCTCACGTGGGCCGAGCAACGCGGCTCTCGGCGCGGCCGTCTTGACGAGGAGTTCGTGCGTGGCAGGCTTGATCCTCGTCCAGGTTCCATCGAGAAGGAGGTAGGCGATGATCAAGGAGTTCCGCGACTTCCTCATGCGCGGCAACCTCCTCGAGCTGGCGGTCGCGTTCGTCATGGGCCTCGCGTTCGCTGCGCTGGTCACCTCGTTCGTGAACGACCTGATCATGCCGATCGTGGCGATGATCATCGGGAAGCCCGACTTCAGCGGCCTCACGTTCACGATCAACGATGCGGTCTTCCGCTACGGCGCCTTCATCACCGCAGCCATCGTGTTCGTCACGACCGCAGCCGCGATCTTCTTCTTCGTCGTCAAGCCGATGGACGTGCTCATGGCCCGTATGGCGACGCCGGAGGAGGAAGCGGAGAGCGAGGAGGAGCGGCGCCACCGCGAGCTCCTCGAGGCGATCAGGTCCATCGGCCGCTAGAACCGCGCATAGAGATCGCGCGTCGCCTCGTCGAGAAAGACGAAGCGGATCTCGTCGAAGCGGTCCTCGAGCTCCCTCGCCGCCGCAACCGCGACGGGCGCGGCGAGCTCGGCCGGGTAGCCGTAGATCCCCGTCGAGAGCGCGGGGAACGCGAGCGTGCGGCAACCGAGCGCGGCGGCGACCTCGAGCGAGCGCCGGTGAGCAGATGCCAGCAGGCCTGGCTCACCGTGCAGGCCGTCGCGATAGACCGGCCCCACGGCGTGGATCACGTGCCGTGCCGGCAGGCGTCCCCCTCCCGTCGCCTTCGCGTCTCCCGTCGCGCAACCGCCGAGCCGCGCGCACTCCTCGAAGATCACGTCGCCTCCGGCCCTGTGAATCGCGCCGCACACTCCACCGCCCGGTGCGAGCCGTTCGTTGGCCGCGTTGACGATGGCGTCGACTCGCTGCGCCGTCAGGTCGCCGACGACGAACGTGATCACAGCAGCGCGTCGAGCCCGATCGTGAGGCCGGGAGGAAGCTCGCGCACACGCTCGAGCGCGAGCAGCACGCCCGGCGCGAACGCCTCGCGGGACATCGTGTCGTGCCGAATCGTCAGCGTCTCCCCCGCCCCGCCGAAGATCACCTCCTGGTGGGCGACGAGCCCCGGGAGCCGGACCGAGTGGATGGCGGGATCCGTCCCCATCCGCGCCGCCGTCGCCCTCGCAGTGCCCGAGGGCGCATCCCGCTTCGCCTCGTCGTGGAGCTCGACGATCTCCGCCCGCGGGAAGCTCTTCGCCGCCTCCTCGGCGAATCGCATCATCAGCACCGCCCCGAGCGCGAAGTTGGGCGCGTGGAAACAGGGAACGCCGGCCTCGCGCGCCTTCGCGTCGAGTGCTCCGACGTCGAACCCGGTCGTCCCGACGACGACGGGGACGCCGGCCGCAAGGCACTGCTCGGCGTTGGCCAGCACGGCATCCGGCCGCGTGAAGTCGACGGCCACGTCGCTGCCCGCAGGCCCCTCCAGGCGTCCGTCCACGACCCGGTGCCCCGCCCGCGTCAGGGAGGAGAAGAGCACGACGCCGACCTTGCCCGAGGCTCCGTAGAGCGCGACGCGCATCAGGCGGCCTCCTTCAGCAGCGCCGGGTTGACCCGAGCCAGAGCCTCGCGGAAGCGGCCCTCGTCGGGCCCGATACCCGCAGCGGAGAGTCGCTCCGGCGCGAGCAGCTCGCGCGCGAGCTCGGCGACGTCCGCCGCGGACACCGCCTCCGTCCGACGCACGATCTCCCCGATCGAGAGGATGGGCATGTCGGTGACGGTGGCCCTGCCGAGGCGGGTCATGCGGTTCGAGGTCGACTCGAGGCCCAGCAGGATCCGGCCCTTGATGTTCTCCTTCGCGCGCCTGAGCTCCTCGGCACCCACGTTGCCGTCCGCAAGGTCGACGAGCTGCGCGACGGCGATCTCCACGCACTCCGCGAGGTGCTCCTCGCGCGTCCCGACGTAGAGCCCGACCTGACCCGTCTCCAGGTACTGCGACGCATAGCTGTACACGGAGTACGCCATCCCGCGCTTCTCGCGGATCTCCTGGAAGAGCCTCGACGAGGCCGAGCCACCGACGATCGCGTCCAGGACCGACCCGGCGAAGCGGCGCTCGTCGGCGCGCGCGATCCCGGGTGCGCTCAGGCACACGTGGTACTGCTCGGTGTCCTTCTCCAGAAACCGGAGCGACGGCCCGGGCAGCCGGCGCAGCGCCCGCCGGTCGAGGCCGCGGGGGCGCGCCTGGCCGTCGCCCCGCGCCTGGAGCAGCTCGACCAGCCGCTCGTGCCGCACGTTGCCCGCCGCGGCGAGGACGAGCCGCTCGCCCGCGTAGGCGCGGCCGTGGTAGGCGGCGAGCGAGCGGCGCGAGACGGTCGAGATGACCTGCGCGCGACCGATGACAGGCCGTCCGAGCGGGTGCCCGCCGAAGACCGCCTCCGCGGCGATGTCGTGGACGAGGTCGTGCGGCGTGTCGTCCACCATCGCGATCTCCTCCAGGACGACCTCGCGCTCGAGATCCACGTCCGTGAACGTCGGGCGGTAGACCATGTCCGCCATAACGTCGAGCGCGGTCTCCAGGCGCTCGTCCGTCACGCGGGAGTAGACGACCGTCGTCTCGCGCGACGTCGCCGCGTTCAGCTCGCCGCCGAGCTCGTCGAAGACCTCCGCGATGTCCTGCGCCGAGTACTTCTCCGAGCCCCGGAAGAGGAGGTGCTCGATGAAGTGGGAGACGCCGGCGCGGGTGTCGGGCTCGTCGCGCGAGCCCGCTCCGATCCAGAAGCCGAGCGCGACCGAGCGGACCCCGGGAACGCGCTCCGACACGACGCGCTCGCCGGTTGCGAGCTCGGTGAGCTGGTGCTTCGCCACGCCGCGGGATTGTAGGGGCCGGGCACGCCCGGCCCCTGCACCCGACCCGCTAGCTCCGCTCGCGCGAGCGCCCGCGATCGCGACCGCCGCGGCGGTCACCGCGAGGCCGCTCCTCGCGCTCCTCGCGCGGGGGCGCGTTCTTCGCCCGCTCGATCAGCTCCTCGGGCATCACGAGCGCACCGTCCTCGTGCTTGGCGATCAGCTTGAGGCCGATGCGGCCACGGTCCTTGTCCACCTCCTGGACGAGCACGTCCAGCACGTCGCCCCGGGTGATCACGTCCTCGATGTGGCCGACCCGGCCGGGGCCGACGTTGGACACGTGCAGGAGGCCGTCGGTGCCCTTCTTGAGCTCGACGAACGCGCCGAACTGGGTCGTCTTGACGACCTTGCCCGTGTACGTGTCACCGACCTCGGGGGACTTCGTCAGGGCGTGGATCGCGCTCATCGCGGCCTCGGCCTTCGTTCCCTCGGTCGCGTAGATGAGGATCGTGCCGTCCTCCTCGATGTCGATCTGCACCTCGTAGTCGGCCTCGAGCGCGCGGATCGTCTCGCCCCCCTTGCCGATGACCATGCCGATGTACTCGGGGTCGATCTTGATCGACGAGATGCGCGGAGCGTGGTCGGCCATCTCCGAGCGCGGCGCGGGGATCGCTGTGAGCATCGTCTCCAGGATCGAGACGCGGGCCCGCTTCGCCTGCTCGAGGGCCGCGCGCATGATCTCCTGCGTGACGCCGGTGATCTTGATGTCCATCTGCAGGGCGGTGATGCCCTCGGCGGTGCCGGCGACCTTGAAGTCCATGTCGCCGAGATGGTCCTCGGCCCCCTGGATGTCGGTGAGGATGACGTAGTCGTCGCCCTCCTTCACGAGACCCATCGCGATGCCCGAGACGGGCGCCGCGATCGGTACGCCGGCGTCCATGAGCGCGAGCGTCGAGCCGCAGACCGAGCCCATGGACGACGAGCCGTTCGACTCGAGCGTCTCCGAGACGAGCCGGATCGTGTACGGGAACTCCTCGACCGACGGGATCACCGACTCGAGCGCGCGCTGCGCGAGCGCCCCGTGGCCGATGTCACGACGCTTCGGGCCGCGCATGAACCCCGTCTCCCCGACCGAGAAGGGCGGGAAGTTGTAGTGGTGCATGTACCGGCGCGACTGCTCGCGGGAGAGGTCGTCGATCTTCTGCCCCTCCTTCATCGTCCCCAGCGTGAGCAGCGTCATGATCTGCGTCTGCCCGCGCGTGAAGAGCGCGGAGCCGTGCGTGCGGGGGCTGACCCGGACGTCGCACTCGACGTGGCGGATCTCCTCCTCCGAGCGGCCGTCCGGCCGGCGCTTGTCCACCGCGATCTTCTTGCGGACGAGGTCCTTGTAGATCGCGTCCGCGGCGCGCTTGAGGTACTGCTTCGTCATCGCATCCTTGGACGGCGGCTCTCCCTCCGCCGGGGTGGAGCCGACCGGGAACGGAAGCGCCGCCTCCTCGAGGATCCGGTCGTAGAGCAGGTCGCGCTTGGCGGAGCGGAGCTCCTTCGAGTCCTGCTCGGCATCGGTCAGCTCCTGGAGCGCGGCCAGGAACTGCTCGCGGACGGGCCCCTCGGCGGCGGCCAGGCGCGCCTTCTCGAGCAGGGTCGCGAACGCCGCGCGCACCTGCGTGCGGCGGACCATGTCCTCCTCGGTCGAGTCCATCGACACCGCGGGAGAGACCCGGGCCACGAGCTCGTCCACGGTCGCGGCCGCCTCCCTGAGCCCGTGCTCCGCGATCGCCGAGCGGATCGCGTCGCCGTGTGCGGCGTCGAGCTCGGCCGTCAGGTCGAGATCCATCCACTTCGGCTTCCCGACCTGCGCGCGCAGGTCCTCGAGCGCCTCGCAGATCCTTCGGATCTCGGAGTGCGCGAGGTCGAGCGCCTCGAGGATCGTCTCCTCGGGCACCTGCTCGCCGCCGGCCTCGACCATCGTGAGGCCCTCGCTCGTGCCGACGACGATGAGGTCGAGCGTGGACTCGTCGAGCTGCTCGAGCGTCGGATTGACGACGAGCTCACCCTCGAGCCGCCCGATGCGGACGGCGCCGATCGGCCCGAGGAACGGGAGCGGCGAGATCTGCAGCGCCGCGGACGCCCCGTTGATGCAGAGGATGTCGTGCGGTGTGACGAGGTCCGCCGAGAGGACGGTGCAGATGACCTGCACCTCGTTGCGGAAGCCCTTCGGCCAGAGCGGCCGGATGGGACGGTCGATCATGCGGGCCGTGAGCGTCGCGCGCTCGGTCGCGCGGCCCTCGCGCTTGAAGAAGCCGCCCGGGATCTTCCCGGCCGCGTACATCCGCTCCTCGACGTCGACCGTGAGCGGGAAGAAGTCCGCGTCCGGCCGGGACTCGGAGCGCCCGACCGCGGTCGCGAGGATCATGGTCTCGCCGGAGCGGCAGACGACCGCGCCGTCAGCCTGCTTGGCGAGCCTGCCCGTCTCGAAGACGATCTCCTGACCGCCGACGTCGACGGACACCGTGGCGAGTCGCCCGGTGACAGTGCTCATGTGGGAATACCTCCACCTTTCCTTCGTGGTCGGAAGGTGGAGGTTTGAGTCAGCCCCGCCCGCCGGGACTCGCTCAAACTTCCACCTCCCCTTACGGGAGCCGCCTATCTGCGCAGGCCGAGCTCCTTGATGAGGGCACGGTAGCCCTCGATGTCCTTTCGCTGCAGGTAGTCGAGGAAGCGCCGGCGCTGTCCGACCAGCTTCAGGAGGCCGCGGCGCGAGTAGTGATCCTTCGGATGCGTCCGGAGATGCTCCGTGAGGTCGTTGATCCGTCTGGTGAGCAGGGCAACCTGTACCTCGACGGAGCCCGTGTCGGCAGGGCCCCTACCGTGCTTCTCGATGACTTCCAGCTTTACTTCCTTCGTGAGGCTCACTTCCAGCTCCTCGGTCGGATGACTCCGCAATCCCCGCACCGCGTGAAGGAAGGACACGCAAGGGCCGCGACTGCGGTCTCGGGAAAGGGTAGCAGCGGATGATGCGGGCCCTGGTCAGGCTGGCGGCAATCGTCGTCATCGGGGCCCTCTGCCTGGTCATCCTCGCGTACGCGGAGCTGCTCGTGTGGCCCGCGCAGCACCGGGGGGCCATGGCCGACACGATCCCGTCGTGCGGCGCGCACGTGGTTGCCGAAGGGCTCACGTACCGGTTCACCGACCCCGACCCGGGCGACGTCGTCGTCATCCACGCGGCAGAGAGCGACGACGGTGTCATCACCCCGGACGAGCACGCGACCGACCTCGACCTCGTGCTGCGCGTGGCAGGTGGTCCGGGCGACGAGGTCGTCGGTCGCGACGGTGCCGTCTTCGTCAACGACGTGAAGTTCGACGAGATCACGACGGCCCCGTTTCCCCGCGTGACCCTCGGAGGCGACCAGTACTTCGTGCTGGGCGACAACCGGACCGCGGCGATCGACAGCCGCGCCTTCGGCCCCATTCTCGGGGAGGCGATCTATGCCCGCGCGCTTCTCGTCGTCTGGCCGCTCCGTGACATCGGGCTCGTCAGCGACCGCGGGTCGGGCGCTCCGCCCGGGCCGTCCGTCTGCGACTGACGCCTGGCCAGACGCTCCCCCGGACACTGGCAGGATTGGCCGATGAGGCAAGCCGTCGCAGCCGGGCACCCCGCGACCGCGGAGGCGGGCGCCGAGATCCTCGCCGAGGGCGGGACCGCCGGCGATGCCGTGGTCGCCATGGCGCTCGCTTCGTGTGTCGCCGAGACGGTCATGAGCGGCCTGCTGGCGGGCTGCCATGCGGTCGTCTTCGACGGCTCCCGCATCGCGAACCTGGACGGGTTCGCCGTACAGCCCTCAGGTCACGGCGAGCTCGACGAGCTCCCCATCGCCTTCGGCGACGAGGTCGTCGACTACTCGATCGGGCCCGCCTCGTGTGCCGTCCCGGGGCTCCCGGCGGCGCTCGGCGAGCTCCGGGAGAGGGCCGGGCGGCTGCCGTGGCCGCGTCTCGTCGAGCCGGCGCTGCGCCTCGCGAGATCAGGCGTGCCCATGCCGGAGATGCACTGCAGGTCGCTGGCGATGTTCGGCGAGCTCTACGGCCGCGAGCGCGGGGCGGACATCTTCGTTCGGGACGGGAGGACGCTCGAAGCAGGGGCGCTCCTCGAGCAGCCGGGGCTCGTGGACGCACTCGAGGCACTCGTCGAGGAAGGCGCCGCGAGCATGTACCACGGCTCGCTGGCCGAAGCGCTGCTCTCGGTGAGCGGAGTGGCCGTCACGGCGGACGACCTGCGCGACTACCGCGCGCGCTGGCGCGATCCCGTGCAGGTGGTCCTGCACGGCCACCGGGTCGCGACCAGGAGCGGCCTCTCGGGCGTCCCCGAGCTCCTCGTCCGCCTCCCCCGGCTCGCCGGGCTCTCTGCCACGGAGCGCGTTCTCGCGCTGGTCGCGGCCTTCGAGCCCGTGGAGGCGGGCGGCGAGCACACGACGAACATGGTCGCCGTCGACGCGCAGGGCCGCGCCTGCGTTCTCACGCACAGCCTCGGCGTCGGGGCGGGTGTCTGGCTTCCGGGCTTCGACACCCAGCTGAACAACCTCCTCGGGGAGTCGGACATCGCCTCGGGCTCGCCGGGCCCGGGTGACCGGCTCGAGAGCCGCATGGCCCCCACGCTCGTGTTCGACGAGGGCGGGCTCGCGCTCGCGATCGGCGCTGCCGGGGCGACGCGCCTCCGGACGGCCCTCGTGTCGGTGACCGCGGGCATCCTGGACGAGGGCCTCGATCCCGAGGCCGCGGTCGCACGGCCGCGGGTACATCCCACTCCGGGGCTGATCGACGCCGAGCCGGGCGTGGACGAGCCCGCGCTCGCGATGCTGGAGGAAGGCGGCCGCACGGTCCGGCGCTGGGACGACGTCCACCACTACTTCGGCGGCGTCAGCTGCGTCGGACGCGGCGGGGCGGCCGGAGATCCGCGGCGAGACGGCGTGGCTGTGGTGCTGCAGGGATGAACTGCCGGTGGGGTGCTGCAGGGATGAACTGCCGGTGGGGTGCTGCAGGGATGAACTGCCGGTGGGGCGCTGAAGCACCCCACCAGATAGGGGTGCTGCAGGGATGAACTGCCGGTGGGGCGCTGACGCACCCCACCCTCAGGTAGGGCGCTGACGCGCCCTACCTGAGCAGCAGCCCGTCGATCCTGCGGGAGGAAAGAGAGAGGCCGACGAGCCCCATCGCCAGCAGGTAGGCGACGTTGACGAGCTGGAACGCCCCCACCGTCCCCGTCGTCAGCGAGCGCACGAGCTCGATCCCGTGGTACAGCGGCAGGCAGCGGACGATCCACTCGAGGGCCTGCGGGTACACCGAGATGGGATAGAAGGTCGCCGAGAACATGAACATGGGCAGCATCACGAGCTGCACCAGGTCGAAGTCCTTCCACGTGCGCATCCAGGTGACGGCTGCGATCCCCGCCCCGGCGAACCCGAAGCCGATCACGAAGCAGGCCGGAAGGGCGAGGATCGCCCACGGCGACTCGACGAGCCCGAGCGCCGCGATCACGAGCAGGTACGCGGCCGAGTAGAGCATCGCGCGCACCACCGCCCAGATCGTCTCCCCCACCGCCACGTCCTTCGGCCCGATCGGGGTCGCGAGGATCGACTCGTAGACCTTCCCGTAGCGCAGCTTCCAGAAGACGTTCGTCGCGTCGTAGAAGGCGCCGTTCATCGCCGATGCTGCGAGGAGCGCCGGGGCGACGAACGCCGCGTACTCGATCGCCTCGCCCTCCCAGGTGATGTCGCCGATGAACTCCTGCAGCGGGTAGACGAAGAAGAAGAGGTAGAAGAGCGGCTCGAAGAAGCCCGAGAAGAGGATCATCCACGTCCGGCGGTAGACCATGACGTTCCGCTCGATGATCAGGAGGCCCCCCGGAGCGCGCGCGGGCGTCGTCAACCGCGCGCGTGAGACGAGCTCGGTCATACGAAGAGCCTCCGCCGGTACGACCAGCGAGCGAGGAGGAGGCCGGCGGCCACGAACACGAGCAGGTAGGCGAGGTGCAGCATGTCCTCGGGGCCGACGCGTCCTAGCGTGAGGTCCCGGCAGAGCGTGACGCCGTGCCAGAGGGGCGTGAGCCACGCCATCGCCTCGAGCGGCCGCGGCAGGCTCGAGATCGGGAAGAAGGTCCCGGAGAAGAGGAACATCGGGAGGATCACGAAGCGGAAGATGGCGACGAACGACGCATCGCTCTGCGTGTGCGCGGCCCAGGCCGCGATCGGGCCGGTGAATGCGAGCCCGACGAGGACGGTGACCGGGATCGCGAGGACGCCGAGCGGCGAGCTCACCGCGCCGAACGCCGTGATGACGGCGAAGTACACGATCGCGGTCAGGAGGAGCCGGAACGCGAAGAAGGCCTGGTGGCCGAGCATGACGTCCCGCACCCGGAGAGGCGTGGCGAGCATCGCGTGGTACTGGCGGTCCCACTTGATCGCAGACATGACCGGCCAGGAGGACTCGAAGGTCGCGATCTGCATCGCGGTCGCGGCCATGAGGCCCGGAGCGACGAACTCGAGGTACGAGGCTCCTTCGGGGAGGTCCGCCGAGCGGTCGACGAAGACGCCGAGCCCGACGCCGAGCGCCAGTAGGTACACGACGGGCGTGACGACGCTCGACACCGCCGACCCGCGCCAGATGCGCCGGTACTGCGTGAGGAAGAACTCGAGGGGCCGGAGGGTGGCGGCGAGTGCGGTCACTCGATGAGGCTCCTGCCCGTCAGATGGAGGAAGACGTCCTCGAGGGTGCTGCGTCGGACGAGCACGCTCTCCGGCTGGAGCCCGCGCTCGTGGAGGCCGTGCGCGGCGGCATCCCCGTCCTGCGCGTACAGCAGGACGCGATCGGGAAGCACCTCGACGCGGCTGACGAGGCCCTCGGTCCAGTAGGAGAGGTCGTCGGGCCGCGCGCCGTCGTGGAAGCGGAGCTCGACGACCTCTCGCGTCGAGTAGCGCTCGATGAGGTCCCGCGGCGACCCCTCGGCCACGATCTTCCCGCGATCCATGACCACGAGCCGGTCGCACAGCTGCTCCGCCTCGTCCATGTAGTGCGTGGTCAGGAGCAGCGTGACCCCCTGGCGCTTCAGCCGGTACAGACGGTCCCAGACGACGTGCCGGGCCTGTGGGTCGAGGCCCGTCGTCGGCTCGTCGAGGAGGAGGACCTCCGGCTCGTTGACGAGCGAGCGCGCGATCGTCAGCCGCCGCTTCATCCCGCCGGAGAGCGGCTCGACCTTGTCGTTCGCACGCTCGGAGAGCTCCACGAACTCGAGCAGCTCGTCGGCCCGTGCACCCAGCGCCTTCCGCGGCAGGCCGAAGTAGCGGCCGTAGATGACCACGTTCTCCCGGACCGTGAGCTCCATGTCGAGCGTGTCCTGCTGGGGGACGACGCCGAGCCGGGCGCGGATCCTCGCCCCGTCCCGCGCGGGATCGAGCCCGAAGACCCGCAGCGTCCCGTCCGTGACCGGCGAGACGCAGCCGATCATGCGCATGGTCGACGTCTTCCCCGCCCCGTTCGGGCCGAGGAAGCCGAAGGCCTCGCCGCGCTGGAGGTCGAAGTCGATCGAGTCCACGGCGGTGAACTCGCCGAAGCGCTTGACGAGGTCGCGCGCGTGGATCAGCGCCTGTCCACTCTCGCCCGCCATCGGCCGGAAACCCTAGCCACGCCGGTGGGGGCCAGGGCCGGGCCCGGGTCGTCAGACTGGGCGGTGCGCCCGGCGGGTCGCCTCGACGTCGCGCCCGATCTGCTCGACGAGCGCCTCCTCGGACTCGAAGACCGCCTCGTCCCGGAGCCGCTCCCACACCTCGACCAGCAGGCGCCTCCCGTACAGGTCGCCGTCGAAGTCGAGCAGGTACGGCTCGACGCGACGCTCGGTGCCCCCGTAGTGGGGGTTGGTGCCGATCGAGATCGCCGCACGGTGACCGAGCGCGAGCCCCGCGTAGATGCCGTGGCCGGGGCAGGCGAGCTCGGGCTCCAGGCGGAGGTTCGCCGTGGGATAGCCGAGGCTCCCACCCCGCTGGTGCCCGGCGACCACGAGGCCGTCGAGCTCGAACGGGCGGCCGAGCATCTCGGCGGCACCGGCGACGTCGCCGACGGCGAGCGCGGCGCGGATCGCGGTCGAGGAGACCGCCTCGACCTCGGGGGCCACGTGCACCTCGTAGCCGAGACGCTCGAGCAGCGCGAGGTCGCCCGACCGCTCGACGCCGAAGCGGAAGTCCTCGCCCGCGATCACGATCTCCGCACCGATCCCGCGCAGGTACTCCTCGGCGAACGCCTCCGGCCTCAGTCGCTGCAGCTCCGGCACGAAGGACGCGACGAGCGCCGTCTCGACCCCGGCGTCCGCGAGCAGCTCGAGGCGCCGCTCGAGCGTCGTCAGCAGGTCCACCCGGTGACCGAACGCGATCCTCGGGTGAGGGTCGAACGTGATGACCGTCGGAGCCAGCCCGGTGCCCACGACGGCGTCGATGACGGCGCGGTGCCCGCGATGCACCCCGTCGAACGAGCCGATCGCGACCGCGCGCGGCTGCCGCATGACCTGCGCCGGCGCATGCGCGATCCTCATGCAAGCCTCGCGAGCGCCTCGTCGGGTGGGATCACGCGCTCCCCGTCCGCCTCCTCGACGCGGAAGGGGCCGATCTCGGTCCGGCGCAGGGCCGTGCAGTGCCCTCCGAGCGCCTCCGCGATCGCGCGCACGTACGTTCCCGAGGAGACGAGGAGGTCGAGCCGGGCGACGCCGTCCGCGTACCCGTCGAGGCGGAGCTCGTGGACGACCATGCGCCGCACGGGCATCTCGACCGCGACGCCCCGCCGGTGGAGCCTGTAGGCGCGCTCCCCGTCGATCTTGACCGCAGACGCGGCCGGGACCGGGAGGTCGACCGGCCCCCGCAGACGGTCGAGCAGTGCCTCCAGCTCGTCGAGCGACGGCGCCTCGTGCTCCTCGACGGGCTCGCCTTCCGGGTCGCCCGTCGTCGTCGTCGACAGCACGTCGATCTCGGTCAGGTAGCGCTTCGGGAGGCCCACGAACCGGGACTGGAGCCTCGTCGCGGCCCCGGAGAGCAGGAGCAGGAGCCCGGTCGCGAAGGGGTCCAGGGTGCCGGCGTGGCCGGTGCGGGCGCCCGTGCGCCTCCGCACCGCCGCCACCACGTCGAACGAGGTCGGGCCCGCGGGCTTGTCCACGAGGACGATCCCGCTCGGTGTGAGCCCCCGCGGCGGCATCGTCTCCTCAGTCGGCGTCGGCGCCGACCTTGCCGACCTGGGCTGCGACCTCGCGGACGATGAAGTCCGTGAGCTCCTCGACGGAGAGATCGCTCGAGAACCCCGCCGCCGCGCGGTGCCCGCCCCCGCTCGACTTCCGCGCGATGGCGCTCACGTCCACCTCGTCGATCGAGGAGCGGAGCGACACCTTGCGCGCAGGGCCGCCCTCGCGCGGAGGCTCGCGGATGAGCGCGGAGACGATCGCGCCCTCCGTCGAGCGGAGGACGTCGATGATTCCCTCCGAGTAGGGCTCCGTCGCTCCGACGGCCTCGAAGTCGCTCCGGAGCAGGTGTGAGACGACGATCTCGCCGCCCTCGAGCACCCGTGCCCGGTCGAGCGCACGCGCGAGGAGCTTGAGCTTCGCGAACTGGACGTTCTCGTAGACGCCCTGGAAGACGCGGTCGATGTCCGCTCCCGCCTCGACGAGGTTCGCAGCGAGGCGGAGCGCCTTGGGGGTCGTGTTCGCGTACTGGAAGCGTCCCGTGTCCGTGACGAGCGCGATGTAGAGCGCCTCGGCGATCTCCGGCGTCAGCCGAACGCCCAGCTCCTCGAAGACGTCCGCGAGCACCTCACCCGTCGAGGACGCGTCCGGGACGATGAGGTTCACGTCGCCGAAGCGCGGGTTGTCGTGATGGTGGTCGATGTTGATGGTGAACGGCGCCGCCTCGACGACGCCGGGCTCCGCGCCCACCCGGCCCGGGCTCGCACAGTCCACCGCGACGAGCACACGCTCGCCGAAGTCCGCTGGCCTCGTCCTCAGGAGGCCGTGCGCCGTCTCCAGCTCGAGGAAGCGGTACTCGCCGGGCAGCGGCGCCGGCCCGCCCACGAACAGGACCGCGTCCTTTCCCAGCTGCTCGAGGGCGAGGCCCATCGCGAGCAGCGATCCCAGCGCATCCCCGTCGGGAGCCTCGTGCGAGGTGACGACGAAGCGCTCGTTCTCGCGGAGCGCGGCCACGACCGCCCGGATGTCGTCACTCGCCTGCATCGGCCTCCCGGGGCGTGAGCTCGTCGATCATCTTCGTGAGCCGGATGCCCCTCTCGATCGCGGGATCGTATTCGAAGGACAGGATCGGGGTCTTCCTGAGCCCGAGCGCCCGGGCCACGGCTCCCTGCAGCACGCCGTGCGCTGCGCGCAGGCCGGCGAGCGTCCGCTCCTGCTCGCGCTCGCTCCCGAGGACGCTCACGAACACGGTCGCCTCCGAGAGATCCTTCGTGGCCCGGACGCCCGTGACCGTGACGAACCCGATCCGCGGGTCCTTCAGGCCCGGGACCGCGGTCGAGAGCACCTCGCGGATGGCCTCTTCCACGCGGCGGCGGCGCTCAGCGCTCGCCAGGGCGGACCACCTCCCGCTCCGCCTGCAGCAGCTCGAAGTCCTGCGAGCCGAGGTACCGCTCGACGGCGTCCAGCAGCTCCTCCAGGTCCCGGTGCTCCCGCCCGACGCACGACACGGTGAGCGCCGCCCGCTGCCAGAGGTCGTGGTGATCGACCTCCGCGACGGCCGCGCCGAATCGCTCGCGGAGCTGTGCGCTGGCCGACTTCACGTACTTCCGCTTGCCCTTGAGGGACGCGTTCTCGGGAAAGTGCAGCTCGACCGTGAGGATCCCGACGTAGCCGCTCGCCACGGCGGTGACGTTACTCGCCTTGATCCGCCGGCGGCGCGTCGGCCGACGCGTGGCTGAGGTCGGTGCGCTCGACCTGCCTCGTCTCGTAGGCCTCGAGGACGTCGCCCTCCTTCACGTCGTTGAAGCCGTCGAGCAGGATTCCGCACTCGAAGCCTTCGGCGACCTCGCGCGCATCGTCCTTGAAGCGCTTGAGCTGGGCGATCGACGTCTCGTGGATGACGGTGCCGTCACGGACGACGCGCGCGTGCGCGCCGCGCCGCACGACGCCGTGGGTGACCATGCAGCCCGCGATCGTGCCCAGCCGCGAGACCTTGAACAGCGCCCGGACCTCGGCCTCGCCGAGAGCCTCCTCCGTCTGCACCGGCGACAGCATCCCGACGAGCGCCTGCTGGATGTCCTCGGTCAGCTGGTAGATGACGCGGTACGTCCTGATGTCCACGCCCTCCCGCTCGGCGAGCGCTCGGGCGTCCGCGCTCGGCCGGACGTTGAAGCCGACGACGAGCGCGTCCGAGGCGGAGGCGAGGTTCACGTCGTTCTCGGTGATGCCGCCGACGCCGGTGTGGATGACGTTCACCCGCACCTCCGGGTGCTGGATCTTCTGGAGCTCGCCGACGAGCGCCTCGACCGAGCCCTGGACGTCGCCCTTGAGGACGACGTTGAGGTCCTGGACGGCGCCTGCCTGCAGGTCCTCGTGCAGGGTCTCGAGCGAGACGCGGCGCCGGGGGCGCTGCGCGAGCTGCTCGCGCCTGAGCCGCTCGGCGCGCACGTTCGCGAGGTGCTTCGCCTGGCGCTCGTGCTCCACGACGCGGAAGAGCTCGCCCGCGGCAGGCGGGTGGTCGAACCCGAGCACCTCGACGGGGTCGCCCGGCCGAGCCTCCTTCACCTTCTCGCCGCGATAGTCGTAGAGCGCGCGAACCTTTCCCGAGGCGTCGCCGGCGACAGCGGCGTCGCCCACGCGCAGCGTGCCCCGGTGCACGAGGACGGTCGTCACCGGGCCCCGCCCGACGTCGAGGCGTGACTCGATCACGACGCCCGAGGCGTCCGCGGCGGGGTTCGCGCGGAGGTCGAGCTCCGCATCCGCGACGAGCAGGATCTTCTCCAGCAGGTCACCGAGGTTCTCCTTCTGCTTCGCCGAGACCGCGGAGAACTGCGTCGAGCCACCCCAGTCCTCCGGCTGGAGGCCCTCGGCGGCGAGCTCGCTCTTCACGCGGTCCACGTTCGCGTCGGGGACGTCCATCTTGTTGACCGCCACGACGATGGGCACCTCCGCCGCGCGGGCGTGGGAGATCGACTCCTTCGTCTGCGGCATGACGCCGTCGTCCGCGGCCACCACGAGCACCGCGATGTCCGTGACCTTCGCCCCCCGGGCGCGCATGGCCGTGAAGGCCTCGTGACCGGGCGTGTCGAGGAACGTGATCCTCCGGTCGTCCACGACC
>CAZMUG010000019.1:0-15891 GCA_964569165.1 uncultured Gaiellales bacterium
AATGTTCGACGGCAGTGGCCCGGATTTCCGCTGGGTCGTCGCTAAACAGACGGGCCCACGCTCGTGCCGATGGACCTCGCGCGCCGGTACTGGAAGCTGCTGTACGGGCTCACGCTCGCGCTGATGATCGTCGTCTTCGCCGTTGCGGAGGCGATCCGTGGCTCCAAGCGCTGGATCGACCTCGGCTTCATCCAGTTCCAGCCCTCCGAGCTCGGGAAGGTGCTCTTCGTCCTCGCCCTGGCAGGCTTCCTCGTCGGGCGCGTGGGCACGGTGAGCAGGTGGCGGACGATCGCGACCGCGCTCGGGCTCGGAGCGGCGCCGATCCTCCTCGTCTTCCTGCAGCCCGACCTCGGGACGGCGCTCGTCTACTCGGCATCCCTCTTCGCGCTGCTCTTCTTCGTGGGCGTCCGCTGGCGCCAGCTCGCGGTGCTCGGTGCGCTCGGCGTCTTCGCGATCGTCTCCGTCCTGTGGCTCGCCCCGGCGGTGGGAGTCCAGGTCCTCAAGCCGTACCAGACGGCGCGGCTCACGCTGGACCCGGACGCCGACCCCGGCGGCCTGACGTACAACCTGGACCAGTCGATCACCGCGGTGGGGTCGGGAGGGCTCACGGGCCGCGGGACCGTCGAGGCGACGCAGACGAGGCTCGACTACCTGCCCGAGCACGCGACCGACTTCGCGTTCGCGTCGGTGGCGGAGCAGCGCGGGTTCGTCGGAGCCGCGATCCTGCTCCTCCTCTACCTGCTCGTGGTGTGGAGAGGGCTCCGCGTCATCACCGGCGCCGGTGATCTCTACGGCGCCGTCGTCGCGGGCGGGCTCGTCTTCGGCTTCGTCTTCCAGGTGTTCGTGAACGTGGGGATGACGATGGGGGTCGCGCCGGTCACCGGGATCCCGTTGCCGTTCGTCACGGTCGGGGGGTCGTCGATGGTGACGAACCTCCTGCTCATCGGCGTCCTCCAGAGCATTCACGCTCGCGGCGAGCTCGCCCGGTGGCGCGCGCCGTGAGGACGGGCACTCTGGCCGGGCTGGCGCGCGAGGGGAGATCGGCGGCCGGGGTGCTGCAGCGCGAGCTCGCAACCGGAACTCCCGGCTTCGTCACCGTGAGCGGCATGCTCGCGGAGCAGCTCGTCCGTGAGCTCGGCGCCGGGGCCGAGGCCGGCGCGGTGCGGGTGGGCGGCGATGAAGTCGCTCCCGGCGCCGCTGTGCTCGTGCGCGTCATCGCTGGCGACCCGACAGACGCCGACATCGCGTTCGTGCGGGCCGCCGACGCGCGCGGGGTGCCGGTCGTCCTCGTGCAGCTGTGGCCGCAGGCGGACTGGACGCGGCCGTTCGTCCTCTCGCCGTTCGTCGTCGAGTGCCGTGCGGGGGAGGGCTTCCCGGTGCGGGCGATCGCCGACCGGACAGCGGAAGCCGTCGAGCATGCCTCGTCCCTGGCAGCCGGGATCCCCGTCCTCCGCGGAGCGGTCGAGCGGAAGCTCGTCCAGCGGTCCGTCGTACGTGCGGCCCTGCTCGCCGTGCTCATGCGGGGGCCGGCGACGCGCCCGCTGCTCACGCTCGAGCAGCTGCGCCTGGTCGCCCGGCTCGGCGTTCTGGGTCACGGAGCGCGAGCGGGTCTCCGCGCCGAGCCGGCCGTCCTGGGCGGCGTCGTGGCCGTCGTCGCCGGGGCAGGAGTGGTCTTCCGTGAGGCTGCCCGGACCGCGCGCGGCGTGCTTCCCGCGCCGGTGGCGAACGCGGCGGTCGCCGCGGCCGGCACCTGGGCCCTGGCCCGGGCGGCACGGGCGTACACGGCTCGCAGGACGTCGTAGCCCAGCCCTCGGGGTCCGTCCGGACCTGGTCCTAGGATGGCGCCGGACCGAGCCCATGGGAGGGACGATGCCGAATACCGAGCTGGCCGAAGAGCTTCTGCAGCTGGAGGAGGCGGACGCCTGGTTCGAGTATCTGGAGTCGACGCGGGGCCAGACCGAGACGCGGTACGCGGAGGTCGAGCCCTGGGCCTGGGCCCGACTCTCCCAGCGTCTTCGCGCCGTTCGCGCACGACGCTCGCGGCTCCGCCCCGCCGCGGCGTGATCCGCTTCCGGCCGACGCGGCCGGGACGGCCGGCCGGCCGCTGCTACCCTGCCACGAGGTCATGCCGACCACTGTCTTGAACCCACGCAGCGCGACGCCGGAGCGGCAGGGTGCCGCTCGGAGCTCGCGCGCGATCCAACGAGAGGAATTTCACCTTGGCACTACGCTGGTTTCGCTTCGCGAAGAAGGAGCACGAGCAGAAACTCGCGACCGAAGAGGTCGCAGTCACGGAGTCGCCCGCACCGCCTGAGGTCGAGGCGGAAGCAGAAGCCGACGACGCTCAGTCGGAGGCCCCGAAGAGGAAGCGCCGTCGCGGGAGCCGCGGCGGGCGCGGACGGAAGAAGAAGACGGCTGCCGCCGGTCCCGAGGCGCCGCCGGAGGAGACCGTCGAGGAGCCGAGCCCCGGGCGGGCCGCGGCGCCCACGAAGCGCGCTCCCGAGCGAAAGCAGGAGCGCCGGCCCGCGCGGAGCAGCGGCCGGCGCCGTACACCGACCAAGCGCGCGCCGCTGCCGGCCGCGAAGCGCGATCTCCTGATCAGCGTGGACGTCGGCGAGCAGCGCGTCGCGATCCTCGAGGACGACCGGGTCGCCGAGGTCTACCTCGAGCGTCCGGAGCGGCGCTCGATCGCCGGGAACATCTACCTCGGCGTCGTGGACAACGTGCTTCCGGGGATGGAGGCGGCCTTCGTCGAGATCGGGCTCGAGAAGAACGGCTTCCTGTACGTGGACGAGATCGTCGGGCCGGAGCTCGAAGGGCGGAAGGGCGCCCGGAAGATCCAGGACCTGATCAAGCGCGGCCAGACGATCATGGTGCAGGCGGTCAAGGACCCGATGAAGTCGAAGGGCGCCCGGCTCACGACCGAGATCTCGCTGCCCGGGCGCTTCCTGGTCTACGTGCCGAACGGCGACGGCAACGGCGTCTCGCGCAGGCTCGACGACGCCGAGCGGACGCGGCTCAAGGACATCCTCAAGAGCCTCGACCCCAAGGGCGGGGGCATCATCGTCCGGACGGCCGCCGAGGGTGCGTCGGCCGAGGACATAGAGCGCGACCTCGTCTTCCTCCAGCGGCTCTGGAAGAACATCCAGGCCCGGGCGAAGGGCGCCGAGGCGCCGGTGCTCGTCTACGAGGAGGCGGAGCTCCCGCTCAGGATCGCGCGCGATCTCTTCGCGGGCGACTTCCTGAGCGCGCAGATCGACGACGACCGCACGCATCGCCGCATCGTCAACTACCTGAAGAAGACGTCGCCGCACATGGTCGAGCGCGTGCATCGCTACCGCGGTGCCGAGCCCCTCTTCGAGGCCTCCGGGGTGGACGACGCGATCCGCTCGACGCTCGACCGGCGCGTCGACCTCCCCTCGGGCGGCTACCTCATCTTCGACTACGCGGAAGCGTTCACGGTCATCGACGTGAACACGGGCCGGTTCGTCGGGCAGCGCGGCAAGAGCGCCCAGGGCCGGCTCGAGGACACGATCGTGAAGAACAACCTCGAGGCGGTGACCGAGGTCGTGCGCCAGCTCCGGCTCCGCGACATCGGCGGGATCATCGTCATCGACTTCATCGACATGGCGAACCCGAAGAACCGGGAGACCGTGGAGGACGCCCTGCGGGCCGAGCTCGAGCGGGACCGGACGAAGACGTACGTCGTCGAGATCTCGCCGCTCGGCCTCGTGGAGATGACGCGGCAGAACGTGACCGACGGCCCGCGCGAGATCCTCACGAACCGCTGCACGGTATGCGGCGGCGACGGCTTCGTCGTGTCCGACGCGACCGTCGCCCTCGACGTGGAGCGCAAGCTGCGCGCCGTTGCCAGGGGCGCCCGGGCGCAGGCGTTTCGCGTTGCCGTCCACCCGCGTGTCCTCTGGCTCCTCGCCGGCGACGGCGGCGAGCGGCTGTCGGCCATCGAGGCGGCGGCGCGGAGGCGCTTCTTCCTCGAGCCGGCCGCGGAGAACGGCCACGTTCACGTCGACCACTTCGAGGTTCTCGGGCACGGCAAGCTCGAGGCGATCCGGCCGTCGACTCCCGTCGAGGAGGGCGCGCCGGTCGACCTGAAGCTCGTCGAGGTGGGTCTTCACGATCCCGCGGCCGGGGTCGGCAAGATCGGGGACTACGAGGTCGTCGTGGCCGGCGCCGCGAAGCTCGTGGGCAAGAAGGTCACGGCTACCGTGGGGCGCGCGCTCGAGGGGATGGCGTTTGCGGCGATCGCCGCCGAGGCCGTGGCGTCGGCCCCGATCACGTTCGAGGCGGAGGCGGAGAAGCCGGTGCGAGCGAGCAGCCGGAAGAAGGAGCCGGAGGCGGCACCCGCGGAGCCCGACGTGGATCCCGGCGCGGTCGGGGCCGAGGAAGAGACCGTGGAGGGGCCGGACGTGGAAGCGGTGGGGGAGGCCGAGGAGCCCTCGCCCGACGGCGCGCCGAAGAAGAAGCGCACGCGGAGGGGCTCGCGCGGCGGTCGCGGCCGCAAGAAGCCCGCTGCGGCCGGGGAGGCAGCCGACGGGGCGCAGGATGCCCCCGACGGCGACGGTCGCCCTGCCCCGAGGATCCACGTCCCCTCGCCCGAGCTCGGGGCGGTCGAGCAGCCGGCGAAGGCTCCTCCGCGCAAGCCGAGGGCTCCGAAGGCCGCAGCGCAGCCGGAGACCGACGATGCGGCTCCCGTGGATGCCGTGACCGAGGCGGCCGGCGAGGGTGCCGATGCGCAGGTGGCCGAGGCCGAGCCTGCCACGGCGGACGGCCAGCCGAAGCGGAAGCGCTCGCGCCGCGGATCACGCGGCGGCCGCAAGCGCAAGCCTGCTGCCGCGAGTGGCGAGGAGCCAGCGGCGGTCGCCGTGGCCGAGGGCACGAACGGCCAGGCCTCGCCGCCCGAGTACGTACCGATGTCGGAGTGGATCGACGACTTCGACTCGCGCTCCCGTTCCTAGTGCGCGATCGCTATCATGCACCGGCCTCGCGGGCGGATGGCCCGCGGGAAACGGAGTGGAAACGGAGTCGGGGTAAGGCTGAAGCCTCACCCCGACCGCTTGTTTACTCATGACCTACGCGATCATCCAGGTTGGCGGGAAGCAGTACCGCGTCCGTGAGGGCGAGCGGTTGCTGGTGGACCGGCTCGCGCACGAGGAGGGAGCCTCCTTCACGCCGCCGGTGCTGCTCGTCGGTGGTGACGGTGCCCCGGTGCTCGACGCGCGGGACGTGAAGGTGACCGCGACGGTCGTCGGCTCCGTGAAGGGCCCGAAGATCCGGATCGGCAAGTACAAGAAGCGCACCGGCTACCGCCGGCACACGGGGTTCCGCGCCTCGCTCTCGCAGATCGAGATCGAGTCGATCGGCGGCCGCGCGCGTCCTGCGGCGAAGTCGAAGGCCGGCCCCGAGACGGCTGCGCAGGCGAAACCCGCCGAGGCAGCGCCTGCTCCCGGTCTGCCGGAGGGCTATGCGGGCCTCACGGTCCCTGCAGTCAAGGCTGCCGTGGGGGCGTGGAGCGCGGAGGAGATCTCCGCCGCGCTCGCCTACGAGCACGAGCACGGCCGGCGCAAGGGGGCGATCGCCGCGCTCGAGTCCGCGCAGGCGGCGCAGGGAGGCGAGAGCTAGTGGCTCACAAGAAGGGTCTCGGCTCGTCGCGGAACGGCCGCGACTCGGAGGCGAAGCGCCTCGGCGTGAAGGTCTTCGCCGGCCAGCCCGTCAGGACGGGGATGATCATCGTGCGCCAGCGCGGGACGAAGTTCCGCCCCGGGCCCGGAGCCGGGCTCGGCCGCGACGACACGATCTTCGCGCTCCGCGACGGCACCGTCGAGTTCCGCCGCTCGGGCGACAAGCGGTTCATCTCGGTCGCGGCGACCTCGGAGTAGTCCGAGCGAGGCCCGCCTCGCTCGCTCAGCGTGTTTCACGACCGGGCCGAGATCCACGTCGAGGCCGGGCGGGGCGGCGACGGCGGCCTCAGCTTCAGGCGCGAGAAGTACGTCCCCAAGGGCGGCCCGGACGGCGGCGACGGCGGGCGCGGCGGGGATGTCGTGATCGTCGCCGACGCCGTGCTGCGTGACCTCTCCGCCTTTCGTCGCCTCCGGAGCGTGAGCGCGGGGCGGGGCGGGAACGGGCGCGGAAGCAAGAAGCACGGCGCCGACGGGGCCACGAAGGAGCTGCGCGTGCCCGTCGGGACCCAGCTCCTCGACTCGGAGGGAACGCCCGTCGCCGATCTCGCTCGAGACGGCATGCGGTTCGTCGCCGCGCGCGGGGGGCAGGGAGGCCGCGGCAATGCCCGGTTCGCAACGCCGACGAGGCAGACGCCCCGCTTCGCGGAGACCGGGCTTCCGGGTGACGAGCTCGATCTCACGCTGCGGCTGAAGCTCGTCGTCGACGCGGCCCTGGCAGGCCTCCCCAACGCCGGCAAGTCCTCGCTCCTCCGCCGCATCTCGAACGCGAAGCCGAAGGTCGCCGACTACCCGTTCACGACGCTCGAGCCCGTTCTCGGCATCGTCGACGGGCCGGACGAGCGTCAGCTGACGGTCGCCGACGTGCCCGGTCTGATCGAGGGAGCCGCCGAGGGAGCGGGGCTCGGCGACCAGTTCCTTGCGCACCTCGAGCGGGCCCGGGCCCTCGTGCACGTGCTCGACGCCTCCCAGCCCGACCTCGAGGCACGCTTCCGCGTCATCGACCGCGAGCTTACGGCGTACGGCGCGGGTCTTGTCGAGAAGCCGCAGCTCGTCGTCCTGAACAAGGTCGACCTGCTCCCCGAGGCACCAGGGCTCGAGCTCGAGGACCCCAGGGTCGTGCGCGTGCTTCGCACCTCGTGCGCCACCGGCGAGGGCATCGCGGAGCTGAAGCGGGCGCTCTTCGAGCTGTGCGAGGCCGGGGACGAGCGCGCGACACCCGAGGACGAGCCGCTGCCCGAGTTCCTCGAGTACCGGCCGCGGGCACGGCGCGGCCCCGGTTTCCGCATCCTGCGCACGGACCGTGGGTACCGGGTCGTCGGCACGCCGTCTCCCGCCGAGGAGCTCGAGGAGGCACTCAGGCGTGTCGGCGTGAAGCGCGGGGCAGCGGTCGAGGTCGGGGGAGAGGAGCTCGAGTGGCACTAGGGCTGCTCGGGGGCGCGTTCGACCCACCCCACGTCGGCCATGTTCGCCTCGCCCGGGCGGCGATCGAGGGGCTCGGCCTGGAACGCCTGCTCGTGCTCGTCGTCGAGGATCCGGGCCACAAGAGCGTCCCGACACCCGCGTCTGTCCGGCTGGCGCTCGCCGAGCGCGCGTTCTCGGAGATCCCGGAGGTAGCGGTCGAGCTCGACCGGCACGAGCGCACGGTGGACTCGCTGGAGGAGCGCAGGCCCGAGAACGCGTACTTCGTCCTCGGCGCCGACGAGCTCGCGGGCTTCTGGAGCTGGAAGCGGCCCGAACGGGTCCTCGAGCTCGTGCGGCTCGCGGTCGCGGTCCGGCCGGGAGTCCCGGAGGAGGAGCTGCGTGAAGCCCTCGAGCGGTTCCCGGCCGCCGACAGCGTGACCTTCTTCCCCATGGAGCCGATCTCCGTCTCGTCCACCGAGGTCCGCGCGCGCGTGGCGCTCGGCGAGCCGATCGACGGGCTCGTCCCCGAGCCCGTCGCGCAGGAGATCGCGCGACTCGGCCTCTACGCGAGCGCCGAGTAGACTCCGTGGAGTCGAAGGGACGAGAGACCGATCTGACGCCGCTCGAGCAAGCACGCCGTACCGCCGCTCTCTGCCAGGAGAAGCTGGCGGCCGACGTCACCATCCTGGACATGCGGGGCGTCTGCGACTTCACCGACTTCTTCGTGATCGCGACGGGTCGGAACCCCCGCCAGACGAAGGCGATCTACGACGAGGTCTCCGGCGTCCTGAAGAAGGAGCATCGCCTCCTGCCCCGATCGACGGCCGGCCTCACCGAGGCGACGTGGATCCTCGCCGACTACCTCGACGTCGTGCTGCACCTCTTCACGCCCGAGATGCGCGCGTTCTACCGCCTCGAGGACCTCTGGAGCGACGTCCCGTCGGTCGAGGTCGCCGAGGTCGCCGCCGGCTGACGCTAGACTGAGGTCTTCCCTGGGGCCATAGCTCAGCTGGGAGAGCGTCTGGCTGGCAGCCAGAAGGTCGCCGGTTCGAGCCCGGCTGGCTCCACTCGATGAGCACGGGGTGACCGCATGCGTCCCGCGATCGACCCGGCCGCTCCGTCGGCGGTGCGGCGGGCTCGCGCGCCGGGTCGCGACCGCCGCCGCAGCCGGGCCGGTCGTGGCGGCCCTCGCGCTCACGCTGGCCTCCGGCTCGGCCGGGTCCCCGGGGCAGCGAGGTGGCTCGGCCTTCCCGGGCGGTGCGTACTTCAACCTCGCCTGCGGCTTCAGTCATCAGAACAACGACGACCCGATCCGGTTCCCCGAGCAGCCCGGGCGCTCGCACAACCACACGTACATCGGCAACCGCACGGTCCACGCGTTCTCCACGCCCGCGACGCTGCGGCAGCGGGGCGAGAGCACGTGCGAGCTGGAGGACGACCGCTCGACGTACTGGGTGCCGACGCTGTACGACGGCACGCAGCCCGTCGTCCCGTATGCCGGGGTCGTCTACTACGTCCGGCTGACGCCGCAGCGCGTCTCCCCGTTCCCGGCCGATCTGAAGATGGTTGCAGGAGGCCCGACCGCCAGGCGCGCGCAGAAGACGGGCATCGCGTCCTGGGGCTGCGGGGGGATCGGGGCGCGCAAGCGCTCCCCGACGGTGCCGGCGTGCCGGCGCGACGACGCCCTGGAGCTCCGGGTGCGGTTTCCGGACTGCTGGAACGGCCGCGCCTCGGACAGCGCGAGCCACAAGAGCCACATGGCCTACGCCGCGGGTGGCCGCTGCCCCTCCTCGCACCCGGTGGCCGTCCCGACGCTCATCGTGGTGCTCCTCTATCCGCCCGTTCCGAAGACCGCGATCCCGGCTTCCGGCCGTTTCGCCGCGCACGCGGACTTCATGAACGGCTGGGACGTGGAGGCGTTCCAGAAGCTCGTCGCGGGCCTGAACTACTGATCATCGGAGCTTCTGCGCCCCCGCCCGCCGACGGTGGAGTGGAGGGTGCCGTCCGACCGTCGCCGCCGCGGGCGCCCGGTGCGGTAGAACGTGGGCAACCGACCCCTCCTCCGAAAGGGACCGCCATGCCCTTCTACCAGCGACGCGGCGACGTTCCGCGCAAGCGCCACATCGTCTTCCGCGAGAACGGAACGCTCCTGACCGAGGAGGTCATGGGCCTCGAGGGCTTCTCCGGGAACGAGTCGATCCTCTACCACCTCGTCTCGCCCTGCCGGGTCCAGGAGGTCGGCGCGTTCACGCCGATCGAGCGGGAGGAGTGGATCCCCGAGACCCACGCCCACCGACTCCAGAACACCTACGACGTGGAGCCCGCGGGCGACGAGATCTCCGGCCGCCGGACACTCATGTGGAACGACGACGTCGAGATCTCGCTCTGCCGTCCCTCGTCGTCGATGGACTACTTCTTCCGCAACGGCGAGGGGGACGAGGTGATCTTCGTCCACGAGGGCGCCGGCGTGCTCGAGACGATCTTCGGCGACGTGCCGTACAGGGACGGCGACTACGTGGTCGTTCCGCGAGGGACGACGTACCGGTTCCGGCCGGAGGGCGAGCAGCGGTACCTCGTGTTCGAGACGCCCGGCCTGATCGAGATCCCGAGGCGCTACCGGAACGAGTACGGCCAGATCCTGGAGGGCGCTCCGTACTACCACCGCGACCTCCATCCTCCGACCGAGCTGCGGACCCATCGCGAGCGCGGCGAGTACCTCGTCAAGGTGCGCGTGCGCGGAGGGATCCAGGACTACGTCCTCGACTACCACCCCTTCGACGTCGTGGGCTGGGACGGCTACCTGTACCCGTGGACGTTCTCGATCCACGACTTCGAGCCCATCACCGGGCGCATCCACCAGCCGCCGCCCTCGCACCAGACCTTCGCCGGGCCGAACTTCGTGATCTGCTCCTTCTGTCCCCGCAAGCTCGACTTCGACCCCGAGGCGATCCCGATCCCGTACCACCACTCGAACCTGCAGTCCGAGGAGATGATCTACTACGTCTCGGGCAACTTCGGGTCGCGCAAGGGCATCTCGGTGGGGTCGATCACGCTCCACCCGACGGGGCTGCCGCACGGGCCGCAGCCGGGGCTCGCGGAGCGCTCGCTCGGCGTCGCCGAGACCACCGAGCTGGCGGTCATGTGCGACACGTTCCACCCGCTCAGGCTCTCGACGTTCGCGCGTGACCTCGACGACGGGAAGTACGCCCTGTCGTGGTACGAGCCGCCCTCGGACGAGCCGAGCCTGGCGGGCGCGACGAGCCACCTCTAGTTGCCCGACGACGCGCGTCTCGACGTGACGTCGCGTGTCACGAGCGCTCAGGCGATCCAGACGGCCCGAGAGAACCCGACCGCGGCGATCCCGCCGATGGCGGCAAACCCGATGACGACTCCGAGCCGGAGCCGGGGCCGTGGCGCCGCAACGCTGGCAAGCGCGATGAACAGGGGAAAGTCCGCGATCAGGAAGCGCGGCGCGCTCACGAGCGGCGTGACCGCGGCCGGGCTGCCGAGGACGATCGCGAGCAGCCCGATCGAGTAGACGCCGAACGCCGGGCCGAGCCGTCGCCAGGCCACCCACGTGAGCCACGCGGCGACGACGAGGAGCGCTCCCTGCAGCACGTTCCAGGTGGCCCGTTGCTGGGAGTCCTCGAAACCGCCAGGGAAGCCGTTGTCGCCCGGGAGATGGAGGACGAGCTCGGCCGCGCCCTGCTTCATCGTGCGCAGGACGTCCCATGCTCCCTCCAGCGGGCCGAGCGTCGGGGACTCGCGCAGCCAGAAGACGCCCTGCGAGTGGTAGAAGGCCGCCGCGTCGCCGAGATGGAGGTGGAGATAGAGGGCGTACGCGCCGAGCGCCACAGGCAGGAGAACGAGGGCGCACAGCCTCGAGAGCGATCGCAGCGTTCGCTCCTCCGGCCACAGCAGAACGAGGAGCGCCGGCAGGAGGGCGAGGCCGGTCGGCCTGGTAGCCACGGCGAGCCCTCCGAGAACCGCGGCCAGAACGGCCTGCCGGCGGAGTGCAGCCAGGAACGACCAGCTCGCGAGCGCGAGGAACAGGGCGTCGGAGTAGACCGCCGTGAAGACGAAGGCGAAGGGATAGAGGGCGAGGAGGAGCACGCTGTCCGATGCAACCGCGTCGCCCGCGACCCGCCTCGCGATCTCGAAGACGGCGATCGCGGCTACGCCGGCGGCGACCAGGGAGACGAGCACGCCGGCGATCACGGTCGACCCGAGCACCTCCGACGCCGCTCGCGTCACCAGCGGGTAGAGCGGGAAGAAGGACGCGCTCTGCTCGACGTCGTAGCCGCGTTCGGCGATCCGGATGAACCACCCCGAGTCCCACTGCGCGAACGTGTTGAAGACGAGGCTCAGGTGTGGGCCGTCGGCGGGGAAGTGGGGGATGTCGCGCTCGAGCGGCGCCCACAGGACGGCGACGACGGCCGCCAGCCAGTACCCGCTGCGAATCGCGGTCATGGTCCAGAACGGCGTCAGCACGGGCGACTTCAGCCTTGCGAGGAGCGCTCCGGGGGTCACGTGCCCGCGCGGGTCTGGGTCCGGGCGGCAGGTCTCGGCGCGCCGGAGAGCATGGCCCCGGACGCTATCCGATTCTCGGCGCTCGTCCGCAGGCGCTCGCCGGGGCGTGACCGGCGCTCGGGAGGGCTTGTCCTACGTGCCGCGAATCGTCAGACGCCGGTTGAGCACGACGCCGCTGGCGTCGTTGAGCGCGAACGTGGCGGTGTACGTCTGACGCTTCGCGACGGTGAACGCGAGCCGGGCGTTGATGGTGCAGTCCGGACGTAGCGCCGCCGTCTGCTGTCCGACCGCGATCAGCTTCCCTCCCCGGAACACGCGCCAGGTCATCCCGATGGACGTCCCGGGTGCGTCCGTCGCGCAGTAGCGCCGCGTGTGGAGATTCACGAGCGGCGTGGCCGTGCCGCCCCGGAAGGCGACGACTCCGTTCCGGGCGTCGAGTGGACGCGCGCTCGCGCTGAACCGCGCAGGTGACGTTCCCTTCGGCGCTCCGTTCTGCGTGTACAGCCCGGACTCCCACGGCTGGCCCTGGTCGTCGCGGAAGACGAACCAGATGAACATGTCGACGAACGGGTAGCCGGTCGCGATCGAGATCGCCTGCTGGAGGTAGGCGGCCTGTGTCGCATACGACACGCCGAGCGGATCAGGCGGCTTGGTCTGGTGTCCGTACTCGGTGATCCAGATCGGCACCGACTTCCGCTTGAACCACTTCTTCAGGCTCGTGTCGAACTTCGGCAGCGAGGCAAGCGAGACGTTCGGCCACTTGACGACCTGCGTGGGCGGCGAGTTCGGGTTGAACGGATACGGGTGGTGCGACCAGGCGTCGAACTTGAGCCGCGGGTTCGCCTTCGCCACGAGCTCGGCGAACCTGCCCGGCGAATGGGTCGGGCGCAGGCCGGCGGGCTTGTCGCTCCCGCGGGCCGACGTCTCGCCGATAGCCACCTTCGCCAGGGGGTTCCCGGCCTTGATCCCCGCGTAGGCGGCGGCGCTCAGCTTGGCGTAGTTGGCCGGAGCCACGGAGCGTCCTCGCGAGTTGAACTGCGGTTGCAGGAAGAGCTGCAGGTTCGGCTCGTTCCAGATCGACCAGAAGCGAACGAACGGGTAACCCTCGTTCCGCCCCGAGTAGCGTGACGCGATGGCCCGGGCGAAGTTGCCGAAATCGGAGACGCGCTTCGGCATGAAGCTCGGCTTCTTGCCCCCGTTCGCCCAACCCGGCGTGCCCGAGATCGTGAGCATCACCTCCATGTCGTTCACCTGCGCCGCCCGTACCGCCTCGTCGACGTCGTCGAAGGCGTACGCGGGGTCGAAGGGGTCCGTCGCGTTCGCGGGCCTCGTCTTCGCGACGAGGTTCCACTGCACGAGGAGTCGCATGATGGACGCGTTGGCGTCGGCAGACGCCTGGATGCGCTCCTGCCGGTCCGCGACCCAGCGGAAGCTCGGGTCGTCGTGGAAGCCGACCCACATGCGCTCGGCGGCCAGTGCCGTCGGCGCCACGAGCGCGGCGACGAGACAGGCGGCGAGCACGAGCCGGGGCAGACGGTTCACGTGGTCTCTCCAGGGAGGCGGCGGAAGGGGACGGGCTTGGGAAGCGCCCCGGCACCCTAGCGGTTCGGGTATGAGGCTTGTGTAAGGAGCCGCGGCTTCGCCCGGGCGTCCGAGGAGGCTAGACTGGCACCTTCGTGAGCGTCTCCGTCTGGGAAGCCCTCTTCTTCATCGTCGTCCTCAAGATCCCCGTCGTCTACCTCGCGGGCGTCGTCTGGTGGGCCGTGCGGGCGGTCCCCGATCCTCCGGAGGGTGGCGACGGAGCAGCGATCTTCACGCCTGCCGCCCCCTGCGGCTGGGACGACTGGCGCCGCCGGCGGACGACACGCGTCCCGCGGCCCGGTCGACCTCGCCCCTCGCTGCGGCGCTCGCGGGTGGTGACGCGGTGAGCACGGCACGATCCGGGCACCGGGACCTCGTCGCCGGGTTTCTGTGCGCTTTCTCCCTGACGCTCTCCGGGCTCGCCCTCACGCGAAACCCCGGGCTCCTGGCCACGGCGGCGATCGTGCTCGCTCTCGTCGCGCTCCGCATGAGCGTCGCGCGGCAGACCCTGGCCTCGGTAGCGGTTGCGACTGCCGGGATCGCATTCTTCCTCGGCATGGTCATCGCCGTGGTGACCGCCAACCCGCTCTACTAGCGCAGCGCGCTGCTACAAACAACTCGTGGGCTCCCTCCTCGACCCATCGGGCCTGAACACGGCCTACGTCAGCCAGCTCCTCGAGCAGTACCTCGACAACCCCGAGTCCGTGGATCCGGCCTGGCGCGAGCTCTTCGAGCAGGCCGACGCTCGCATCCTCGGCACGCTCCCCGGCCTGAGCCGGATCGCGGCGACGCATGCTCCCGAGGACGACGGCGCCCTCCCCGTCACGGCCCTGCCTGCTCCGCCGCCGGCTTCCGCGGACGTCTCCCCGGCGGTCGTGCGGCCGACGGCTCCGGCCATGCTCGATCCCGAGCTCCTGGCGGGGGTCGCGTCGGCGATGGCGCTCGTCGACTCGATCCGGTCGCACGGGCATCTCGCCGCGAGGCTCGACCCGCTCGGCTCCGAGCCGCTCGGCGACCCCGCGCTCGACGAGTCGGAGCTCGACGTGCCGCTCCCGCCCGATCTCCAGGAGCGCGTGCCGGCGTCCATCCTCGGTGTCCACGTCGAGGGCGAGACGCTCGCGGACGTGCTCCCCCGCCTCCGCGACGTCTACATGGGGACGATCTCGTACGAGATCGAGCACATCTCGGACCATGCGGAGCGCCTGTGGCTCAGGCGGGCGATCGAGTCGGGTCGCTTCCGGCGCCCGTTGAGCGCCGACGAGAGCCGGACGCTCCTCGAGCGCCTGGCGCAGGTCGAGGCGTTCGAGACCTACCTCCGGCGCGCGTTCATCGGGCAGAAGCAGTTCTCCATCGAGGGGCTCGACGCGCTCGTTCCGATGCTCGACGAGGCGATCGAGCTCGCCGCGGCCGGGGGAGCGCACGAGATCGTGATCGGCGTCGCCCACCGAGGCCGGCTCAACATCCTCGCTCACACCGTCGGGCGCTCGTACGCCGCCATCCTCCGCGAGTTCGAGGGCGAGAGGTCCCTCGACGCCCTGGTCGTCGATCCCGAGGGTGGAACGGGGGACGTGAAGTACCACCTCGCGGCGTCGGAGACGCGCGTGACACGGTCCGGCGAGGTCCAGGTCACCGTCGCCGCCAATCCGAGCCACCTCGAGGCGGTCGATCCGGTCGTGGTGGGACTGGCGCGTGCGGAGCAGACCGATCGCTCGCACGGCCCGGGCGTGCACGACCCGACCGTGGCGCTCGCCATCCTCATCCACGGGGACGCCTCGTTCGCCGGCCAGGGGGTCGTGGCCGAGACCTTCAACCTGCACGGGCTCGACGGGTACTCGACCGGCGGGACGCTCCACATCATCGCCAACAACCAGATCGGATTCACCACCGACCCCGCGGAGGGTCGCTCGACCCGCTACTCGAGCGACCTCGCGAAGGGGTTCGACGTGCCGATCGTGCACGTGAACGCCGACGACCCGGAGGGTGCGCTCGCCGCGATCCGGCTGGCCCTCGCCTACCGGGAGGAGTTCGGGCACGACGTGGTCGTGGACCTCGTCGGGTACCGGCGTCACGGCCACAACGAGCAGGACGAGGCGGCCTACACGCAGCCGCTGCAGGCGGACCGGATCGCGAGCCACGCGCCGGTCCGGGAGACGTATGCTGCGCGGCTCGTCGCTCAGGGGACGCTCGGCGAGGACGAGGCGGGCCGCCTTCTCGAGCCGACGCTGGAGGCGTTGCGGGTCGCCCACGACGAGTTGCGGGCGTCCTTCGCGGCACCGGAGCCGCCTACGGAGCCGGCTCCGCGCATGGACACGGGGACCGCGGTCGTCACGGCGGTCGCCGCGGAGCGGCTGCTCGAGCTCGACGAGCAGCTCCTGGCCGTGCCCGAGGGCTTCGAGCTCAACGCGAAGCTCGCGCGCCAGCTCGAGCGCCGTCGAGACGCGACCCTGAACGGCGGCATCGACTGGGGCCACGCCGAGGCGCTCGCGTTCGCGTCGCTCCTGGAGGAAGGGATCCCGATCAGGCTGGCGGGGCAGGACACGGAGCGCGGGACGTTCTCGCACCGCCATGCGGTCCTTCACGATCCCCGGAACGGCGAGACGTACACGCCGCTCCAGCAGCTGAAGACCGCCACTGCGTCGCTGGAGATCTACAACTCGCCGCTCTCCGAGTACGCCGCGCT
>CAZMUG010000019.1:15901-26357 GCA_964569165.1 uncultured Gaiellales bacterium
GCTCGCCTTCGAGCACGGCTACTCGATCGCGGCGCCCGACGCGCTCGTGATCTGGGAGGCCCAGTTCGGCGACTTCGTCAACGGCGCGCAGATCGTCGTCGACCAGTTCGTGGTCGCAGGCCGCTCGAAGTGGGGGCAGACGTCCCGGCTGACGCTGCTGCTGCCGCACGGCTACGAGGGCAACGGCCCGGAGCACTCGAGCGCCCGCCTCGAGCGCTTCCTGCAGCTCGCGGCCCAGGACAACATCCGCGTCGTCAACTGCACCACGGCGGCGCAGTACTTCCACCTCCTTCGCCGCCAGGCCCTCGACGCCACAGCCCGCCCGCTCGTCGTGATGACGCCCAAGGGCCTGCTCCGGCTCCGGGAGGCGACGTCCGACCTCGAGGCGCTCACGGCCGGGGCGTTCCGGCCGGTGCTCGACGACCCGACCGTGGATCCGTCCGGTGTCCGGCGCCTCGTCCTCTGCTCCGGCAAGGTCTACTACGACATCGTCGGTCACGAGCTCCGGGGCTCCGCGTCGGCCGTGGCCGTCGCGCGGGTCGAGCAGCTGTACCCGTTTCCCCTCGAGGCGGTTGCTTCCCTCGTCGCCGGGTACCCCGCGGTGCGGGAGATCGTCTGGGCTCAGGAGGAGCCCCAGAACATGGGGGCCTGGAGGTCCATCCGGCACCGGCTGGAGGAGGTCGCGCTGCACGCGGCCGACTCCGCCCCCGTGCACTACGTCGGCCGCCCCTGGCGGGCGAGCACCAGTGAGGGGTATCCGACGCTCCACCAGCGCGAGCAGGACCGGATCGCCCGCTCCGCTCTCGGCTTCCCGACGGGCTGAGGGATCGAGCAGGGCTTCCGCTAGACTCGCCACGCGCAAGGGGCCACAGGTGGAAGAGGAAGAATTCGCCGCAGCCGAGAGTGACTCGGCCTTCTCCGACGCGATTCGCGACCATCTCGCGTTGAAGAGCCGTAACGCGCGCCTCGACTCCGACATGCCGCTCGAGCGGTACCTCGAAGAGGACCCGCTCGAGAACCATCCGCTCTTCAAGAGCGAGGAGCAGGCGCGGGTCGAGGAGACGATGGGCGGCGAGCCGGCGGCCGAGCTGAGCGCGGAGCGCCTTCCCTGGCCGGGGGAGGAGACGGTCGAGGACGTCGAAGGAGCCGCGCTGGACGAGGCTCTCTGGACGGGGCGGCCGCGCGACTTCGACTGGGGCGACTGACATCGCCACCGGCCAGGACGCGGCGGGCGCCGTGCAGTCCGCGGAGCGGCTGCGCAGGTATGCGGAGCTCGCGGTGCGCATCGGTGCGAACGTCCAGCCCGGCCAGGACGTCGTCGTCATGTGCCTCGTCGAGCACGCTCCGGTCGCACGCGCAGTGTCGCGCGAGGCCTACCGCGCCGGAGCCCGGCACGTCGTGGTGCTCTACTCGGACCTCCACCTCCGCCATGCTGCGATCGAGCTCGGGCCGGAGGAGGAGATCGGCTGGTCGCCTCCGTACATCCTCGACTGGGTGCAGCGCTGGAGCGAGGAGAGCCCCGCGCTCATCTCGCTCACGGGCAACCCGGAGCCCGATCTCCTCGGAGACCTCGACCCGGCGCTCGTCGGGAGGTCGGATCCTCGCAGGATCCGCGAGGAGTTCGTGCGGCTGATCAACGGCCGCCACGTGAACTGGACGATCCTCGCGGCCCCCAACGAAGGCTGGGCGACGCAGGTCTTCGGCGAGCCGGACGTCGAGCGGCTGTGGGCTGCCGTGGCCCGCGCGACGAGACTCGACGAGCGGGATCCCGTCGCTGCCTGGACGTCGCATGCCGCGCGGCTGCAGGAGCGGGCCGACGCACTGAACGCACGCGCCTTCGACGCGGTCCGCTTCCGCGGCCCGGGCACGGACCTCACGATCGGGCTCAACCCGGGAACGCGCTGGCTGTGCGCGACGTTCGAGACGGCGAACGGGATCTCGCACATCCCGAACCTCCCGACGGAAGAGGTCTTCACGAGCCCGGACTGGAGGCGCGCAGAGGGTGTCGTCCGCGCGACGTACCCGCTCGTGACCTCGGGAACGCGCGTGTCCGGGCTCGAGCTCCGGTTCGAGAGCGGGAGGATCGTGGACGTCCGGGCGGAGGCCGGCGCGGACATCGTCCGGCAGCACCTCGAGATCGACGCCCAGGCTCCGTACCTGGGCGAGGTCGCGCTCGTGGACGGCTCGTCGCCGGTCAAGCAGACGGGGCTCGTCTTCTGCGACACGCTCTTCGACGAGAACGCAACCTGTCACGTCGCGTACGGCGCGAGCATCCCCGGCACCCTCGAGGCGCCCACCGACGATCCGCTCGCGGACGGGCTCAACATGTCCGCCGTCCACACGGACTTCATGGTCGGCGGCGAGGACGTGGAGGTGGACGGCCTCGATCCGGGCGGAACCGCGACGCCGATCATCCGCGGCGACGCGTGGCAACTGGCGTAGCGAAGCCGTTTCCATCCCGCCCTGGGCGACTCTGGCTGCGGAGCGGCGGCTTCATGCTGTCTTCACGGGGTTGACACGCTGCGTAAATGATGTCATAGTGATGTCACGATGCAGCTCGACAGTCACGTCCAGGCCATCCAGCAGGAGCTGGCAGACAGCGCCTCGCTCGGCGACGAGGCGATTGCCGAGGCCGCCCGCCGGCTGAGCGACGGGCTCGCGGCCACGCTCCATCTCCACTTCCTCGACCTGCTCGGGGAGGTCGCGCTCGATCTCAGCGGACAGCTCGAGTCGGGGCGCGTCGAGGTGAGGCTGGCCGGGCGCGAGCCGGAGCTCGCGTACGTCGCCGAGACCGCGCCGGACGCAGGCCAGCTCGGGTTCGGCGAGGAGCACAGCGGCCGGATCACCCTCCGCCTTCCGGAGTCGCTCAAGGCGGGCGTCGAGGCCGCGGCCGCACACGAAGGGATCTCGACGAACGCCTGGCTCGTTCGCGCGATCGCCCGCGTTCTCGATCGCCAGTCCAGCAAGCGGGGCCGTCACCGGATGCAGGGTTACGCCCAGGGCTGAAAGGAGAGGAACCATGTACCTCACGTCACTCCCGTTCGACTACACCGCTCACCTTCGGCCCGGCGATCGCGTTCGCTCCAAGAGCACGCGCCCGTCGGGAAGCAGGGTCCGGCGTGGGCCGGCCCGCGACGCGTAGACGAGCGACATGCAGGTCTTCGACACTCCCGGGAGCGTCTCCCTCCAGATCAAGCTCCCGAGTGGGCGCGTCTCGGTCACGGCGGCCGAGGAAGGCCGAACGAGCGTCGAGCTCGTTCCGCTCGGCCGCCGTGGCACCGACGCGCTCGACGGCGTGGAGGTCACCGTGGACGAGTTCGGGGGGAGGCACGTCATCCGCGTGGAGCAGAAGGCGTGGCGCTGGGGCCCGATCCAGGTCACCTGGGGCGAGGAGGTCGAGGTCCGGATCGCCTGCCCGCCCGGCACCGACCTCGAGCTCTCCGGCGCGAAGACGGACCTCCGCACCACCGGGGAGCTCGGAGACGTCATCGTCAGGACGGCCACCGGGGACGTGCAGCTCGAGTCGGTTCTGCGCAGGCTCGAGGCGAAGACGGCGAGCGGTGACCTGCTCATCGGGTCGTTCGCCGACGATGCGACGCTCGTCACGGTGTCCGGGGACATCGAGATCCGCCGCCTGGGCGGCTCGCTCGACGCCCGGGCGGTCTCGGGCGACGTGGAGATCGGCGTGCTCGCAGGTGCCCTCACGCTCTCGACGACATCGGGTGACGTCTCTGTCCGGACCGTCGAGTCCGGCGAGCTCCGCATCCAGACGGTGTCGGGCGACGTCCGGCTCGGCGTCGGCCGGGGGACGCGCGTGTGGATCGACGCCTCGTCCGTCTCGGGCGAGCTGAGCTCCGAGCTCGGCGTCGGTGACGAGCAGCCCGACCAGAAGGGCACGTCGGCCGTCGTCCCCCTCCAGGTGAAGACGGTGAGCGGAGACGTCTCGATCGTCCGCGCCGCCGAGCGGGTCTCCGCCTAGCGCGCAGCGCGGATCGAGGCGACGACCTCGTCCGCCCGTCCTTCGAGCAGCAGATCGGCCAGCCGCCTGCGATCGTCTCCGCCGAGCCCGAGCGGGGCCGTGAGCAGCTCGTACAGGCGTGACTCGTCGACTCCGGCAGCCCGGGCCTCCGCCGTGATCCTGGCCACCTCGCGGCGGGGCCTGCCTCCCTCGAGCTGCCAGGCGGGATACCGCCACTCCGTCGAGCCGTCCTCGCGGACGGCGATCAACTCGCCTGAACGGCGCATCGCGTCGATCCGAGCCGGGTCGACCCCGAGGCGGGCCGCGAGCCAGGGCGCCGGCAGCGTTCCCGGGTAGCGTGTCTCAGTCGAGCTCATCGCCGCGGAGCCTAGACGAACACCCAGCCGATCTCCCCCGTTCGAAAGCTGCGGAGCGGTCGCGCATCGGCCGATACCCGAGTCATGGGACGACTCCTCGCCGTGCCTGCGATCGTGCTCGCGGTCCTGGCTCCCGCCGCCTCCGCGGCTGCCGGGCCCGCGTCAGCGTCTTCGTGGGCGGCGCCGCAGATCGCGACGGTCGTCGACGCGGGGCTGATGGGAACGTCGGCGACCGGGTTCCGTCCCGAGGATCCGCTCACCTGGTCGGAGCTCGGCACGGTCGTCGCCAGTCTCGGAGGCGCGATCTCGGTCAGCGACCCCGAGAGGACCGTGACGCTCCGTGAGCTCGATGCGCAGCTCGTGTCGCTCGCGGGGCTCCGGCCGTCGGCCCGGAACATCAGGGCGGCGGCGGCCCGGGCGGGGCTCTCGCCGACCCCGTGGCTCGGGACCGAGACCGTCGCGCGCATGCTCGGCCTCCGCATCAACCACGAGCGGGGGAGCGAGCAGCTCGAGCTGCAGGTGAACGAGCCGGTGACGAGGGCGGAGGCGGCCTACTCGGTAGCTCGCCTCCTCAGCCTCCCCGACGACGAGACCGAGGCGGTCCGGACTGCCGCCGCCGGTTTCACGGCCCCGGAGCTCTCGGATCTGCAGCGCACCGTTCTCACGAGGGCGCTGAAGCTCGTGGGCTCGCCGTACGTCTGGGCGGGAACCTCCGAGAAGCCCCAGCGGCTGTTCGGGAAGACGATGCCGGGCGGCTTCGACTGCTCGGGCTTCGTCTGGCGCGTGTACAAGCTCGAGGCGTTCGCCGGAGCACCGGGCCTCGCCCAGGTCCTGAAGGGACGGACGACGTACGCCATGAGCGGGGAGGTTCCCGTGTCGGCCCGCATCGGCCTGGACCGGCTACAGCCCGGCGACGTGGTCTTCTTCGGCCCGCGCGGCCCGCGCTCGAAGCCGTCGGAGGTCGGCCACATGGGGATCTACGTGGGGGGCGGATGGTTCGTCCACTCGTCGCGGTTCGGTACCACGCTCACGCCGCTGACGGGCTGGTACGAGACGGGCTTCGCATGGGCTCGGCGACCGCTTGCCGAGGCGGGGCTCACGTCCGTGCGAACGGGTGCGACGGGTGGCGGCCGTCCCGTCAAGACGTCGGCCTGACGCGCTGCCCTGAAGCTGCTTCCGGACCCCGCGTAAGAATGAGGCATGGCCCGCCTCGATGCCCTGCGCGACGCCGAGCCGGCCGTCTTCTGGCTCGACGACCCGGCCCGTCCCGCACCGCGGGAGCCGCTCGAGGGCGAGGTCGAGACCGACCTGGTCGTCGTCGGCGCGGGCCTCACCGGGATCTGGACCGCGCTGCTCGCTCGCGAGGAGAACGCCGCGCGTGACGTCGTCCTGCTCGAGAGCGAGCGAATAGCGCACGGCGCATCCGGGCGCAACGGAGGCTTCGTGGCGGCCTCGCTCACGCACGGGATCAGGAACGGCCTCGCCCGCTTCCCGCGGGAGCTCGACCGGCTCGAGCAGCTCGGGGCGGAGAACCTCGCCGCGATCGCCGAGAGCGTTCGTCGGCACGGCATCGACGCAGCCTGGGAGGAGACGGGCGAGCTGGCGGTCGCGACGCGGTCGCACGAGCTCGCGGGGCTCGCCGAGTACGCGGCGGCGCTGCGCGCGCACGGTCACGAGGTCGTCGAGCTCGACCGGGAGGAGGTGCAGGCGGAGGTAGCGTCCCCGACGTACCTCGGCGGTGTCTGGAACCGTGACGGCTGCGCGCTGGCGAACCCGGCGCGACTCACCTGGGGGCTCGCCGCAGCAGCCGAGGAGGCGGGCGTGCACATCCACGAGGGCAGCGCCGCGGTCGCGCTCGAGCGTGACGGCGCGGGCGTGGCGGTGACGACGCCGCGGGGACGGGTCCGCGCTCGGCGCTGCGTGCTCGCGACCGCCGCCCACCCTCCGCTCGCGCGGGAGATCCGCCGCGTCGTCGTGCCGGTATACGACTACGTCCTCGTCACGGAGCCGCTCCCGCCCGAACAGCGTGACGCGGTCGGTTGGGCACGCCGCCAGGGCCTCTCCGACTCGGGCAATCGCTTTCACTACTACCGGCTCACCGCGGACGACCGGATCCTCTGGGGCGGCTACGACGCCGTCTACCACTACCGAAACGGCATGGGACCGCACCTCGACCAGAGCGAGGCGGTGCACACGGCGCTCGCGCGCAACTTCCTCGAGGCCTTCCCGCAGCTCGAGGGGATCCGCTTCACGCACCGCTGGGGCGGCGCGATCGACACCTGCAGCCGCTTCTGCGTCACCTTCGGCACCGCGCACGACGGCGCCGTCGCCTACGCCGTCGGCTTCACCGGGCTCGGCGTCGGCGCCAGCCGCTTCGGCGCCCGGGTCGCGCTCGACCTCGTCGAGGGCCGCGACACGGAGCTGACCCGGCTCGAGCTCGCCCGGACGCGGCCGCACCCGTTTCCACCGGAGCCGCTGCGCTGGCTCGGGATCGAGCTCACCCGCCGTGCGCTCGCGCGCGAGGACGAGACCGGCCGGCGCGGCCTCTGGCTGCGGGCGCTCGACGCGGCCGGCATGGGCTTCGACTCGTGAGCCGCTAGACCCTCGTCCGCCGCTGGCCGATCGTATTCGCGATCGCGATCAGCACGCCCGCCGCGAAGATCAGCGTCCCGATCGCGAACACCTGCGGCGGGATCCCGACCTTCACCGAGCCGTAGACCCAGAGCGGGAACGTGAGCGTCTGGCCGGCGACGAACTGCGTGATGATGAAGTCGTCGATCGACATCGCGAAGGCGAGCAGCCCTGCCGCCACGATCCCCGGCGCGAGCAGCGGCAGCGTCACCGTGCGGAACGCGGTGAACGGCCCGGCGCCGAGATCGGCCGCCGCCTTCTCGATCGCGGGGTCGAGGCCCACCGCCCGCGCGCGCACGATGATGACGACGAAGGCGACGTTGAACGCCACGTGGGCGACGAGGATCGTCCCCAGCCCGCGCGCGACGTCGAGCGTGATGAAGAAGGCGAGGAGCGACGCGCCGACGACGACCGACGGCGCGGCGATGTCGACGAAGATGACCGAGTCCACGAGCGTCGTGCCGCGGAGGCGGTGGCGCGCCAGCGCAAGCGCCAGCGGCACCCCCAGAGCCAGCGAGATGACCGTCGACGCGACGGCGAGCTCGAGCGAGTTGACGAGGGCGCCGGTCAGGTCGGAGATGTCGAAGACGTGCCGGTACCAGTACGTCGTCGCACCGTGCCAGCTGAAGGTCAGCCTCCCCGACGGCGTCTGGTTGAAGCTGTAGGCGACCATCACCGCGATCGGGACGATGGTGTAGGCGATGACGAGCCACGTGTAGACGGGCAGCAGGAAGCGCGCCGGCCGCAGCCGTGCCGGCTTCGGGTCGAGCGGCCGCGGCGTCGCCTCCGCGGTCGTCATGCGTACTCCTGGATCCGCGCCGTGCCGAACGCGCGCGCGTACAGGAAGATGACCACCAGGGTTCCGGCGATGAGCAGCGAGGAGAGCGCCGACGCCAGCGGGTAGTCGAAGTTCTGCAGGTACGCCGTCTGGATGACGTTGCCGATCATCGTCGTGCCCGGCCCGCCGAGGATCGCCGCGTTCACGTAGTCACCGACGTTCGTCACGAACACGAGCAGGACGCCGGCGAAGACCCCGGGCGCGGAGAGTGGCAGGATCACCCGGAGGAACGTGGAGGACGGGCTCGCGTAGAGGTCGTCGGAGGCCCGTACGAGCCGGCGGTCGATCCGCTCCAGCGCGACGTAGAGCGGCAGTGCCATGAGCGGGAGGGCGTTGTACGTGAGGCCTGCGACCACGGCGGTCCGCGTCGAGAGGACGTGCGTCGACTCCGGCAGGAGGTGCCAGTCCTTGAGCGTTCCGAGCACGAAGCCCTGGTCGGAGAGGATGAACTGCCAGGCGAGCGTCCGGATCACGAACGAGACGAAGAACGGCAGCAGGATCAGGAGCAGGTACGTCGACTTGTGACGCCCGCCGTGAAAGGCGATCCAGTACGCCATCGGGTAGGCGAGCACGAGCGTGAGCACGGTCGAGATCGCGGCGTACTCGAACGAGCGGAGGAACTGCGTGTGGTACCGGCTGACGGCGTCCACGTACTCCTGCCAGTGCCAGGTGAGCGTGAAGCCCGTGTCGGGATTGCCCGTCTGGAGCGAGACCGAGAGCACGGCGAAGAGCGGTACGACGAAGAACACGGCCAGGTAGACGCCGGCCGGCATGCCGAGCAGGTACGGCGTGAGACGCTGCCGCCAACCCCCGGTCATCGGCCTACGACTGGATGATCGGGTCGAAGATCTGGTTCCAGGTGTCGAACTCCTCGTAGTCCTTGAACGTGTAGTACTCGCGCGCCTTGGCGTTCATCGCGGGCGTCGGGAAGACGAGCGGGCTCGACGCCACGGCGGGGTCGTCGAGCTTGCCCGCCACGATCGGCTTCGCCGCGGGCACGGGGCAGATGTAGTTGATCCAGTCGGCGACGAGCGCTGCGATCTCCGGCCGGTAGTAGAAGTTCATGCACTCGAGCGCGTCCACCGGGTGCTTCGCGTACAGCGGGATCGCCATGTTGTCGGCCCAGTGCATGACCCCCTCCTCCGGCACGACGAACTTCAGGTGCGGGTAGCCGGAGGCGTTCGCCTGGAAGATGTCGCCCGACCACGCCTGCGAGATCCACGTGTCGCCGTTCTGGAGCGCCTTGATGTAGCTCTGGTCGTAGTACTGGCGGACGAGCCCCTGGTCGCGCTGCTCCTGGAGCACCTCCGCGGCACGGTGCCAGTCGTCCTCGGTCGAGCTCGGCTGGTCGGTGATGCCGAGGTAGAGCATTCCGGCAGCGCCGAGCTCGGTGTTGTCGCTCATCATCCCGACGTGACCCTTGAACGCCGGGTCCCACAGGTCCTTGATCGACGTGATCTCGCGGCCGGTCAGCCTCGGGTCGTAGCCGATCCCCGTGAACCCGGACTGCCAGGTGACCGTGTGCCGGTTCTCCGGGTCGTAGCTCGGGTTTCGCACGATCGGGCTCGCGTACTTCGTGAAGTTCTCGAGCTGCGACAGGTCGAGCGGGATCAGCCAGCCGTGGCGGATCAGCTCGGTGAGCTGCCAGCCGTTCGACATGACGATCAGGTCGTAGCCCGTCGCCTGGCCCGCGTCGAGCGTCGGGGAGATCGTCGCGTAGAACGACGCGTTGTCCTGGATCACCTCCTTGTACTCGACGGTGATCCCGGTGTGCTTCGTGAACTGCTGGAGCGACGGATGCTTGCCGTTCTCCGTGTCGATGTAGAGCGGCCAGTTGGCGAAGACGAGCCGGCCCTGCTTCTCCTGCTTCGCCCACCAGCTCGCCGTTCCCACGCCCTCCTCCGCCGCCGCGTTCGTGGTCTCGCCCCCGGAGCCGCCGACCCCGCAGGCTGCGAGGAAGCTCGCCATGCCCAACCCCGCTGCCCCGGCGCCGGCCCAGCGGAGGAGCTGCCCCCGCGAGAGGCGTGGCTCGGTGAGACCGCGCAGGATGGCCGGATCGATCAGGTCGTGGTGCTCGTCATGCTCCGTCACTGCTGTCCCCTTTCCTCGGCCGTCGCCGTCGGCCCAACGACGAACGTGTGCTCCGGCCGCCAGCGCAGGCGGACCGGATCCCCGCGCCGCGGCGGGGCCTCCCCGGTGTTCTGGACGTACGCGGTCAGGGTCGAGCCGCCCGGCCCGCCGATCTCGAGCTGGTGCCCGAGCCCCAGGTAGGTGCTCGTCCGGACGACTCCTGCGACCTCGTTCTGCTCGAGCTCGTCCGCTCGACGGTCCAGGCGAGACGGCGTCAGCTTCTCCGGCCGGACGCCGACCTTGACGTGCCCGCTCGCGACGGGCACGCGCTCGCTCGGCACGCGTACGCGCTCGCCGGAGTCGAGGTCGATCACGGTGGTGCCGCCGGCGGCCTCGCGGACCGTGCCCGGCAGGAGGTTCGAGGCACCGAGAAAGGTGGCGACGAACTCACTCGCAGGCCGGTCGTACATCGTCTCCGGCGCGGCCACCTGCTCGATGCGGCCCTCGTTCATCACCGCGATCCGGTCGCTCATCGCGAGCGCCTCCTCCTGGTCGTGCGTGACGTAGAGGAAGGTCACGCCC
>CAZMUG010000020.1:0-23736 GCA_964569165.1 uncultured Gaiellales bacterium
CCGATCCTCCTGGTCGACGGGACCCGCCAGGCCATGGGTCGCTTCGGCAGGAAGGAGGGGCGCCTGCTCTGGTTCGGCAGGGTCGACGGCAGGCCCGTCCGGCCCGGCGTCTACGAGATCCGGCTGCGGGCGGTGGACCGCGCCGGGAACCGGTCGGCGCGATCGCGAGGTGTCCCGGTCCGGGTCCGGTTCGTCGAGCTCGGGCGCGACCGCGTCCAGGTCGCCGCCGGCGAGCGGTTCTCGATCTTCGTCTCGACCGACGCCGACTCGTACCACTGGCTGCTCGCCGGCGAGCGGGGCACCCGGGAGCGGAGGGTCCTCAGGCTTCGAGCACCCGAGGAGCCCGGCGCCTACACGCTCTACGTCCGGGTCGGGAAGCACGCGGACCGCGCTGCGGTCGTCGTGACGGAGCCCGAGCAGGCGCCGTGAGGCCGCCGCTCTTCGTGCTCGGCGTCAGCCGGTCGGGGACGACGCTGCTCCGTGTCATCCTCGACCGCTCTCCGGGGCTCGCGATCCCCGACGAGACGTTCTTCATCCCCCAGCTGGCGAGCCGGCACTCCTCCCCGGTCGACCCGGCGAGCTTCCTCGACGATCTCCGGCGCCTCCCGCGGCTCGCGGCATGGGGCGTCTCCGCCGACGACCTCGCTGCGCGGCTCCGCCCGGGCATGTCGGTCGCCGAGGCGCTCGACGCGACGTTCTCCGCGTACGCCGCGAAGCACGGAAAGCCGCGCTGGGGCGACAAGACACCGATGTACATGCGCCACCTCGGCCTGATCGACCGCCTGTTCCCGGACGCGCAGTACGTCCACCTCGTCCGGGACGGGCGCGACGCCGCGCTTGCGTTTCTCGACATGCCTGCAGGCGTCGTCACGAGGACGTGGGCACACCCGCGCAGCGCGGCGGGGTTCGCATGCGAGTGGAGCACGGAGGTGGCGCGCGCGCGAGCTCTCGGGCGCAGGGCCGGCCCGTCCCGGTACCTCGAGATCCGGTACGAGGACCTCGTCGCCGACACGGCCGGCGTCGTCGAGTCGGTGTGCGGCTACGCGGGCATCCCCTTCGAGCCCTCGATGCTCGAGTACTCGCAGGCGGTGGACGTCTCCGCGAAGCCGCACCACCAGCGCCTGCTCCAGCCGCCGACGACGGGGGTTCGCGACTGGCGGAGCCAGATGAGCGAGAAGGACGTGCGCTCGTTCGAGGCGATCGCCGGCGACCTCCTCGCCGACCTCGGCTACGAGCTGCGCGGGCCGCGACCCGGCGGACGCGGCCCGCGTGCGCGCGCCTCGCTGGGCTGGTATCGGGCGAGGATGGGCGCGTGGAACCGGGCGTCGGGCGCGATGCAGCGATCGCCGCTGTGGCGCCGCCGCCACCCGCGGCTCTTCTGAGGCCTACGGCCCGTGGCGGCCGCGGTACGCGATGAGCCTCCCGTTGACCGAGAAGAAGTACCGCGTCTCCGTCGCGATGACGGGTGAGTACCTCCCCATCGGGAGCGTCCAGACGATCCGCCCGTCCGAGCGATCGACCGCATACGTCTTCTTCTCGAGCACGGCGAAGTAGACGAGGTCGCCGACGACCACCGGGGCGCCCAGGATCCGGCCCGGCACCGCGCGCGTCCGCCAGAGCTCGGCCCCTGTCGTCGCGCGCAGGGCGCGGAGGATCCCGTCGAAGCCTCCGACGTACACGACGCCGTCGGCGACCGCGGGCGTCGTGTAGCCGTACCCCCCGACCCCGGACTTCCAGACGACGCCTCCGTCCTGGGCGTCGACCGCGACGACGGTCCCCGAGCGGGAGACCGCGTAGATCCGGGATCCGTCCGTGGACGGGCTCGCGTAGAAGCTCTCGTCGCGGAAGGTGTCCCGGGAGACGTACGTGGTGAAGATCTCCCCGCCCGTCTTGCGGTACACGCACACGATCGACCCCGCGTACGTCGAGATGCAGACCCGGTCACCGAAGACCGAGGGGCTGGCGTTGATCCGGCCGCCGGTGTCGTACGCCCACTTGACGCGCCCGCTGTCGGAGCGGACCGCGAAGAGCCGTCCGTCCGTGGATCCGAAGTAGGCGAGACCGTCGACGACGGTCGCCGACGACTCGACCTTGCCGGCCGTCTGGACGGTCCAGAGCAGCTTGCCCGTCTCGCGGTCGAGGGCGCGCACGGCGCCGTCCTTCGAGCTCACGATCAGCCGCGGGCCGTCGATCGCAGGGGTCGAGGGCTTCTCGGTCCCCACGTTCGACCGCCACAGGACCCGGCCCGTGTCGGCGTCGAGCGCGGCCGTCTCGCCCTCGAAGGTGTTCACGTACAGCTTCCCCTCGCAGTAGCTCGGCGGGTACTCGATGTAGCTCGAGAAGGTGCGCGTCCAGATCAGGGGTTTCTTCGGGAGGCCGAGGTCGATCTTCGGTCGTGCGAGCGAGCGCTGCGGGTCGCCGCCGAAGAAGCGCCAGCAGAGGCGGCCGCTCGCATGCTCCTCCTCGGGGGGTGGCTTCGGCGCCGGCGTGGTCGGTTCCGCCTCCGAGACGGTGACGCCGCTCAGATCGGTGTCGAGAGCGCCCGCGGGACGGTCGCGGACGGTGATCAGGTACGCGCCGGCCAGCCCGCCGATGACGACGAGCAGGGCGACCACGGCGACGACGATCCATCTGAGCCTGGGCATGTGCGGCGAGGGGCGCCGTCCGCGCCCCGGATCAGTGTGCCAGCGCCCCCGGAGCGGACGGGACCGGTTCCGGCGACCTGCCGATGACGGCCGCCGCGACGCCCAGCACGCCCCAGGTCAGCGGGTCCTCGAAGAAGCCCGCGTAGAAGAGCGAGTGGACGAAGAGGGCCAGGAGGACGGCCGCGAGCCCGATCCCGAGCGTGCGGTCGCGGAGAGTGACGAGGTAGAGCGCCAGCCCCGCGGCGGCCAGGACCCAGACGTAGAGCGCGAACCCGACGATGCCGAGCTCGGCGAGGACCGTGAGCGGCGTCGTGTGGGACGCGTTGCGGCTGGGCTTCCGCTTTCCCCCCAGCTCCGAGCTCGCCTTCGGCTGGCCGCCGATGCCGACACCGGCGAGCGGACGCTCCCTCACCACGTCGAGCGTGGCTGAGACGAGGCGCGAACGCCCGCTCGTGACGTCCCTCGCGGATCGCTGGCCCACGGCCGCCCCGGCGACCGCGGCTGCGGCCAGCATCGCGACCGCCGCGCAGCTGACGAGGACGATGCGGGTGCGCCGGTCGCTGCCGACGACGGCGATCGCGAACGCGACGACGAACAGCGCGACGAAGCTCGACTGGGAGTACGAGTAGTAGAGGCCCCAGAAGAGGAACGCCACGAGCCCGGTGGCTGCCACCCAGTCGAGCGTCCGCCCTCTCCGTACGAGCACGACGACGAGGAGCAGCACGATCGGGACGACGAGATAGCGGCCGTACATGCTCGGGTCCTTGAACAGCGAGGTGACGCGGAAGAAGGTCGTGTACGCGTTCGCGACCTCGAGGTCGGGCGCGAAGAAGAGCGTTCTCGTGTGGGCCTGCCAGATCCCGATGGCGGCGAAGAGCGCGCCGAGCGCCGCGAGCGTGGTGAGCAGCGCGCGGGGCAGCCACGCGGCGACGGGCGCGCGGGCCACCGTCCCGAGCCCTGCGGCGAAGGGGAACACGAAGAACGCGAGCGCGATGGCACCCTGGCGCTCGTCCCACGTCCAGAGGTACGAGATCGATGCGAAGGTGACGAAGGCGGCGAGCGGGAGCGCGAGCAGCAGCGGTGGCGCCGCCTCGACCTCGCGTACGGTGAGGCGATAGGCGAGAGCCAGGACCGCGGCCGCGAGGACGAGGTACAGCGGGAGCAGGAGGAACGCCTCGTCCTCCCCGAGCCGGACGGGGATCCGGAACGGGGCGGCCGCGAGCAGCGCCACCGGCGCGACTGCCGGATACCGCGCGAGCATCGTGGCACCCACGATCGCGGCGACCGTGCCGACGCCGAGGAGCGCGATTCCCCTCGCGTCGCCGACGAGGAGGTCGACGTCGTCGCTCCCGACGAGCGACCAGGCGAGGCCCGCGGTGGCGAGCCCGAGCAGCGCGAATCCGGCGATCGGGAGCAGCCGCCCGCGCGGCACGAGCACGAGCACGGTCCCGAGCGCACCCGCGAGCGCGGCGACCTGGGCGAGGTCCGTGTGCTCCACGGGTGGGGACGTTACGCGCTTGGTGACCCGTCCGAGGCCAAGGAGGATGGTTGAATAGCCGCGTGCTCGACTCCTGGAAGAAGGCGCTCGTCCTCGCCCCGCACACCGACGACGGGGAGCTCGGCTGCGGTGGGACGATGGCGCGGCTCGTCGAGGCGGGCTGCGAGGTCCGCTACGTCGCGTTCTCGATCGCCACCAGATCGCTTCCGCCCGGCTTCGAGCCGGACACCCTCGCGCGCGAGGTGCGCGAGGCGACCGCCGAGCTCGGCATCCCGGAGAGCTGCCTGACCGTCCACGACTTCGACGTGCGGACGTTCCCGGAGCGTCGCCAGGACATCCTCGAGCTCCTCGTCGCGCTCTGGGAGGAGTGGCGGCCCGACGTCGTCTTCCAGCCCTCGCACCACGACGTGCACCAGGATCACCAGACGATCGCGCAGGAGGGCCTGCGCGCGTTCAAGCGGACGACCGTCTTCGGCTACGAAGTGCCCTGGAACAACTTCGACTTCTCCTACGGGGCGTACATCTCGCTCGAGCAGCGCCACCTCGAGCGGAAGGTCGCCGCGCTCGAGTGCTACGCCTCGCAGCAGCACCGGCGCTACGCGAACCCCGAGTACGTCTGGAACCTCGCACGCGTGCACGGCGTCAACGTGAACCGCGAGTACGCGGAGTGCTTCCAGGTGTACCGCATCGTGGCCTGAGCGGCGGGGCGCCGGCAGGAAGAAGAGCAGGCGAGGCGCTAAAGCACCTCGCCGGGCGGGGCGCCGGGGCAGGAAGAAGAGCAGGCGAGGCGCTAAAGCACCTCGCCGGCCGCTGAAGCACCCCGCCGGCCGCTGAAGCACCCCGCCGGCCGCTGAAGCACCTCGCCGGCCGCTGAAGCACCTCGCCAGGCGCGGTTCCTAGAATCCGCGCCGTGAAGAGCCACCTCGCGCCGGCCGAGGCCGCCGCCTCGGCGCTGGCGCGAGGCGGCTCTCCTGCGGTCGTCCTGGACGTCGGCTGGGTGAACGGGCTCGCGGCGATCCGCTCGCTGGGCCGGGCGGGCGCAGCCGTGGTGGCGGTCGATCACCGCCCCTGGGCGCTCGGGCTCCGGTCCCGCTTCGCGTCCCCGCTCGTCGCACCCGATCCGGAGGCCGACGAGGACGGGCTCGTCTCCGCGCTCGTGCAGCTCGGCGACGCTCTCGGCACGCCTGCGCCCGTGTTCCCGACGCACGACGCCGGTCTGAACGCGGTCGCCCGCCGGGCCGACGAGCTCGGCGACCGCCTCCTCTTCCCGTTCCCGGACTGGAGCGCGCTCCAGCGAATCCAGAGCAAGCGCTATCAGCTCGAGACCGCGGCGGCGGCCGGAGTGGACGTGCCGGCCACCGGTCATCCCCGCTCGGCCGCCGAGGCGGTCGCGCTCGCGGCGGACGTCGGCTACCCGGTGCTCGTGAAGCCCGCGGACCCGGTGGAGTTCAAGCGCCGCCACCGGCGCCAGGCCTTCCGCTGCGAGACGCGGGCGGAGCTGGAAGACGCGTACGCCCTCGCCGAGCCGCACGAGCCGATGGTGCAGGAGCTGATCCCCGGCGGAGACGACACCCTCTACACGCTCGGGAGCTACCTGAACGCGGCCGGCGAGCCGCTGGGCGTCTTCTGCGGCCGGAAGCTCAGGCAAACGCCGCCGACGGTGGGGACCTGCCGGGTCGGCGAGGCCGTCTGGGTACAGGAGGTGGTCGACTCCGGGCTCCGCTTCCTCGCCGCGCTCGAGTACCGCGGCGTCTCGCAGGTCGAGTTCAAGCGGGACGCCCGGGACGGGCGCTACAAGCTCATGGAGATCAATCCCCGCCTCTACCAGTGGCACGGCCTGGCGGCAGCGTGCGGAGTGGACCTCCCGGCGCTCGCGTACCGGGACCTCCTCGGCCGCCCGTGCTCTCGCGTCGAGATGAGCAGCCCGGGGAAGCGGTGGGCGATCACGCTCCTCGCCGGCGAGCGGCCGGCGCCGCAGCGCCCGCCGTACGTGGACGCGGTCCTCGCGCTCGACGACCTCCGCCCCGCGGCCGCATACGCGGCCCGGCTCGTGAGGAGCGTCTTCCGCTGATCCCGGAGAGCCACGGGCGCCGCGCCGAGTGGGTGCTGCGGACGATCGGTGCGGGCGATCTCGCGCTCGGCCGCGACGTTCCGTACGACGCGGGCGCCTGGGAGCAGGTCGAGCGTGGGGAGCGGCCGGTGGGCGACGAGCTCGCGGACGCGTTCTTCCACCTCGCACGGGTCGAGGAGCGCGACGGCGCACGGGACGAGCACGGCCGGTTCACCGCGGCCTCCTCGTGTCTCGACCCGCTCGACCCGCCGGTCGAGCGGCTCCGTCGCTCGCTCGGGGCCGAGCCCCCGCGCTGGAGAGGGGCTCGCTTCGCGGTCGCGCTGACCCACGACGTGGACGTCCCCTGGCGCTGGACGGGCCGGGCGCTGCGGGGCTCGGCAGCCCGCCTCAAGTCACACGTCCTCGCGCGCCGGCGCTCCGCCGCCGTGCGCGAGGCCCGGGCCCTTGCCGGCATGCCCATCCACCGGATCCGGGGCACGGATCCCAACTGGTGCTTCGAGGCGCTGACTGCCGCGGAGCGCGAGCGCGGCGCATCCTCGACGTTCTTCCTCCTCGCCGGCCACCACGACGGCCACGACGGCTCGTCTCCCGAGACGTACGACCGGCTCCGGTCGCGTCTCGTGGAGGAGATCTCGGCGGGAGGCGGCGAGGTCGGGCTGCACGGGAGCTACCTGGCGGCACGGGACGCCGAGCTCCTGGCGCAGGAGCTCGGCGTGCTGGCGGAGCTGGGCGCGGAGGTACGCGGGCAGCGCTACCACTACCTCCGGGTCGATCCGCACGCGAACCTGGCGCCGCTCGCCGGGCTCGGGCTCCGCTACGACACGACGCTCGGCTTCCCGGACGCGATCGGGTTCCGCGCGGGGATCGCACAGCCGTTCCGGCCCTGGGACCTAATCGCCGACCGTCCGCTCGACCTCGTCGAGATCCCGCTCGCGGCGATGGACGTCACTCTCGGCGCCGAGCGCTATCTCGGCCTCGGGGCGCGTGACGCGGAGCCGCACCTCCGCGGCCTGCTCGACCTGGCGGCGGAGCACGGCGGCGGCTTCTCGGTGCTCTGGCACACCGATCGGTTCGACCGCGCGACCGCCCAGGGGTGGGACCGTCTCTACCTCGGGCTGATCGACGGCGTCCGCGAGCGGGGAGGGATCTGCCTGTCCGCGGGCGAGCTCGCGGCCGAGGCCGAGCGCGTGCTCTGACGCTCAGCGCGACAGCCCGAGGCGGGCGCCGATCGCTCGCCGCTCCACCGGGAGGTAGAAGCCGGCGAGCGCGAGGCCGAGCGGGTATGCGAGGGAGAGGGCGACGGCGACCGGGAGACCACCCCCGCCGAGCTTCCCGACCGCGACGAGGGCGACCCCGACCCCGACCGCGGTCGCCACCCGCCTCCACTGGTAGCGGACCGGGTAGATCCGCTGCGCCCACCAGATCATCCCGACGAGCATCGTCGCGTAGGCGGCGAGCGTCGCGACGGCGGCGCCCATCATCCCGTACCGCGGGATCAGGAGCAGGTTCAGGGAGACGTTGACGACCGCCGCGACTCCCGTCACCACCCAGTTGAACTGCGTCCGGCGGGTCCGCCCGAGCCCGATCGCGATCACGACATAGCCGGAGAAGAGGACGACGGAGAAGGCGAGCGGCCCGACCACCTTCGACGAGCTCGAGAACGCGGGCGCCGCGATCCAGCCCACGAGCCACGGCGAGAGCAGCGCCAGGCCCGTCGCGACCCACGCCATGAAGGCCATGACGTACGTGAGCACCCAGGCGTACGTCGCCTTCGCCTCCCGGTCGTCGTCGATCGAGTACGCGAACGCGGGCCAGGCGGTGCGGAACGCGGTCAGGAGGAGCGCCATCGCCGAGGCGATGCGGACGCCGACCGAGTAGAGGCCGACCTCGCCCGTGTCCGCGAGCTTGAGGAGGAAGAAGCGGTCGCTGAAGTTCGTCACCCACAGCATCAGGGCGCTCGGGACGAGGGGCAGCCCGAAGCGGTTCATCTCCCGGAACAGGCGGCGGTCGAACTGGAGCCCGAGCTGCTCGCGCCGGTAGCCGAGGAGGGCGACGTAGACGACGAGCGTGCCGATGAAGTTCCCGACGACCACGCCGAGCGCGCCCTTCTCGAGGGCGACGACGAGCGTGAGCGTCGCCGCAATCGTGACGCCGATGTTCGCGAGGCTTGCGCTCACGTACGCGATCGACCGCTCCTCGACGCGGAAGAGCGCGAGCATCTGCTCCCAGTTCATCTGCGCCCACAGGCCGACGAACGCCGCCGCGACGATCTTGGCGTCGTCGTCCGAGTCGAACAGGAGGGTCGCGATCTCCGGGGAGAGGAGCACCCCGACGGCCAGGCCGAGCGTCGCGCTCGACATCGTGAACCAGAACGCCGTCCGCAGGACGAGCTTGCGCGGCTCGTCCTCCCTGGAGTCGAAGTAGAAGCGGAGGAACGCGTTCGACATCCCCAGCCGGAGCACGATCACGAGCACCGTCGTCAGCGCGATCAGCGTCTCGACCGTCCCGTAGTCGGCCGGCGTCAGGTAGCGCGTGTAGACGGGCAGGAGCAGGACCGCGAGGAGCCGCTGGATGATCCCCCCGAGGCCGTAGATCGCGGAGTGCTTGCCGAGCCGCGTGAGCTGCGAGCCGAGGCCGGCCACGCGGGTCAGACGCTACGGTCGGCGGTCGTCACGCCCGACGATGCTAACGGGGGCGTGCGTCGGCCGGTGTCTGACACCACCCCACGTAGCCATGCGGGATTGCGCCCTCCCGGTGTCAGACACCGAGCGCACCGAGCGGCTGACGAGGGCGTGCGTCAGCGCGTGACTCCGCCGGATGGCAGGAGCCAGGGCACGAGGGCGTTCCAGCGCGCGATCCGGCACCCGTCGGTCCGCGTGAAGACGGCCCGGACCCGCTTGCCGGCAACGTGCCCGACCACGCGTGCCTTCTGCGGGCCGCCGTAGATCTGCGTGCAGATGACGCCCGGGGGAACGGGGGCGAAGAGCTTCGCGCCCCCGGCCGCGAGCTTCCTGCAGGCACGCAGCGGACGCGGCAGGCTGCCGGCCGCCGGATTGCAGCGGAGCGTCCAGGCCTCGGTCGGGACGGCCGTCGCTCCGTCCTCCCAGTACGTCACGCGGAGCGACGTGGGCTTCGCGACGTCGGCCGACGAGGACGCCGCGACCAGCAGCACGGCTGCGACCGCTGCCGCTGCCACGAACGTCCGCATGTCTTCAGAGTACTCCCGCGCGACTGCCGGTGCCTCCTGTCGAGGCGGCTGCGAGGCAGCCCGCAGCCCCGGACGGAGCAGGGCGCGCCTGCAGCGCTGGTACCGTCGCCACGTGGCGAGAGACGGCGCGCCCCGCTACGAGCCTCCCGACGCCTTCGCGGCTCCGCGCTACGCCGGGGTCAGGACCTTCGGGCGCTGTCCCGTTGCGGACGGCCCGGAGGGGGTGGACGTCGCGGTCCTCGGGATTCCCTTCGACACGGGCACGACGAACCGGCCAGGCACGCGTTTCGGCCCGGAGGCCGTCCGGTCCGCGTCCATCGCCCTGCGTCCGTACAACCCGGTACAGGGGGCGCAGGTCTTCGGGCGGCTGTCGGTCGCCGACCTCGGAGACGTCGCGATCACGCCCGGGAACGCGGAGCGGTCCCTGGAGCAGATCGCGGAACGCCTCCAGCCGATCGTGCGCACCGGGACGCGAACGCTCTGCCTCGGCGGGGACCACACGATCGTCCTGGGCGAGCTCCGCGCGCATGCCGCAGCTCACGGCCCGCTCGGCCTCGTCCTGCTCGACGCGCACGCCGACGTCTGGGACCGGTACGTGGGCCAGGCCTACTACCACGGCTCCCCGTTTCGCCGGGCGCTGGAGGAGGGTCTGCTCGACCCCTCGCGCTCGCTGCTCGCGGGCATGCGCGGATCGCTGTACGGCGCCGAGGACGCGGCCATGCCGGCCGAGCTCGGCTTCGAGGTGATTCCGTGCGAGGAGCTCGTCGAGCTGACGCCCGCGGAGTACGGCGAGCGGGTACGGAGGCGCGTCGGCGCCGGGCCGCTCTTCCTCTCGTTCGACATCGACGTCCTCGACCCGGCCTTCGCTCCCGGCACGGGGACGCCCGAGGCGGGCGGCCTCTCCACGCGGGAGGCGCTCGGCTACGTTCGCGCGCTCCGCGGCCTCCGCTTCTCGGGGTACGACCTCGTCGAGGTCAGCCCTCCGTACGACGGGCCCGGTCAACCGACCGCGATCGCCGCGTCGAACGTGGCCTACGAGCTGCTGACGCTCGACGTCCTGGCCCGCGAGGCCGATGACGCGTAGGGCGCGGCAGGCCGGGACGCTCGTCCTGACGGTCGCGGCCGTCGCGTACATCGTCTCCAAGATCGACTTCGGGACGACCGTCGACATCCTGGCGGACGCGAGCCTCGGGTGGTTCGCGCTCGCCGTCGCGATCATGCTCGGAACGGTCCCCGTCCTCGCCCTCCGCTGGAGCTGGCTCCTGGCGGCGCACGCGATCGCCGAGCGGGTCCCCTGGCTCACCCGCTCGTACCTCGTCGCGTACACGGCGGGGCAGGTGCTGCCCACCTCGCTCGGCGGCGACGCGGTCCGGATCGTGGAGACGGTGCGGCGCCATCCGGGCACGACCGCCGTCGTCAGCGGCACCGTGCTGCTCGAGCGAGGGCTCGGCGGTGCAGCCACCGTCCTGCTCGGGGCGGTCGGGTTCGTGCTCTCGATCGGCCACTTCGACGTGAGCGCCTACCTGTGGCTCGAGGGGCTCTTCGTGTTCGGGACGATCGTGCTCGGGTTCCTGTTCTTCGCGCGGTCCGCCCGTCCCATCCTGCGGCGCGTGCTGCCGTTCCTCGAACGGGTCCGGCTCGCACGCCCGCTCCGGGCCTTCTACGAGGGGATCCACCACTACCGGGGGAGGCCGCGCCTGCTGGCCCGCGTCCTCGTCGTCACGCTCGGCGTCCAGGCGCTGCGCGTGCTCGCCATCTGGGCGACGGCGAAGGCCGTCGGCATCGACCTCGACGCGCGCGTGTACTACGTCATGGGGCCGCTGCTCTTCCTCGTCATGCTCGTGCCGTTCACGCTCAACGGCCTCGCCGTGCGCGAGGCGTTCTTCGTCAGCTTCCTCGGAAGCCTCGGCGTCGGCGCCGACCAGGCCTTCGCGGCGGGATTCCTGTACTTCCTCGTGACGCTGCTCATGTCGCTCCCCGGCGTCTTCCTCATGCTGCGGGACGGGCTGCGCGGAGGGGCGCGGCCCGGGGTCGAGCGTGGCTGACGAGCGTGACGTCGCCGCGGTCGTCGTCACGTACGACGCGCTGCCGTGGATCGAGCACTGCCTCGAGTCGCTTCGGGGACGCGAGGTCGTCGTGGTCGACAACGGCTCGCGGGACGGGACGGTCGCGTTCGTCCGGGAGCGCTACCCGGCCGTTCGTCTGATCGAGTCCGAGAACCGCGGGCTCGGCGCGGGGTGGAACATCGGGATCGGCGCGACGGAGAGCCGCTGGGTGCTCCTCCTGAACGCCGATGCGTGGCTCGAGGCAGGGTCGCTCGAGCGGCTCGTCGAGTTCGCCGACTCCCGGCCCGGGGCGGCCGTCGTCGGGCCCCGGCTGCGGAACCCGGACGGGACGCTCCAGCGCTCCGTGCGGGGCTTCCCGACGCTCTGGCGCCTGGCGACCGAGTACTTCTTCCTGCGCAAGGTCGCTCCGCGGTCCTCGGCCTTCAACGCGTTCTACGCGGGCGGGTTCGACCACGACTCGGTGCGGGAGGTCGAGGTCGTGATGGGAGCCTGCATGCTCCTCCGGCGCGACGCGATCGCGGAGGTCGGGCCCTGCGACGAGGACTACTTCCTCTTCAGCGAGGAGACCGACTGGTGCTACCGGTTCCGGGAGGCCGGGTGGGAGATCGTGTTCTTCCCGGGCGCTGAGTGCACCCACGTGCGGGGGGCCGCGCACGGCGGGCGCCTGTACCGCGAGAACCTCCGCGGGCACCTCCTCTTCCTGACCAAGCACCGGGGGCCGGAGGAGGCCGAGCGTGCCCGCCGCCTGCTGCGCGCGGCGCTGCGCCTGCGCGGGCTCGTCTTCCGCGGGGAGCGCGGCCGCGTGTACCGAGAGGCAGCCGGGTGGCTCGGCACGGGTGACGCCGCGGCGCTCGTCTCCGGCAGGCCGTGATCGCCCTCTACGGCAAGCTCGCGTTCGCGACGGCGCTCGTGCTCGCCCCCGGCTGGCTCGTCGCGCGGGCCCTCGGGCTCCGCAGCGCATCCGCGAGCGTGGCCTGGTCGCTCGCGCTCGTCTTCGGTGCTCTGGCGGTGACGTTCGCAGCCGGGGCGACGCTCGACCTCACGCTGGCGCTGCTCGCGCTCGCGGGTCTCACGGCGGTCGTGCCCCTGCTGCTCCGCCGGTGGCCGGAGGCCGCATCGGTGCCCGGACGGTTGCGCGCGCTCTGCGCCGGCGCGCTGCTCGGGCTCGCGCTCTGGCCGGCGGCGCCGGAGGTCGAAGGCGACGGTCTCTTCCACCTGGCGCGGGCGCGCAAGCTCCTCGAGCTCGACGACCTCTCGCTCGACCGGGTGTCCGAGTTCGCGGACGGCAGCCTGCACCCCGGGTACGCGTTCCCGCTCTGGCACGGCTTCCTCGCGCTCGTCGCCCGGCTCTCGGGTGAGGACCCCGAGGTCGTCGTGCGGCACCTGCCGGCCGTCCTCGCCCCGCTCGTCGTCGTCGCCCTGTACGAGGCCGGGTGGGCGCTCTTCCGGCGCGTGTGGGCAGCAGGCGCAGCAGCCGCCGCCCAGGTCACGCTCGTGTGCTTCGCGCCGGGGCTGGGCGGGGCCTTCGTCCTCCTCGCCCTTCCAGCGACGTCGTCGCGCCACCTGCTCGTGCCCGCCGCGCTCGCCCTCGCCTTCGAGACGGTGCGGACGCCGTCGTGGAGGCTCGCCGCCTCGGCGGCGGCCGCGGGCCTCGTCCTCGCCGTCGTGCATCCGACCTACGCGATCTTCCTCTGGATCCTCGTCGCCGGCTTCCTCGCCGTCCGAGGCCTGTGGGCGCGGGCCGACCTCCGCTCCGGCGGGCTCGCCCTCGGCGCCCTGTTCGCGCCGGCGGCGCTCTTCATGCTCTGGCTCCTCCCCGTCGTGAACGACACGCGCTCGGTCACGCCCTCCCGCGACGAGGTTCGCCGTGCGTTCGACCAGTACGCGGGCCAGCTCCACGTCCGCTCGGACACGTCGTACAGCCTCGCCGCCGAGGTCTTCACCCGCGGCGGAGCCGTGGCCATCGCCGGGCTCCTGCTCGTCGGTCTCGCGGGCTTCGCCGCGCGGCGGCGCTGGGCCGCGTACGCCGTCGGGGGCTCGCTCGCCGTCTACGCGGTGGCGCTCGTCCCGCTGCTCTTCGTGCCCTTCTCCGACCTCGTGTCCCTCTCCCAGTCGCGGAGGCTCGCCGGGTTCCTGCCGTTCGCCGTCGCCTTCGCCGGGGGCCTGGGCGTGCTCGCGCGCCTGGTCGGCCCCTTCACGCCCTTGCTCGCCCTCGCCGCCGGGATCGGGCTCCAGGTCCTGTACCCGGGCGAGTTCGAGTACCGCCTCGACGACCCTGCGCCGGCGCTCCTCACGTGGGTCGCCGTCGCGGGCGCGGTCGTCGCGCTCGTCGTGGGGCTCCGGCGCTCGCGGCCTCCGCTGGAGGCGGCTGCGCCCCTCGCCGCAGCCCTCTTCCTCGCGCCGGTGGCGATCGCGGGCGTCTCGGACTGGAAGCCTCCTCTCGCCCCCGCGAGCACGCGGCTCTCGGACGGGCTCGTCGAAGCCCTGCGCGACGACGTGGCGCCCGGGTCGATCGTGTTCTCCGATGCGGAGACGAGCTACCGGATCGCCGCGTTCGCTCCCGTCTACGTCGCGGTCGCCCCACCCGGGCACGTCGCCGACACGGCCGCGAACCGGCCGTACGAGCGCGCCCGCGACGCGCGGCGCTTCCAGCGGACGGGCGACCTCTCGATCCCGGAGGGCTACGGCGCGGAGTACCTCGTCGTGGACCGGCTCCGCGGAGGCCGGGGCCTCGACCTCCCCGTCGTCTACCGGGACGAGAGGTTCACGCTCTACCGCGCCCCGAGCCGGGGCTGACGGGGTCGCCCCAGCCTCCGCCGCCCGGCGTCTCGATCCGGAGCAGGTCGCCCGCGACCAGGTCGCGCGTGACGAAAGCTGGCAGCTCCTCCCCGTTCAGGAGGTTGCGGCCGGGGAGGCCGTCCGAGCCCCCGTGCGCGCCGAGGGGCCCGGTCGCGCGCCGCTGGGTCAGGAGCGAGAGCCGGCACGGCTCGAGCACGCGGAGCTCGCGGACGACCCCGTCGCCCCCGCGGTGCAGCCCGGCTCCTCCCGATCCCTCCCTCAGCGCGTAGCGCTCCACGCGGAGCGGGTAGGAGAGCTCGAGCGCCTCGACGGGGGTGTTCAGCGTGTTCGACATCGCGACGTGGACGCCCGAGGGGCCGTCCGCGTCGGGGCACGCGCCCTGGCCGCCGCCGATCGTCTCGTAGTACGTGAACCGGTCGTTGCCGAGGACGACGTTGTTCATCGTCCCCTGCCCCTGCGCGGGAAGGGGAATCGCCTGGCCGAGTGCTGCGAGGACGACGTCCACGATCCGGCTCGACGTCTCGGTGTTCCCGGCGGCGACGGCGGCCGGTGAGCGGGCGTTCACGAGGCAGCCTGCCGGTGCGCGCACGGACACCGGCGCGAAGGCTCCGCCGGACGCCGGCAGGTCGGGCGCCGCGAGACAGCGCACGACGTAGAAGCAGGCCGAGCGCGTCACCGCGAGCGGGCAGTTGAGGTTCCCTCCGTGCTGCGGCGCGCTGCCGGCGAAGTCGATCTCGATCCCGTCTCCCGCGATCGTCACCGCTGCCCGGATCTCCAGCGGGCCCTCGGGGGCCTCGAGCGCGTCCACGGCCTCCCAGCGGCCGTCCGGGAGCGCGAGGAGCGCCGCGCGGACGATCCGCTCCGAGTACTCGAGGAGCTGGTCCATAGCGGCCGCGACCGCGTCCCGGCCCCGGCGCGCGACGAGCTCGGAGATCCGCCGCTCGGCGAGGTGATGGGCGGCGAGCTGGGCGCGGAGGTCGCCGCGGCGTTCGTCGGGGTTGCGCATGAGGGCGGTGAGGCTCTCAAGTGCCTCACCGGTCAGCCGTGTCGGCGGGACGACGATGCCTTCCTCGTCCAGCGTGCGCGAGCCGGCGGGGAGACTCCCGGGCTCCGTGCCGCCGACGTCCGCGTGGTGTGCCCGCGAGACGGCGTAGCCGAGCTCGGTCCGGGTCACGATCGTGAGGTCGGGAAGATGTGTCCCGCCCGCATACGGGTCGTTCAGGATCCAGGGCTCCCCCGGCGCCGGGTCGTGGGCGCGCACGGCCGCGACGGCCTCCGGCATCGCACCCAGGTGCACGGGGATGTGCTCGGCCTGCGTGACCATGCGCCCGCGCTCGTCGAAGAGCGCGGTCGAGCAGTCGCGCCGCTCCTTGATGTTCGCCGAGAAGGCGGAGCGGACGAGCACCGCGCCCATCTCCTCCGCGATGGCGCGCAGGCCGGCGCCGATGACCTGCAACTGGACGGGGATCATGCCCGCCTCCGAAGGACGAGCGTCCCGTGCGCATCGGTCTCGCCGGCCCAGCCCGCCGGGACCCAGGCCGTCGCCCCCTCCAGTGCGAGCGCCGCAGGCCCCGTGACCGTGCGCGCAGGCCCCCGTACCTCGACCGGAGGCGCGGGGCGGACCTCGGCGGTCCGGACGGCGACGAGCTCGAGCGGCCGGTCGGAGTCCGCGTAGCCGTAGCGCGCCGCGTGCGCCTCGTGGAAGCGGCGAGCAAGGTCGCGGCCGAGCGGAACGGTGAGCTCGAACGACTGGCCTGCGTAGCGGAGATCCGCCTCGCCCTCGTCCGGGAGCTCTCCCGTCTCGGCGAGCGGGACGACGTACGCTCGCACCGCGTCGCGGCGCTCGTCGGCCGCGACGAGGCCGAATGCCGAGAGCACCCCCGCCGCGGCCGGCACGAGCACGGTCTCCATGCCGAGCTCGTCCGCCAGCGCGCACGCGTGGAGGGGCCCCGCCCCCCCGAACGCGACGAGCGCGAAGTCGCGCGGGTCGAGGCCCTGCTCGACGGAGACCACGCGAAGCGCGCGGGTCATCTCCGCGTTCACGACCTCGATCACGGCCTCCGGGTCGAGCTTCCCGAGCGCTCTCCGGGCGGCGGCGTGGTCGAGCTCGATCCCGCCCGGCAGCGTCTTCGGAAGACGGTCGAGGAGCAGGTTGGCGTCGGTCACCGTCGGCCGCTCGCCGCCGCGCCCGTAGCAGGCCGGGCCGGGATGGGCACCCGCGCTCTCGGGGCCGACGCGGAGCGCGCCACCCTCGTCGAGGCGGACGATCGACCCTCCGCCCGCGCCGACGGTGTGCACGGCGAGCGTGGGGAGCCGGATGGTCAGGCCGCCGACGGGCCGCTCGTGCTCCCTCCGGGCGGAGCCGCCGGTGATCGCGCAGACGTCGGTCGACGTGCCGCCCATGTCGAACGCGAGCGCGTCGTCGAAGCCCGCGAGCGCTGCGACGCGGGCGGCACCGACGACTCCTGCGGCCGGGCCGGACAGGAGCGCGAAGGAGGCGTGCGCGGCCGCCTCCTCGAGCGTGGCGACACCCCCCGACGAGCGCATCACGAGCGGTGCGGGAAGGCGAGCCGCTGCGCACGCCGACTCGAGCGAGCGGAGGTAGCGCGCCAGCACCGGCCCGAGGTACGCGTCCGCGACGGTGGTCGAGGCGCGCTCGTACTCCCGGAGCTCGGGGGCGACCTCGTGGGAGGCGACCACGTGCGCGCGAGGATGGCGCCGGCGAATCTCCTCGGCGAGCGCACGCTCGGGCCCGGGGTCCCGGAACGAGAACAGCAGGCAGACCGCGATCGCGTCCGCATCGAGCTCCGGGAGCGAGCCGAGGTCGAGCGGCACGAGCTCGCCATTCGGCGCCGTCCGGCCGCGTATCCCGGCGCAGCGCTCGAGCGGAACGAGCGGCGGAGGCTGCTCCGCACACGGCCGGTAGAGGTGCGCGCGCGTCTGGCGGCGCAGGTGCAGCAGGTGCTCGAAGCCCTCGTTCGTCACGAAGGCCGTGCGCGCTCCCCGCCGCTCGAGCAGCGCGTTGGTCGCGATCGTCGTGCCGTGCGTGAAGCGGTCGACGTCCGTGGCGCCCACGGCGTGGGCGGCCGCGACGACCGACTCCTCCTGCCGCGCCGCGGTCGGGACCTTCGCGGTCCTCACCTCGCCGTCCGCCACGAAGACCGCATCCGTGAACGTCCCGCCGACGTCGATTCCCAGCGCGCGCACGTCGCCCATTCTCGCCCGAGTAGAGTGTCTCGCCGTGGACCACCTCGTCTGCCTGGGGCTGAGCCACCGGACCGCCCCCGTCGAGCTCCGCGAGCGGATCGGCGCGCTCGGCCCGGCCGCTGATCGCTGCCCGGCCGTCCTCGAGCACGTCTCGCTCCAGACCTGCTACCGCGTGGAGCTGTACGCGCGGCTCACGTCCGGGCTGGACGACGCGCGGGACCAGCTGGTCGACGTGCTCGCGGCCACCCACCGTGTCGATCGCGAGCTGCTCGTGGACCACCTCTACGTCCACTCGGGCGAGGACGTCGCCCGCCATCTCGGGCGCGTCGCTGCCGGTCTGGACTCGCTCGTGCTGGGGGAGGCGGAGATCCTCGGCCAGATCGGCGACGCCTTCAAGGCCGCTCTCGCGGAGGGAACGGCCGGGGCCGGCCTCACGCTCCTCTTCCGCTCAGCCATCTCGGCCGGCCGCAGAGCGCGCGTGGAGACCGCGATCGGGGCGAACCCGGCGACGGCCAGCTCGATGGCGCTCGTGCTCGCCGACGGCGCCCTCGGCGGGTTGCGGGGGAAGCGGCTGCTCGTCGTCGGAGCCGGGCGCATCGGCCTGCAGACGCTGAAGGCTGCCTCGGACCGCGGACTCGCGCAGATCGTGATCGCGAACCGGACCCGTGAGCGGGCGGTCGAGGTCGCAGGCCGCTTCGGCGCCTCGGGCTGCGGGCTCGACGAGCTGCGGGACGAGCTCACGTGTGCCGATGTCGTCGTGAGCGCGACGAGCTCCGAGTCGCCCGTTCTCACCACCGAGGCCGTCCGCCACGCGCTCGCGGGCCGCGAGGACACGCCGCTCGTCGTCGTCGACCTCGCGGTCCCCGCCGACGTCGAGCGCGAGGTCGGAGGCGTGGCAGGCGTGCGGCTCTTCGACGTGGACGACCTCCGGGCCGGGCTCGACGACGCGATGACCTCGAGGCTTCGCGAGGTGCCGCAGGTCGAGTCCATCGTGGACGAGGAGGTGGCGGAGTTCGGGCGCAGGTACCGCGAGCTCGAGGTCGAGCCGCTCCTCGCCGAGCTGCGGCGCCAGGCCGAGTCCATCCGCGAGCGGGAGCTGGAGCGGGCGCTGGACGACCTCGGCGACCTCGATCCGGCCGTCGTGGAGCGGATGGATCACCTCACGCGCGCGCTCGTGAAGAAGCTCCTGCACGATCCGACGGTCCGCCTCCGCGAGCGTGCGGGCGCGGGCGACGCGGACGACGTGGCCGACACGGTCCGTGAGCTCTTCGGGATCACCGCGCCCGGCGGGCGGTGAGCGACCCGCCGCGGCCGGCCGCGGTGACCGTCGGCACGCGCGCCTCGGCGCTCGCGCGGGCACAGACGGATCTCGTCCTCGCGAAGCTGCGCGCCGCCGTCCCCGGCGTCGAGTGCGCGACCCTGGTCGTCTCCACGTCGGGCGACCGGACGCAGGACGCGGGGCTCCCGCTCCCGGAGATCGGCGGGAAGGGCCTCTTCACCGGGGAGCTCGAGCGCGCGCTCCGCTCCGGCGCGATCGACGCGGCGGTCCACTCGCTGAAGGACCTTCAGACCGAGGACGCACAGGGGATCGTCGTCGCGGCCGTCTGCGCACGTGGGGACGCCGGAGAGTGCCTGGTCACGCGCGACGGCCTCACGCTCGCCGAGCTTCCCTCCGGCGCGGTCGTCGGGACGAGCAGCCTCCGCCGCGCAGCCCAGCTCCGGGCGCTCCGGCACGACCTCGACCTGCGGTCCATCCGCGGGAACGTCGACACGCGCATTCGCAAGGTGCGCGAAGGAGAGTACGACGCCGTCGTGCTCGCCGCCGCAGGCGTGCGCCGCCTCGGGCTCGAGGGCGAGGTGAGCGAGTGGCTCTCGGCGGGGACGCTCCTGCCGGCCCCAGGGCAGGGCGCGCTCGCCGTCCAGTGCCGCGCGGACGACGAGCCGACGCGCGCCCTGCTCGCGGCTCTCGACGATCCGGCCGCGCGTGCGGAGACGACCGCCGAGCGGGCGTTCCTGCGCGCGCTCGGTGGCGGGTGTGCGGCTCCGGTCGGAGCGCGGGCGACGACCCTCCCGGGAGGAGACGTGCGGATGGACGGGCTCGTCGCCTCGCTCGACGGCGCGGAGGTGGTTCGGGTGCACGGCGAGGGCGAGCCGGAGCCGCTCGGGGAGCGCCTCGCCCGCGAGGCGCTGCGGGCCGGGGCGGACACCATCCTGGCGGCGATCCGTGGCTGAGCAGCCGCTCGCCGGGCGCCGCATCGGCGTCACGAGACCGCGCGAGCAGGCCGAGACGCTGGCCGCAGCGCTCGAGAGCCTCGGCGCCGAGCCGGCGATCGTGCCGCTGATCCGGATCGACCCGGTTGCGGACGTCGAGGAGCTGAAGGCGTCGATCCACGGACCGGACCACTACGACTGGTTGGTGGTCACGAGCGCGAACGGCGCTGCAGCGCTCGCCCGCTGGCCGGAGCTCGAGTCGCTGACGCGCACGGCCCGGGTCGCCGCGGTCGGCCCTGCCACCTCGGCCGCTCTCCGGCGGCTCGGCGTGGAGCCGGCATTCGTGCCCGAGCGGTTCGCGGGCGAGGAGATCGCGGCCGGGCTCGGCTCGGTCGAAGGCACACGCATCCTGCTCGTACAGGGGGAGCTCGCGGATCGCCGTCTCGCAGAGCGCCTGCGGGAGAGAGGCGCCGAGGTGAACGAACTCCACGCCTATCGAACCGTGCCGGCCGAGGTCGCCGAGGCCGAGCTCGCGAGGCTCTGGGCCGCGGATGCCGTGGTGCTGATGAGCGGATCGGCGGCCCGCAGCCTCGGGGCGCAGGGAGGGCAGGGGAACGCCCTCGTCGTCTGCATCGGCCCGAAGACCGCCGAGGTCGCACGGGAGGTAGGGTTGCGCGTCGGTCTCGTCGCCGACGAAGCCACCTCACAGGGCATCATTCGAGCCCTCGTCGAGCACTACGGGGAGAGCACGTGACGGAGTTCCAAACCGACCCGCTGGACGCGCTCCGGCTCGCACCGGGAGCGCACCGGCCCCGCCGCCTGCGGCGGACGCCCGCCCTGCGTGACCTCGTTCGCGAGACGACGCTCGCCGCCGACGACCTGGTGCTCCCGCTGTTCGTCGTCCCGGGAGCCGGGGTCCGCGATCCCGTACCGTCGATGCCCGGAGTCGAGCGGCTGTCGGTGGACCTGCTCGCGGGCGAGGCGGACGAGATCGCGTCGCTCGGCATCAGGGCGGTGTTGCTCTTCGGGGTCCCGGGCGGGAAGGACGCAGGCGGCAGTGAGAGCTACGCCGACGACGGCATCGTGCAGCAGGCGGTGCGGGCGCTCGCGTCGTCCCACCCGGGTCTCGTGGTGATGACCGACGTCTGCTTGTGCGAGTACACGGACCACGGTCACTGTGGTGTCCTCGACGACGACGGCTACCTCCTGAACGACGAGACCCTGGAGCTGCTCCAGCGGATCGCGGTGTCGCACGCGGAGGCGGGGGCGGACGTCGTCGCGCCGAGCGGGATGATCGACGGGATGGTCGGCGCCATCCGCTCCGCGCTCGACGCAGACGGCCACGAGCAGGTGGCGATCCTCTCCTACGCGGTGAAGTACGCCTCCGCGTTCTACGGGCCGTTCCGCGACGCCGCCGAGGGCGCTCCCGCGTTCGGCGATCGGCGCTCGCACCAGCTCGACCCCGCGAACGCCCGCGAGGCACTGCGGGAGGCGGCGCTCGACGTTGCGCAGGGCGCCGATGGGCTCATGGTCAAGCCGGCGCTCGGCTACCTCGACGTCGTCCGCGCCGTCCACGAGCGGTTTCCAGAGCTTCCGCTGGCCGCGTACAACGTCAGCGGGGAGTACGCGATGGTCAAGGCGGCCGCCGCGAACGGCTGGCTCGACGAGCGCGCCGCGGTCCTCGAGGCGCTCACCGGAATCCGGCGCGCCGGGGCCGACCTCGTCATCACGTACCACGCGAAGGACGCCGCCCGCTGGCTGGGGGAGGGTGCGTGAAGGCGCGCGTGGACGAGCGGCCCGACGCCGCCGACGTCGAGACCCCGGACGTCGCCGAGCACGGGAGAACCGCGGCCGGCGAGACGACCTCGCTCGACCGCCGGCTGTTCATGCAGCTGCACGCGTTCGGCGGTGCCCCAGACACGGGAGCCCTCGTCGCGGCGCTCGAGTCCGGGGAGGTCCTGGGGGCCCTGTACGAGGACGTCAACGACCCGACCGGGGTCGCTCTGCTCACGCTGAGCGAGGACCCGGAGGCGTTCGTCTCCGAGCTCCGGAGCTTCCTCCAGGCCCCTCCCTTCGGCGACCTCACGCCGAAGCCGGAGCTGACGATGCTCGGGCGGACGTATGCGCTCGGGTACGAGCCGGATCTCGAGGAGACGCTCGTCGACAGGCCGCGCCGCCGCGTCCTGGATCCCTCGCTGCCGTGGGCGATCTGGTACCCGCTGCGCCGGGCGGGCTCGTTCGAGCAGCTCTCCCGGCAGGAGCAGAACACGATCCTCATGGAGCACGGCGGGATCGGGATGGCGTTCGGGCGCGCCGGGCTCGGGTACGACATCAGGCTCGCCTGCCACGGGCTCGACCGCTCCGACAACGACTTCGTCGTCGGGCTGCTCGGCCCGGAGCTCCACCCTCTCTCGGTCATCGTGCAGCGGATGCGGCGGACGAAGCAGACGTCGCTGCACCTCGAGAGGCTCGGGCCGTTCTTCGTCGGCCGGGTGGCATGGCAGGCGCCCACCCCGTGACCGACCGGACAGCCGTGCCCGTCACGGCCGAGCCGACCTCCGTCTTCCTCCGCGCGTGCCGGGGGCTCCCGGTGGAGCGCACGCCGGTGTGGCTTCTCAGACAGGCCGGCCGCTACCAGCCCGAGTACCGCGCGCTCCGCGAGCGGCACTCCCTGCTCGAGCTCGTCCGGACGCCGGAGCTGGCCGCGCGGGTGACCCTGCAGCCGATCGAGAGCTTCGGCCTCGACGCCGCGATCGTGTTCTCGGACATCCTGCCGCCGCTCGTCGGGATGGGCCTCGAGCTCGACTTCGTGAAGGGCGACGGGCCCGTGATCGCGAACGCGCTGGCGGGCGCGCGCGACGTGGATCTCCTCGGGACGCCGCCGGCCGAGGAGACGATGGCGCCGACGCTGGAGGCGATTCGCATCCTGCGCCGGGAGCTCGAGGCGCGTGACGTGCCGGTCATCGGCTTCGCGGGCGCCCCGTTCACGCTCGCGAGCTATGCGATCGAGGGCGGGAGCTCGAGGGACTTCGTGCGGACGAGGGCGTTCATGCTCTCCGAGCCCGCTGCGTGGAGGCGGCTGCTCGGCAAGCTCGTCACGGTGCAGGCCGACTACCTCCTCGCGCAGGTGAGGGCGGGCGCGCAGGCGCTCCAGGTCTTCGACTCCTGGGCCGGGCGGGCGCTCGCGCGCGAGGACTACCTCCGCCACGTCGCGCCGGCGAACCGCGAGCTCTTCTCGAAGCTCTCGGCAGCCGGGGTCCCGGTGGTCAACTTCTCCCTCGGGGTCGGGACGTACCTCGAGCACGCCGCGGCGTGCGGGGGAGACGTGGTCGGCCTCGACTGGCAGCTCCCGCTCGACGAGGCCTGGGAGCGCGTCGGCCCCGACCGCCCGGTGCAGGGGAACCTCGACCCGGCCGCACTGCTCGCTCCCTGGCGCGAGCTCCGCTTTCGGATCGACGACGTCCTCGACCGCGCCGGAGGACGCCCGGGGCACGTCTTCAACGTCGGTCACGGGCTCGTTCCACAGACGCCGCCAGACAGCGTGAAGCGGCTCGTCGAGCACGTGCGCGAGAGGACGTCGCGGTGAGCGTCTCGGTCCCGGTGGGAGCGCTCGTCATGGCGTACGGCGGGCCGAGCTCCCCGGAGGAGATCCCCGGCTACCTCGCGGACATCCGGCACGGTCGGCCGACACCGTGCGAGGTGCTCGACGAGGTCACCGAGAGCTACCGGGCGATCGGCGGCCGGTCGCCGCTCCTCGACGTGACCCGGGCGCAGGTCGACGCGCTGCAGGAGCGGCTCGGGCGCGAGTACCGCTGCTATCTGGGGATGCGGCACTGGTCGCCGTGGATCGAGGAGGTCGTCGGCGAGATGGTCGAGGACGGGATCACGCACGCCGTCGGGCTCGTGCTCGCGCCCCAGTTCAGCGCCCTGTCCGTCGCGCGCTACCAGCAGAAGGTCGCGGACGGGCTCGACCTCTACCGGGGACGCATGGAGCTGGCGCAGATCTCGAGCTACCACGACGCTCCGGGGCT
>CAZMUG010000020.1:23836-24945 GCA_964569165.1 uncultured Gaiellales bacterium
CCCGAGCCCTGGGCCGGCCCGGATCTCGGCGAGCACCTCGAGGAGCTGGCGGCGCAGGACGTTCGCGACGTCGTGTGCGTCCCGGTCGGGTTCGTGTCCGACCACGTCGAGCTGCTCTTCGACATCGACCGGCGAGCGCGCGGGATCGCGGAGGGTCTGGGCCTCCGGCTCGAGCGGCCGCCCGCGCTGAACGACGATCCCGTGTTCGTGGAGACCCTGGCGGAGCTCGTCCGCGACCGCGCCAGGCCATGGCTCGAGGAGGCGCGCGCCGCATGACGCGGCCGCCCGCTGAGACGGCGCCCGTGAGCGGCCGCGTATGCCCGGCCGAACCGACCTCGAGACGCGTCACGAGCGCGCCGCACGTTGCGCGTTGCAACCTGCGTTGTCCGAGTCTCGGGTGAGCGGTCGCGAGACCAGGCGGTCGGAGCAGCTCTTCCGGGAGGCGCTCGAGCTGCTCCCCGGCGGCGTCAGCTCCCCGGTCAGGGCATTCCGCGCGGTCGGCGGCTCGCCGCTCTTCGTCGAGCGCGGCGAGGGCGCCTTCCTGATCGACGTGGACGGCAACCGCTACGTGGACTACGTCCTCTCCTGGGGGCCGCTCATCCTCGGGCACGCGCCGCCGCGCGTCGTCACCGCCCTCGCGGAGGCAGCGCGCCACGGGACGAGCTTCGGGGCGCCGAGCCCGCTCGAGCTCGAGCTCGCAAGGCTGATCCGCGAGGCGCTGCCGAGCCTCGACCTCGTGCGCTTCGTGAGCTCGGGCACCGAGGCGACGATGAGCGCCCTTCGGCTCGCCCGCGCGTTCACCGGCCGCTCGAGGATCGTCAAGTTCTCCGGCTGCTACCACGGGCACGCGGATCTCCTGCTCGTGCAGGCGGGCTCGGGCGTGGCGACGCTCGGGCTCCCCGACTCGCCCGGGGTCACACCGGGCGCGGTCGCGGACACGCTCACCGCGCCCTACAACGACCTCGAGGCGGTGGAGGCGCTGTTCCGGGGGCACGACGACATCGCGGCCGTGATCGTCGAGCCCGTCGCCGGGAACATGGGGCTGGTCGTGCCGGTCTCGGGGTTCCTTCAGGGGCTCAGGCAGTTGACCCTGGAGCACGGCGCGCTCC
>CAZMUG010000021.1:0-24749 GCA_964569165.1 uncultured Gaiellales bacterium
TTCGTCATTCCGGGGCCCTCGTCGGAGACCTGGATCCGCACGACCCCCTCGGAGGTGAGCGCGGCGCGAATGGTCAGGGCACGGCCTCCCGCATGGCGGAGCGCGTTGTTCGCCAGGTTCTCGACCGCCTGGCGCAGGAGGTCCGGGTGTGCGACGACCGCGGCGTCGGGAGGAGCTACCGCGACCTCGACGCCAGTGTCGTCGAGCGCGGAGGCGACCTCCTGGAGGATGGGGGCTACGGGGACGTCCTCGAGCTTCACGGTTCCCGACCGCGTCTGCGCCTGTGCGAGCGTGAGCAGCGAACGGACGAGCCTCGTGAGCCGAATCGTCTGGCGCTCGACGATCGCGAGAAACCGATCTCGGTCGCCGGCCTCGTCCTTCGCCCCCTGCTGGAGGACCTCGACCGCGCTCGAGATTGCGGAGAGCGGTGTCCGCAGCTCGTGCGCGGCGTTCATCACGAACTCTCTCTCCGCGCGTTCGCGCCGTTCTCGCTGCGTCACGTCCGTCACGACGACGACTGCTGACTCCTCGTCGGGATGTGGAGGCAGGAGCCCGACCAGGAACGTTCGGTCCGGATCGGGCTGAACGCGAATGGTGCGTGCCGTCGCACCGGGCACGAACATCGAGCCGACGGCGTCGCGAAGCGACGTAACCGGCCACGGGTCCGGGAGGTCCCGGCCCGGTTCGAGGTCGGTGTCCACCAGCAGTCGCGCGCGGGAGTTCGCGAACTCCACGACGAGCCGGCGATCGACTGCCACGACGCCCTCCTGGAGCTGCTCCAGGAGGACCTGCAGCCGCCGGCGCTCGTCTTCGAGCCGACCGAACGAGAGCCGAAGCTGCTCGCGCATGTGGTCGATCGTCCCGGCGAGCTGGCCCAGCTCGTCCGGGAAGCGGGGTCGAAGGGTCTGGTCGAAGCGGCCGCGCTCGATACCGGCTGCAACCGCCGCGATCCGACGCATGCGTCGGGTGATGAGTAGCGCGACGACGAGCCCCGTGAACGCCCCGATCGCGGTGGCCCAGAGCGCTGCCGAGACGATCTCGTCGCGAACGATGCCGAGTGCGGCCTCGAAGTCGGAGGGCGCCGCGACGCCGACCAGCGCGGCGGCGCGGTCACGGCGCATCGGCAGAGCGACCGTCACGAGGTGCTCGTCGTCGAGCGTGTCCACGAGCCTGCGCCCGGAGAGAGCCCTCTCGAGCAGGAGCTCGAGGTTCGGGAGTGCCTCGACCGAGACCCCGCGGCGCCGCGGAGGGGTGACGAGGGTGCCGTCGCTCCGGAACGCGAAGAGCGCGAGGCTTCGCGACTCGCCGAAGCGTGCAGTCCGGGCGCGAATCAGGTCATCGCTCGCGTCCGGAGGGATCGTCGCGGCAGCGGCGACCGTGGCGCCGGCGACGAGCTCCTGGGCGCGCTCTCTGATCGCTGCCTCGCTGCGGGCGGTGAAGACCTGGGCGACGGCGAACGCGGTCAGCGCGGCAATGCCCGCGAACAGCAGCGCCAGCCACCAGCGCATGCTCGCGAGCCGAGAGAGCATGTCCGGAGTATGCGTCCCACCGGCGAGGGAACCGGGGCGAGGGACCGCGATCTCGGTATCGGGGACGACGTCGTTCACGCGCACGGCGCCGGCGTCACACCGCGAGCGGCAGCTCCTCGCTCAGGCGGGCGAGATCACCCGAGCGGCCGCGCAGGTACACGCGCCGGCTGGCTGTCTCGACGCGGACGACGAGCTCCGCCGGGATGACCGGATGGCGGACACGCGGAAACCGGCCGGTGCGCACGACGAGATAGTCGGGCGCTTCCCGCTCCGGGGGAACGAGCGTCAGCTCGACCTCACCGAGCGGCCCGTCGCTCGCGACTGCGACAAAGCCCTCGGTGCGAGCCAGCTCGGGAGTGCCGTCTCTTGTGCTCGCGCCGCTGGTACCGGCCATGGCACCGACGGTACGCAGACCGCGTCTGCGGCACGGGCGGTCGGCTGAGCCCTGCCTGCGGGGGGCGTAAGGATCTGCGGACATGGGGCAGGCTGCGAGCAGCCGTCGGGGTGGCGTCAGGAAACCCTGACCGAACCCACAGCACGCGATTGCGAAAGCGACAGCCTTCGCCACGCGGGTTGTCGACGATGGGGGCGTGGGAGCGCGTGACGCGATGAGCATCGACCTCATCGGCTACCGCGTGCTCGGTCGGCACGGGGAGCTCGGGACCGTCGTCGAGACGAACGGCATCGAAGCGCACGAGCACGACGCGAGTCTCGTGGTGCGCGGCGGAAGCACGGATCGCCTCGTCTTCCACCTGCCCGTCACCCGCATCACCGAGGTCCGTCCTCGGCGGCGCCTGGTGCTCTCGGAGGTCGACGTGACGGATTTCGAGCCGTCCCTGAACGAGGACGGCGACATCGATCTGCGGCTCTCGTCGTAGTCGGCCCCAGCGCCCGCCGGAGGCGAGCGCTCCAGGTCCAGCGGAGCGTCAGGTGCCGGGTCAGCTCGATCCCGTTCCGGTCGTCGAGCTCGAACGTCGCCGTGTAGGCCCGTCCCCGGAGCCCGTGACCGTAGCCGTCGAGCTCGTGGAATCCCTGCGGGGCTCATGGAAGACTTCCCCTCGAGACCGGGGACCTGCCGCACGTGGCACGACTCCGCCCGACGCGTGGTCTCGTCGCGAACGACTGACGGGACCCGGCCGAACCGGGTCCCGTCACGCGCGCCGAGGGGAGGCTCAGCGGGCGATCCTGACCTGCACGAGGCGGTAGCCGGCAACGCCGGCAAGCGGGGGGTCTCCGACCCTGTATGCCTTGACGAAGAACTGCACGGCACCGCGTCGGACTGTCGGGAAGTTCTGTCTGGGGACCATCTGGAAGACCGCGTAGCCGTTCGTGGCCGTCGCCCGGCGAGGCTGGTCAGCCCGGGTGACGAGCGGTGTCGAGCGGACGAACACCATCGCGCCGCGAACGACGTAGCCGCGCGTGTCTTTCACCCGCACCTGGATCGAGATGACCTCGCGCCTGGAGCCGACGATCCGGGGCGTGAAGACGACGCGGTCGACGATGAGTCGCTGGTCCCGCGGGACGCTCGCCACCGAGATCGACCTCTCGCCGGTCGGAAGGGTGATGATGCCGGACGGAGTCCCGGACGCGACGATCGCGCTTTCGTTCGACATGACGGTCGTCGAGCCGCGGGAGTTCCTGGCAGTGACGTTGACCCGGATCTTGTGGCCGACGTCGGCGGCGCCGAGCCTGTACCGCAGGGAGGTCGCCCCCTGGATCAGAGCGCAGCTTCCGCCGGCACTGTTGCACCGAAGCCACTGGTACGCAAACGTGATGGGCGACATCCCGCTCCACGTCCCGGGATTCACCGTCACCGTCTGGCCTGCAACCCACGAGCCGGAGACGGTCGGCATCCTGGTGTTGACCGGCGCGTTCGCCCTCACCACGTCCGTTGGATTCGAGGCCGCCGTCTGCGATCCCGACGAGTTCCGCGCCGTGACTCGGACACGGATGCGGGACCCGACCTCGGCGGAGGTGAGGACGTAGGTCGTGCCGGTGGCGCCCGAGATGTTCGGGCAGTTGCTCCCGTCCGCCTTGCCCCCATCGGTGCCGCAGCGAACCCACTGGTACGTGAACGTCATGGGCTGACCCCCGCTCCAGGTGCCGGTGCTCGCGGACAGCCGCTGCCCGACCACCGGTGACCCCGTGACGCGAGGCTCGCCGCTGAACCTCGGTGCGCCACCGCTGGTGACGACCGCGGTGGGATTGGAGGCCACGGTCTCCGCGCCTGACGAGTTCGTCGCCGTGACTCGGATACGGATGCGAGACCCGACCTCGGCTGAGGTGAGGACGTAGGTCGTGCCGGTGGCGCCGGAGATGTTCGAGCAGTTGCTCCCGTCCGCCGCGCCTCCATCGATACCGCAGCGCACCCACTGGTAGGCGAAGGTGATCGGCTGATCGCCGGACCAGGTGCCTGTGCTCGCGGACAGGCGCTGTCCGACCACGGGAGATCCCGTGATGCGCGGTTCCTCGCTGTTCGAGGGCGGGACGCCGCCCGTCACGACGTCCGTCAGCTGGGAGTAGGCGATGGTGGATGCGCCGTCGGAGCTCGTCGCCGTCACACGTACCCGGATGCGCTTGCCGACGTCGTCATCGTCGAGCTCGTACGTGGTGTTCGTTGCTCCCGCGACGTCTGCGCAGCTGTCGTCGCAGCGCTGCCACTGGAACGCGTAGCTCGCCGCTCCCTCCCAGGTGCCCGTCCCCGCCGTCAGCGTCTGTCCCTTCACCGTCGATCCGCTGATCGTGGGCGGAGCCTTGTTCACCGGCGCGTCCAGCGGCCGCGCACTGCCGCTGAGCGGCAGGAGCAGCGCCGTGATCGCAGCGGCCGCCAGCGCGGCAGCCGTTACGGAGGGCGTGCGACTACTCGTACGCCTCGGGTTCGCTCGGGTACGGGGCATTTCGGGCTCCTTCGTTCTCGTCGTTGCGCACGAGGGTGCGTCTCTCCTCGCGGGCAGTCGTCGAGGAAACGGTAGGAGGGCCCTCTGAGCGGCGCTGACGGATCGATGCTGCCGAGTTCAGCGCTGTGTGAGGGTTTGCGAAGACGAGCGCCGAACTGCTTCAGGCAGCCCGCAGGTACGTGCGCAGCGAGGCGAGCAGGCCGAGCATCGTCGCGGCCCAGGCGCCGAGCGCGATCCAGACCATCGTCTGCGAGAGGATCTCGATGGGCTGGAAGTCGGAGGCGAGCGAGAGCCTGTAGGTCGCCACCGCGTACATGCCGAGCGGGAAGACGAGGCTCCAGTACATCGGCGCGTACGTCAGCGGGTAGCGGCGGACGACGTGTCGCCAGATCCCGTAGATCACGAGCAGCGGGATCCACCACGTCGCCCACGCCCACAGGATCAGCGTCGTCCCGTTCACGAACGGGCGCATGGCGACAAGGAACGGCAGGTCGGGCTGGGTGAGGATCAGCGTCGAGCCCGCGTTCGTCGCGATCGCCGCCGCGCCCATCACGACCCAGAACAGGGGGTTCATCTCCGCCGCGTTCACCGGCAGGAAGAAGATGCGGTACGCGAACAGCGTGATGAAGATGCCGTAGAACACGATCCCGATTCCCCAGAGGGCGTGCACCGCGACGAAGATCGTGTTCTGAAGCGAGCCGAACTCACCCGCGAGCGGCGCGCCGAGCAGCACGAGCGACTCGGTGCCGACGATCGCGATCAGCCAGCCACCGTGCACGACATCGGCGCCGGTCTGCCCCTCGTCGAAGGTGAGCACGGCGAAGCTGAAGTAGCCGAGCGCGAGCCAGATCACGAGCGCGGCGAGCCAGAGCACGAGCGCGAGGTGGTCACGCTCCCGCAGGTGCAGCTGCAGCCCGAGCACGTCCGCGGCAGCGACGAGCGTGAAGAAGGTGAACACGAGCCGCGGGTCCACGAGGTCGCGCCACACGGCCGCGGGCCACACGAGCGTGCGGACGACGAAGCAGCCGAGAACGAGCGCGAACGCGACGAGCGTGATCAGGAAGAGCCCGTCCGAGATCGCCTCGTGATCGAGGTAGAAGAACGCGTTCGAGACGATCCCGGTGGCCATCACGAGGGCGAAGTAGCCCGGGTACATGCCGTGGAGCGCGTCGCGCAGGGTCTGCAGCCTCGGGGTCACGGCCCGGGGTGATGCCGTCTGGCCGCAGCGTCTACGCGAGACCCCGTGGACACCGAGGCCGAAGCTTCCAGCGAAGAATCGAGCAGCGGCACCGTTGCGGGACGATAGCGCGGTTTCGAGTCAGAGAGAGGCAATCTCGGCAAGTGCCGCCGGGAGCTCCCCGGGAGGTCGGTCTCCTACTCGACGGACGCCGCCGGGCCGTCCGGGGGCTCGCCCTGCCTGCTCCGATCCTGCCGGCGGAGCTCCTCGTGGAGCGTGCTGTCGAGGATCGGCGCGGTCACGACGATCCGTCCGACGAGGTAGGCGAAGAAGAGCATGGTGGTGACGACTCCCAGCCCGCCGTACAGCGAGGTGGCCTTCTCGAGCTTCGGCAGGAGGAGGTAGACGAGCGTGCCGTGGAGGATCTGGAAGCCGATCGCGACGAGGAGCGCTCCCGGGAGGAGGGCCTTCCAGCCGGCGGTGCCGTGCGGGAGCCGGAGGGAGACCCAGAGCCACAGCCCGGCCAGGGGTAGGACCATGAGCGCGAGGACGGAAAGACCGACGGCAGGCGATTCGTCGCGGAGCCACCACGTGACGCAGATGGCGGCGACGAACACGAGGCAGACGCCGGTGAAGGCGAGCGAGCTGTTCAGGGGCTTGGTGGGCGCGGGAGGGTCGTTCCAGACGAGCCCGTGGACGAGCTGCAGCGCCCTGGCGCCGGCGTATCCCTCCCACAGGAGCAGCGGCACCCCGATGGCGAGAAGCCACCACCAGTTGCCGTCTCCGGCGCGCGCGACGTCTCCGATCGCGTCGACCACCGCCGCCGGCAGGCCTCCGGTCGCAACCGCCTCTTCGATGTCGTCGGCATCCCCGAGCCCGAGCACTCCGCCGAGGATGAGGCCGACGGGGAGGAGCCAGAGGAACAGCCGGTAGGCGATCCCGCCGGAGAGCACGCCCGCCGCGACGCGCTGGGTCCGCTCGGCTGCCCGGAACGGCACGGCGACGGTCACGTGCTGGTCGCTCGCGCTCCTCGCGCGCTCGGTCCCGGTCGCGAGTCGTCCTCGTGCCCTCTCCAGCAGGCCTTGCTCGGGTGGCCCCTCCGGGCGCTCCCCGTGTGGCTCGGGCGAGGTCACGCGCGCGAGGGGGCTTCGCGCCGGCCCCGGACGGCGTGGACGGCCGCGTCGACGGTGGGGAAGATGCAGTCGGGGTCGAACCGGAGCAGCCCGCTCGAGCGCGCGAAGTCGAGCACGGGCGCGTGGACCTCGGCGTGGACGACCTCGATCCCGTCCTGCTCGAGCTTGGCGAGGAGCTTCGCGAGCACCTCGGCGCTCGTGATGTCGAGGGAGTCCTGCCCGCTGGCGTCGAGCACGAGGGCATGTGGCGGCTCGGGCTCGGCCGCGATGAGCTGCTCGATCCCGGCGCGCACGGTGAGTGCGTTCGCGAAGTAGATGGGGGCGTCGAACCGGACGATGAGGACGCCGGGGACGCGCTCCGCCTCGGCGTGGCGCCCGACGTCGGCGTACGCCCCGGGCACGCCGGGAACACGGCCGAGCACTGCGAGATGCGGCCGGCTCGACTGGAAGATCAGGAGCAGGAGCGAGGCGACGAGCCCGATGATCATCCCGGGCAGGACGTCGATCAGGACGACGCCCGCAAAGGCCAGCGCCCCCAGCCAGAACTCGGTCTTCGAGACCCTCCGGATCGCCTGCAGCTTGCGCGCGACGAGGATGTGCCAGAGCGCGTGGATGATCAGCGCGCCGAGCACCGCCTCCGGGAGCGTCTCGAAGAGCGGCGTCAGGAACAGGACGGTGACGATCGTGGCGGCCCAGGCGGCGAGGTTCGTGACCTGCGAGCGGGCACCGGCGCCCTCCTTGACGGCCGAGGCGGACATGCTGCCGGCCGCGATCATCCCCCCGAACAGCCCGCTCGCGAGGTTGGTGACGCCGCTTGCGGCCAGCTCCTGGTCCGGGTCCACCTCGTAGCCGTGCTTGTCGGCGAACTCGCGCGCCACGCCGAGCGCCTCGCTGTAGGCGACGAGCACGATTCCGATCGCCGACGGGACGAGCGCGAGCCAGGTCGACCACGGCACATCGGGCCAGGCCAGCGAGGGCAGGCCCTTCGGCAGCGTTCCCGCAACTGCGACGCCGTGCTCCCCCTCGAGGTCGAGCGCCGAGCTCACCGCGATCGACCCGAAGAGCGCGATCAGGCCGGCCGGCAACGCCCTCGAGAGCCGCGGCAGGCCGAACAGCAGCGCGAGCGTGGCGGCGGAGACGAGCACGGTCGCGGAGTTGGCCTCCGGCAGCTCGCGAACGACGTGCGCGAGCTTCTCGACCGTGTTGCCCTCCACCTTCGGGACGCCGAGAAGCTTGTACAGCTGCCCGACCGCGACGAACACGGCGAGGCCGACGATGAAGCCGTCCATGACCGGCTTCGAGAGGAACTGGGTGACGAAGCCGAGCCGAGCCGCGCCCGCGACGAGGAAGAGCGCGGCGACGACGAGCACGAGCGCCACGGCCGTCGGCCCGTACGACGTGCTGCCCGACACGACGCCGACGCTCGCGACGGTGGCGGCGAGAAGAGCCGCCGTGGCCGACGTGGGGCCGACCGACAGGTGGCGCGACGTCCCGAACAGCGCGTACACGAGGAGGGAGGCGACGAGCGTGTACAGGCCCGCCTGGGCGGGCAGCCCGGCGATGCCGGCGTAGGCCATCGCCTCCGGGACGAGCAGGCCCCACAGCGTCAGCCCTGCGAGCACGTCCGGCCGCAGCCAGCCGCGGTCGTACGACGGCAGCCAGCCCAGGATGGGGACGGCTCGGCTCAGCCGGCTCGGGCCGTGGCCGGCGGGGTCAGACGCTATGTCGTCCCGCCTCGGTGTTGCCCGGGCCGGCCCACTGGTCCCGCCGGGATCCGGTGACGAGGACGTAGACACTCAGCGCCAACACCCAGGCGGGGAAGGCGAGCTCGACCCAGGCGACGGAGCCGGTCGTCAGCAGGAGCACGATCGCGATGACATAGCCCGAGGCGACGAGCCAGCGGGGTGCAAGCCTGGCGCGCAGCAGGATCGTGCAGATGGCCAGGGTCCAGACGGCGGCCATCCGCATCGCGTAGACGACCATCAGCTCGTACGTCGTCTCGCGGCCGAACTCCCAGGCACCGGAGGCAAGAAGCGAGTCGGCGTTCCTGTCCGCGGCGACGATCAGGCCGCCCGCCACGGCCGAGGCGACGAAGAGCATGCCGACGAAGAGCAGCCCGCTGCCGAGGAAGGCCGTCGCGAAGAAGCGATCCTCGGCCTCGCCGATGCGGTCGCGCACGACGCCGACGAACCAGAGGAACGCGATCCCCGCGAACGGCACGAGGCCGAGCCCGAGGAGGACCGCGTCTCGCCGTGAGTCGTCCGAGAGCCAGCGCTCCGCGTCCTCGGGATCCGCCGGGATGGCCGTGCGGACGAGGACGAGCGCGACGGCGAAGAGCAGTGAGAAGGCGATTCCGGCCAGAGCGGCACCGCGCGGCGTCCTGATCGCCCGCCCGACGGTGCCCGGCTTCGCGAGTGCCTGCTCGGAGGTCATGACCGGGTCAGTCGGATCGTGCGCTCGCTTCCGGCAGCCGACCTCGCCCCGCACCCGTGGCGGCGTATGGCCCCAGGAGCGCGTCGCGGTGCTCGGCGCGGGCTGCGATCTCGATCGTCCCGCCGCCGGCGCTGCTCAGGACTGCGACGACCTGGTCGTCCCCGAGCCGATGCAGCTTCTTCGCCTCCTCGGCCGTCGCTTCACGGGCGACGGCCCCCGTGACCCAGACGAGCAGCTCCTTCCACGCAGCAGGACTGGCACGAAAGGCGAGCACGTCGTGGACCCAGACGGCATGGCCGGCCACCCAGCGGGTCTTGCCCGGAGGCTTGACGCGCACGGGTACGTTGCCCGGCCGCTTGCGCAGCGAGCTGTTGTTCCTGATGAGCAGCAGGATCCCTATGGCACAGAACCACAGGGGAATCCCGAGAAAGACGAGGATGGCCCAGATCACCGGTTTCTCTCCTTCCTCACTGCACGTCGTCGAGGGGGATGAGCGCCTCCGCCCACCAGTCGGGCGGCGGAGGCTGGACGGGCGTGTACTCGACGCGCTGCTCGCCCGCGATCGGCGGCAGCTGGTCGATCACCTGCGCCTGACGCGCGACCACCGCCTCCTTCGTCACGTTGAACACGGTCAGGTCCTGCGTCTGCACGACCGGCCCCTCGTACACGGCGCGGAGCTCGGTGAAGATCAGGGGAATGACCTGTGGCGAGAGGAACGTGTGGATGAGGCCCGCCATGCGCGGTCGCACGAGCCCGAACACCTTGCCCGCGGCCGCCGGCGACGTGTGGGCGGCGTTGAGCGCGATCGTGGCCCGCTCGATCGAGAGACCCGTCGCGGCGGCGAGCGCCGCGGCCGGCGGGAAGCACTCGTGGATGAGCAGGTCGACGCCTCCCTCGCAGGCGCGCACGAGCGGCCAGCCCGCTCGCGTGTCGCCGGAGTGGACGAACGTGAGCCCTGCGAAGTCGAAGCGGTAGCCGACGGCCCCGCTCGCCGCGTGGATGACCGGGAACGAGGTCACCGTGACGCCGTTGGCCTCGTAGACGGCCTGCGTCTGCATGAAGTCGAACTCGGTCACGGTCATTTCGAGGCTGTCCGGGTTGATCGGGCCCCGCGAGCCCTCGGTGTCCCAGGCCAGCGCTTCCTGAATCGACTCGACGAAGTGCCTGGTGCCGAGGCGCGGCTCGGACCCGCTCGGACCCCAGACGGACACGGGCCGGTCGGCCCGCCCGACCTTCGAGTAGCTGCCCGAGAGCGTGATCAGATCGGCGATGTGGTCCGCGTGCAGGTGGGTGAAGAACACCTTGTCGAGCTTGTTGACCGGCAGCTTCAGGCTCGCGTAGTTCGCGAGCGAGCCTGTTCCGAGGTCGAGGATGAAGATGTCGCGCTCTGCGTTGCCGATCTCGACGAGCACGCTCCCCGAGGACTGCGCGCGGGTCACCCAGGGATTGCCGCTGCCGAGCACGGTCACCCGGATCTCGCCGTCCTCCAGCTCCTCCTCGCCGGGGACGAACATCTCGGCGTACCCGCGATGCGGCGTGCCCACGACCGGTGTCGTGGTGATCGGTTTCGTTCCGCCGGCGAAGGTCGGCGCCGGCAGGGAGGCTGGGTCGCTGTTCGTCATGTGGGGTTCCTTCCGCTTTCGTGTGCCGGGTTCACGCGCTCGATCTCGAGGGAGAGGTCGCGGAGCCGCTCGAGGATCGCGAGCAGGTGCGCCTGGTCGATCACCTCGATCACGATCGCGGTCGACCCGTCTCTGGGCTCGACGTGCGTCCGCCCCGGCGATCCGACGCTCTCGCTCAGGAACGTCGTGGCGAAGTGCTCGCTCAGCTCGCCGCGCACGACGATCTCGTATACCTCGCGCCTCGACGAGGCGCGCACCCGGGCTTTCGACGTCATCCGGACAAGCATCGCGCCGCACCGAGCCAAGTTGTGCCTCCGGAGCCCGGTTCATCCGGGATGAACTGCGGCGCTGCACAGCAGGGGACGATCGCGACGGCGCTGCCCACGACGCCGGCGCCCTTGCACGTGCGGAGCGGGGCCCGCTCGGCGGGCCCCCGCTCCGGTCGTTCTTCTGCGTCGACCGCGTCGTCAGCGGCGATCGTGGCGGTCGTCACGGCGGTCGTCGCGACGGTCCTGGCGGCGGTCGACCCCGTGCGAGACGACCGCGACGGTCGCGACGGTGCCCGCAGCCCGAGCCACGGGCGCCGGTCCGACAACGCCCGGGCCGCCGATGCGCCTGCGTGCGAGCGGCATCTCAGACTCCTTCCTCGTCGGCGTTGGCGTCGGCCTCGATCGCGGCGAGCAGCGCCTGCACCGGGATCCGGCCGCTCGCGACGAGCTGGCCGCCGACCTTTCGTACGGCCGACCCGAACGGTGCCGCCCACGTGTTCTCCCAGACGAGCAGCGCGGCGGCGCTTCCCGGCTCGACGGCGTTCGCGACGTTCACGACGTCGTCCTCGCTCAGCAGCATCGCGAGCTGCCGCTCGTCGTCGCGCATGCCGCCGATCTCGCTCTCGTCGAGGTCGGACAGCTCGAACGCCTCGAGCGTTCCGTCGGCGTCCTTCTTGAGCACGACCATGTCGAGCACCCGGATGATCCCGCGTGCCTCCAGGTCGACCAGGATGGGAGGGATCGAGCCGTCGAACCTCGCGCCCGGGAACTCGACCACGATCCAGTCGACCGGGCCGAGCGCGTCCAGCTCGGCCTCCGCTTGGACTGCTGTTGCCTCCGTCATCGGCACTCCTCTCGTCTCGTGATGCGTGACGTCCGGATCACTGCCGCGCCAGGTGGACGCGGAGCTCGGCCTCGGGGTCCTCGATCAGCTCGCCGCTGACGTCGATCGTCACGTGGTCGATCGTGCCGGTGAACGCAAACGGTGACGTGTAGTCGGTCGTGATCGGCGAGCCGGGGTTGGCGCCGCAGACGACCGGGCCGGGGTTGATCGCGAACGGGATCGTGACCGGAACCTCCGCGGCTCCGACCAGCTTGCCGTCCACGTAGAGCTGGCAGTTCCCGGGGGCCCCCTTTCCGGCCGGCAGGTCGGGCGGGCCGGTCGGCTCGAACTCGAACCGCAGCTCGTGCTTACCGGCCGGGAGGTCGCTCTCGGAGTGGACGCCGTAGAGGCCGCGGCCAACGTAGTTGTGGACGTAGTGCAGCTTGCCGTCCTTGACGTAGAGCGAATAGCCGCCGGCTGCGGTGCCCTGGCAGAGCAGCACGCCCTCGGCGCCGCCCTCCGGGATCTCGACCCTGGCGGTGATGCTGTGGGGCCGGTTGAGCACCCTCGGGCTGGCGAAGAACGGAGTCGACTGCGTGTGGGGGAAGTACGTGTAGTGGTCGCGAGGCGGCGCGACGAGCGGCTTCTCGGCCACCATCCGAGCGAGGGCGCTGCCGTCGATGGGCAGCACGTCGTACTTGCCCGCCTCGACGTACCAGGTCGCGATCAGCTCGATCAGCTTGTCGCGGTGCTCGGCGGCGACGTTGTGGTTCTCCGCGACGTCCTCCGCAACGTGGTAGAGCTCCCAGCCGGTTGCGTCGAGCTCGACGAGCTTCTCCGCCGAGATCGGCTGGCCGAACGCGCCCGCCTCGGTGAAGGAAGGCCCGGGCCAGGGACAGACCGCTCGCCAGCCGTCCTTGTAGATCGAGCGGTGCCCGAACATCTCGAAGTACTGCGTCGCGCGGCGGCTCTCGGCCTGCGCGTCGTCGAAGGTGTGGGCGAAGCTGACGCCGTGCAGCGGCGACTGGGTGACGCCCCTGATCGTCGTGGGCGGCTCGATCCCGAGCACGTCGAGCACCGTCGGCACCATGTCGATCGCGTGCGCGTAGTGGGTGCGCACCTCGCCCGCCGCCTGAATGCCCTTCGGCCAGTGGACGATGAACGGGTCGCTGACGCCGCCCCTGTAGGTCTCGCGCTTCCAGCGGCGGAACGGCGTGTTCCCGGCCCACGTCCAGCCCCACGGGTAGTGGTTGAAGTGCGCGGGGCCGCCGAGCTCGTCGATCATCTTCAGGCTGTCCTCGAGCGGCTCGGGCGCGTTGTTGAAGAACTGCGCCTCGTTCGTGGTGCCGGTGGGGCCGCCCTCGGAGCTGGCGCCGTTGTCGGAGATCACCATCACGAGCGTGTTCTCCAGCAGGCCGCGCTCCTCGAGGAAGTCGAGCAGCCGGCCCAGGTGGTGGTCGGTGTGGCTGAGGAAGCCGGCGAACACCTCCATCATCCGGGCGAACAGCCTGCGCGCCGGCTCGGGCTGCGCGTCCCAGTCGGGGACGTCGGGATCGTGCCGTGAGAGCTCCGCGTCGGCCGGGACGATCCCCAGCTCCTTCTGGCGGGCGAACGTCTTCTCGCGGTAGGCGTCCCAGCCGTCGTCGAACGCCCCGGCGTACCTGTCGATCCATTCCTTCGGCGCGTGGTGCGGTGCGTGCGTCGCGCCGAAGCACAGGTGCAGGTAGAAGGGCTTGTCCGGATCGACCTGGTTCGAGTCGGCGATGAACTCGATCGCCTTGTCGACCAGGTCCTCGGTCAGGTGGTAGCCCTCTTCGGGCGTACGCTCGGGCTCGACCTGGTGGTTGTCGTAGACGAGCTCCGGATACCACTGGCTCGTGTCGCCACCCAGGAACCCGTAGAAGCGTTCGAAACCGCGGCCCAGCGGCCAGCGCGTGTACGGCCCTGCCGCGGTCTCCTCGTGGGACGGCGTCAGGTGCCACTTGCCCACCATGAACGTGTTGTAGCCCTGCTCGAGCAGCATCTCCGACAGGAAGCCGTTCTCGAACGGGATCATCCCGTTGTAGCCGGGGTAGCCGCTCGCGATCTCGGTGATGCAGGCCATCCCGTTGCTGTGGTGGTTGCGCCCCGTGACGATGCAGGAGCGGCTCGGCGAGCACAGGGCGGTCGTGTGCATGTTCGTGTAGCGCAGGCCATCGCTCGCGAGCCGGTCGAAGTTCGGCGTCTCGATCGGGCTGCCGTAGCACCCGAGCTGACCGAACCCCGTGTCGTCCAGCACGACGAAGACGACGTTCGGCGAGCCCTCCTTCGCGCGCGTGACCGCGGGCCACGCGGGGCTCGACTCGTCCGCCGTCCGCCCGACGACCCCGGGGAAGCGCTCCCCTCTTCCGTACTCGACGATCGGCATCTCCAGTGCTCCTCTCTGCGGTCTCGATCCGGCCACGGGGCACGAGCATCGGCTTGAGCCGCCCGCTCTGCGTCCTCGAGGCAAGCATTGCGTCCCCTCCTGCGGCCGTGTGGCGTCGGAGCCGGGTTCATCCAGGATGAACTTCGGCGGGGCTTTCGCAGATACTTCGGCGACCGGTGGCGACACGAGCACGGACAGCGAACGAGGGCGAAGCGCTCGCGGACGACGCAACCGTCGGCCCGCACGTGCGGCTGCTGCGCTCGAAGCTGCTGCCGCCTCAGGTCCGGAAGGGCATCGCTCCGCGCGGGCAGCTCCTGGATCGCCTCCGCGAGGGGAGAGGCCGCACGCTCACGCTCGTGTGTGCACCCGCGGGGTACGGAAAGACGACGCTGCTCGCCCAGTGGTTCGAGGCCGATCACGGTCGGACGCCGTTCGTGTGGATGTCCGCCGACGAGTCGGACAGCGATCCCGTCAGACTCTGGAGCCACCTGATCGCCGGGCTCCAGGCCGTCCATCGCCCCGTCGGCGCCACATCGCTCGAGGCGCTGCGCGCCGGACCCGGCACTGTTGCCGGTATCGCGGTCCCGCTGCTCGTCGAGGAGTTGGCCGATGCGCCGCCGTCGGTCCTCGTCGTCGACGACTGGCACCTCGTTCACAACACTCTCTGCGACGAGACCATGCGCAGCTTTCTCGAGCAGGCCCCGCCGGCAGTACAGGTCGTGCTCTCCGGCCGCTCCGACCCGAACCTGCCCATCGGCCGCTGGCGAGCGCACGGAGAGCTCAGCGAGCTGCGCGCCATCGACCTCCGGCTCTCGCACGCGGAGGCGGCGGCGTTCCTGCACGAGGCCAACGTCGACCTCGGCCCCATGGACATCGATCGCCTGACGGACCGCACCGAGGGTTGGGCCGCAGGTCTCAGCCTGGCCTCGATGCTGCTTCAGCAGGAGGAGGATCCCCACGCATTCGTCCGCGACTTCGCCGGCGACTCCCGGCACGTGCTCGAGTACATCGCGGACGACGTCCTGCCCTCGGTCGGCGAGGAGATGCGGGCGTTCATGCTCCGCTCGTCGGTTCTCAACGAGCTGTCGGGCCCCGCGTGCGACGCGGTGCTCGAGACGCACGACTCCGCCGCAATGCTCGCCGCGATCGAGCGTGCAAACCTGTTCCTCGTACCCGTCGACAGGCATGGCGACAGGTATCGCTTCCACGGGCTCTTCACCGACGTCCTGCGGCGGGAGCTCGCGCGGACGGATCCGGAGGCGGTCGCGCAGCTACACGCTCGCGCCTCTGCCTGGTTCGAGGCGCAGGGCGACGGCGAGTCCGCGGTCCGTCACGCGATCGCCGGTCGCGATCTCGCGAGGGCGAGCGACCTGGTGACGTTCCAGCAGCGAGGCCTCATGAACGAGGGGCGCCTGACCACGCTCGCCCGCTGGCTGGAAGAGCTCTCCTGGCCCGAGGCGATCGTGGATCCGCAGCTCGCTCTCGTGCGCGCGTCGCTGGCCGCGCAGACGGCGCAGCCGGCGGACGAGATCGAGCGCTGGCTCGCAGTCGCCGCCGCAGGCTCCCGCCCCGGCCCGCTCGCGAACGGCATCGCCTCGATCGAGTCCTGCATCGCGATCCTGCGAAGCCTCTACCTGACGCAGGGAGTCACGGCGGCCGTCGCGGCGGCGACGCGCGCGGTCGAGCTCGAGCCACCGGGAAGCGGATGGCGTCGGCAGGCGCTCATCGGGCTCGGTCAGGCGCTCTACCTGCAGGGCGACGCCGGCGCGGCGCGTGTGCCGCTCGTCGAGGCGCAACGGCTCCCCTATGCACAGGACCACGCCCCGGCTGCCGCGGCGGTCCTCGCCTACCTCGCCCTCGCGGAGCTCGACGACGGCGATCTCGCCGCGGCCAGGCGGCACGTGGGCGAGTCCCTCGAGCTGCTCGAGGCCCACGGCCTCGCCGAGTCGTACGTCGCCACGAACACGCACCTCGCTCTCGGAGGGGTCAGCGGCGCCGATGCCGATCTGCACCGCGAGGCCGAGCATCTCGAGCTCGCCGTGCGGCTCAGCGCTCCGTCGCGGCCGAGCCCGTGGCACGCGCACGCGCTCCTGCGGCTCGCGTCGGCGCGTCACTCACTCGGCGAGGTGGACGGCGCGCGCACGGCCCTCGAGTCGGCGCGAGCGGACCTGGAGAAGCTCCCCGATCCGGGGATGCTCGGCATGCTCGCCGAGCGGGTCGCCGCCGCGCTCTCGGCTCCGCCGCGGCACGAGGGGTTCTACGGCGAGCCGTTGAGCGAGGCGGAGCTGCGCGTCCTCACCCTCCTCACCGCCGGCCGCTCGGTGTCGGAGGTTGCCCGGGAGCTCTACCTGGCGCCGACCACGGTGAAGACGCACCGCCGCACGATCTACCGCAAGCTCGGCGTCGCAAGCCGGCAGGAAGCGATCGCTCGCGCTGCCGAGCTCGATCTCGCATAACGGCCGGAATCATCCCGGATGAACGTGGTCCGGCGCCTTGTCGGCCGCGCTGCACAGCCCTAGCGTGGACGCAGCGGCCTCACCCTGGTGCCGCTGCCCGACCACAAGGGAGGAAGAACATGATTCTCGCGGCGAACGGTGTCTGGCTCTGGACGACGCTTGCGATCATCGTCTGGATCGCGCTCGCGTTCTGGCCCGCGCGGGTCGCAGCGCGCAAGGGTCACAGCTTCTTCGGCTACTTCCTCTTCAGCATCGTCTTCTTCCCGGCTGCGTTGATCGTCGCCTACCTGGTCAGCGATCGCACGACAGCGGCCGCGGCCTGAGTCGAGGAGGACACGATGGGTCTCTTGCACAGGCACCGCGACGACGGCGGTCCCAGGTATCGGATGCGGGAGAAGGTGTTCGCGATCGGTGACGACTTCTGGATCGAGAACGAAAGCGGCGAGCGCCAGTTCAAGGTGGACGGGAAGGCGCTGCGCGTCCGGAGCACGCTCGTGCTCGAAGACGCGTCGGGCCAGGAGCTCTACTCGATCCAGGAGAAGAAGCTGCACGTCCGCGACACGATGGAGATCGAGCGTGCCGGGCACACGGTCGCGACGGTCAAGAAGGCGCTGATCAGCCCGCTCCGCGACCGGTTCTCGATCGAGGTCGCGGGCGGCGGGGAGCTGGAGGCGAAGGGCAACGTCGTCGACCACGAATACAAGGTCGAGCGGGACGGTGAGAAGGTGGCCGAGGTCTCGAAGCGCTGGTTCCGCGTCCGCGACACGTACGGGATCGAGGTCGCGCCCGGCGAGGACGACGCGCTCATCCTCGCCGTCGCGGTCTGCGTCGACCAGATGTCGCACGACTGAGCGGACCGTCGTCGGCGCTCTGAGCAGGCGTCGTCGCGGTCGGCACGCAGGACGACCTCACGTGGCGACCGCGACCGGGTGACGAAGGGGAGCGTGGTGCGTCGAGGCAGGGGAACGAACGCCGACGAGGACCGCCTGCTGCCGGGGTCGGACGATTACGGCGAGAGGTCGCCCTTCCGGTCCGCCCGGCAGGAGCCGCTGCTCACGCGGACGATCCCGGTAGCGGCCGAGCTCCCGCGCTACCGCGGCTCGAGTGCGCGGCGGGATGCCGTCGCCGGCGTGACCGTGGCGGCGCTCGCCATCCCCTCGGCGATGGCGTATGCGGAGGTCGCAGGGCTGTCGCCGGTGAACGGCCTCTACGCACTCCTGCTCCCGGCCGTCGCCTACGCGCTCCTCGGCTCGTCGCGGCAGCTCGTCGTGGGGCCCGAGGGCTCGATCTCCACCCTCGTCGCCGCGGCCATTCTCCCGCTCGCCGTTGCCGGCTCAGCCGACGCCGCTGAGTTGGCGGCGATGCTCGCGCTCCTGGTCGCGATCTGCTTCGCCGCCGCGTGGGCCCTCCGCCTGGGCTGGATCGCCGACTACTTCTCGCGCCCCGTGCTCATCGGGTACATCCACGGCGTCGCGATCGTGCTCGTGATCAGCCAGCTCGGGAAGCTCTTCGGCCTCTCGATCGACGCGAAGGATCCTCTTCCTCAGCTCTGGGAGGTGATCACCGAGCTCGGCAGCGTCAGCGGCGCGACGATCGCGGTCGGCGTGGTGTCGCTCGCGGCGCTCTTCGGCCTCCGGCTCCTGATGCCGAAGCTGCCGGCCGCGCTCCTGGTCGTCGTGGCGGCGATCGGGCTCTCGTGGGCGTTCGACTTCGCCGCGCACGGCATCACGGTCGTGGGGCAGATTCCCGCCGGGCTGCCGAGCTTCGAGATTCCGAGCCCCGCTCTCGCCGACATCGTCCGGCTGGCGCCGGCGGCGCTCGGCATCTTTCTCGTCTCCTTCGCCGACGAGATCCTCACGGCGCGATCGTTCGCCGGCAAGCACAACCAGAACGTGCGGGGATCCCAGGAGCTGCTCGCGATGGGTGCCGCGAGCGCCGCTGCCGGGTTCACGCAGGGCTTCTCGATCGGAGCCAGCGGATCGCGCACCGCGGTGAACGACGACATGGGAGCGCGCAGCCAGATCGCCGGCCTCTTCGCGGCCTCGGCCGTCGCCGTGATCCTGCTCCTCCTCACCGAGCCGGTGCAGTACCTGCCGAAGGCCGTGCTCGGGGCCGTCATCGTCTTCGCCGCCATCGGGCTGGTCGAGCCGCAGGCCTGGCGCTCGCTCGCCGCGGTCGATCCGGTCGAGGTCGCGATCGCCGCCGTGACCACCGGCTGCGTCGTCGTCTTCGGCGTGCTCGAGGCCCTGGTGGTCGCCGTCGGCCTCTCGATGATCGACACCGTGCGCCGCAGCGCCCGTCCCCACGATGCCGTGCTGGGCTGGGTCGAGCGACTGGGCCGCTACGCCGACGTCTCGCTGCATCCCTCCGCCCGCGTGACCCCGGGCGTGGTCGTCTACCGCCTCGACGATCGGCTCTTCTTCGCGAACGCGCGCTACTTCAAGGGACGTGTGCGCGAGGCGATCCGCGCCGCGCCGGGGCCGACCCGCTGGCTCGTACTCGACGCGGACGCGATCACACACGCCGACGCCACCGGCCTCGAGACCCTGCGAGACGTGACGGAGGACCTGCGGCGCGACGAGATCACGCTCGTCGTGGCCCGGCTCCGGACCCGCATGGAGCAGCAGCTCGAGGACAGCGGCGTGTTGGACGTGATCGGCCGCGAGCGACTGTACCCGACAGTGCGCGCGGCCGTGGACGCCTGTGCGGGTCACGACAGGGGCGCCTGAGCCGTGGCGCCACGTTCCGGCTCGTTCTCGAGCTCGCGGAATCGCCGAGCCGAGCGCAGAAAGGCGATGGCGACACGCCAGCGTAACCATGACCGATCCGGCCGCCGGCGAATGACGGATCGAGGCGCCGTCACGACCTGCGAGGTCCAGCCTGAGCTCGCACCGCCGAGATGCGAGCACGGGTTGACCGATCAGGCGGTGAAGAGTTCCCTGCCTCCGGTCACTGGGGCAGTCGTGGGCGCTCTCGGCAGCACGCGCCTTGCAAGCCGGCTGCACGTGCACCTGCCTTCTTGGTAGGGCTCGGCTCCGCCTTGGTTGGCGATCGGCCGCGAGCCGGCATGCTGACCCCTCGGCCGCCATACTCCGGCGTACTGATGGTCGGCAGACAGCTCGAGCTCGATGCTGCTGCGCGGTTTCTCGGCTCGCTCGGAACCCGAGCCGGTGTGCTCGTCATCGAGGGCGAGCCGGGGATCGGCAAGACGACCCTTTGGCGCGCAGCGGTCGACCTGGCCGGCGAACGAGGCATCCGCGTGCTCGCCTGCCGCGCCGCGCAGGCCGAGGCGAAGCTCTCCTACACCGGGCTGACAGACCTCCTTGCGGGCTGTGAGGAGACGCTGGCCGGTATTCCCCGACCTCAGCGCACGGCGCTCGACGTGGCCCTCCTGCAGGCAGTGCCCGGGGTGTCCGCGCCCGACCGTCGCGTCGTCTACGCGGGTTTCTCCTCGGTGCTCCGGGCGTTGGCGGACGAGGCGCCCGTGCTCGTCGCCGTCGACGACGTCCAGTGGCTCGACCGCCCGTCCTGCGCAGCCCTCGAGTTCGCCATGCGGCGCGCGGGGGGAGCACCCGTCGGATTCCTGCTCGCGCACCGCACCGGCGAGGACGCGCCGGTAGCTCCGAGTCTCATGCGAGCGCTCCGGGATGCGATGCCACAGCGAGTGGAGCTCGGCGGCCTCAGCGTCGGTGCGCTCCACGTCGTCGTCGCCGATGCGGTCGGGCGGGCACCGTCCCGCCCCGTCCTCATTCGACTCGCGGAGGCCTCGCGAGGCAACCCGTTCTACGCGCTCGAGATCGCGCGCGAGCTCGGGCAGCGTGGCGAGCTGTCCGCAGGCGAGGCACTGCCGATCCCGGCCGACCTCGCATCCCTCGTCGTCTCACGCCTCACGCGGCTCCCCATCGAGACGCAGGAGGCGCTGCTCACGGCCGCGGCGCTCGCGAGCCCGACCAGCCGCGACCTCGATCCGGCGGCGCTTGCGCCCGCGGAAGCGGCCGGCGTCGTGCGGGTCCTCCGAGAGCAGGTCGTCTTCGCGCACCCGCTGTTCGCATCGGCTGTCTACGCGGCCGCGTCGACGGAGCAGCGCCGGACGCTCCATCGCCGGCTCGCGGAGCGCGTCACGGAGCCCGAGGAGCGGGCGCGCCACCTCGCGCTCTCAACCGGCGACGCCGACGAGACGATCGCGCGCGAGCTGGAGGCCGCTGCGGGCACCGCGCGCGCGCGGGGCTCCCCGGAGGCTGCGACCGAGCTGATGGAGCTCGCCATCCGTCTTACCCCGCTCGAGGACGAGTCGAGACGCGACGACCGCTCCCTCGCCGCGGCCGAGTACGCATTTCACGCCGGTGACCTCGCCCGCGCGCACGCCCTCGCAGCCGGCGTCCGTGGGCGCGCCGCGGACGCCGTGCGCAAGGGGCACGCGCTCCGCATCCTGGGCGAGACGCGCTATCACGAGACGAGCTTCGGCGAAGCCGTGCCGCTCTTCGAGGAGGCGCTGACGCTGATCGGGGACGATCCGCGCGCCGTGGACCTTCACGTCGGCCTCGCCTACGCGTACGTGAACCTCGGTGACGTTCCCGCCGCTCTCCCGCACGCGCTGGCCGGAGCCGAGCGCGCCGAGCTGGCAGGCGACGACGGGCTGACCGCCGTCGCCCTCGCAGTCTCCGTGATCGTCCGCTTCTACGCCGGTGAACGCCTCGACCGAGCGCTGCTCGACCGCGCTCTCGCGCTCGAGGACCCGGATCGACAGGTTGCCATGCCGATGCGCCCGAGCCTGATCGCAGGGATCGTGCTGCACATCACGGACGAGCTCGACTGCTCCGAGCAGAGCTTTGCGAGCCTCCTGGAGCGGACGCGCGAGCGTGGCGAGGACAGCGATCTCCCGCTGCTCGCGACGCAGACCGCCATGCTGCTGCGCCAGCGCGGGCGGCCCGAAGAGGCGCTGAGGCATCTCGAGGACGGTCACGAGGCGGCGCTGCTGGCCGGGAGCGACACCGGGCTCGTGCTCGTCCTCGCCGAGCGCTGCGGCGCCCGTGGCCTGCTCGGCGACGAAGCGGGCGCTCGCGCCGACGCGGACGAGGCCCGGCGGCTGGCGGCCGAGTCCGAGTACTGGTTCGGAGACATGTGGGCGAGCTGGAGCCTCGCCAACCTGGAGCTGTCGCTCGCGAACCACCGGGAGGCAAGCACGGCGCTGGGGGCGGTCGCCGGGATCGTGCTCAGCCGTGGGCGCTGTGATCCGATCAGCGCAGCCTTCCTTCCCGATGCGATCGAGGCGCTCATCGGGATCGGCGAGCTCGAGCAAGCCGAGCTGCTGACGGGCGCTCTCTCGGAACACGCCCGCTTTCATGCCCACCGCTCCGCGCTGTGCGCCGCGGCGCGTTCCCGGGCGCTCCTCCTCGCCGCTCAGGGCGACGTGCCGGGCGCGCTCGAGCAGGCCCGTACGGCGGTCGAGCACGCCGTGCCCGGGCTCCCGGTCCAGGCGGGCCGCACCCTGCTCGCTCTCGGCCAGCTCGAGCGACGCGCGCGACGGAAGCGGGCCGCGCGCGAGGCGGTCGCGCAAGCCCTCGAGTCGTTCGACGCCGCGGGCGCCGTCCTGTGGGCCGACCGCGCGCGTGAGGCGCTTGCGCGCACTGGAGTGCGACAGACAACGGGCGACGAGCTGACCCCGAGCGAACGGCAGGTGGCGGAGCACGCGGCTCGAGGGCTGACGAACAGGCAGATCGCCGAGGTCCTGTTCGTGAGCCCGAAGACGGTCGAGGCGACCCTCGCACGCGCGTACCGCAAGCTGGACATCCATCGCCGCGCCGAGCTCGCTCGCGCGCTCGAGGCGCGCGAGCACGCGCACACGATGTAGGGAAACGCCCGATTCATCGGGCGGTGGCCGGGCGTACCGTCGGAACGTGTGGCCGAGTACATCGCCGAGTGCTTCTGGGCCGGAGTGAGCGAGCGAGCCCTCGACGAGCTCGACGAGCTCGTGCGCGAGCGGACGCGCAGCCTCGAGGGCGTGAGCTACCGGGGCTCGATGCTGGTACCCGAGGACGAGGTCGTGTTCTGCTTCTTCGAGGGAGCATCGGCGGATGTCGTGCGCAACGCCGCCGAGCTCGCGAACGTCCCGTTCGCGCGCATCGTCGAGTCCACACACTTCGCTCTGCGCGGGACGGCGCGACCGTGACCGGCACGCGGGCACTTCTGGGCTGGGCGGTGCTCGTCGCAGTCGCACTGCCGGGGATCTCCGCAGGCGCGGGCGCGCCCCATGCCTGCTCCCTGCTCCTCGACGGGCTGAAGGTCGAGGGCGTGCGCGGGATCTTGCTCCACGGGACACGGCCCGATCAGGGCAACAACGCGATCTCGTGCAGCCGCTCGCAGGGCAGGCCTCTGGGGCAGCCGGAGTGGAGCGCTCAGCTGTACTTCGTCCCGTATCCGGCGAAGGCGCTCGACGAGGCGTGGCGCTCGGTCGTCAAGTCGTATCGAAGCGGCAAGAAGCCCGGGACGAGGCTCCGTGGCTTCGGCGCCGACGACGCGTATCTCGTCACCGGCTCGACCGGGTCGGGCACGCGGAGGCAGGAGAACGCCGGAGTCGCGTGGCGCAAGGGCGTGTACGTCGGCGGGCTCACCCTGAGTGCGCCGTCCCCCAACGCGGGTTTCGACGACCTCGACGAGATCGCCCCGCTCGTGCTCCGGGGCGCGCTGCGCCGGCTTCCGAGGAGGTAGACACGATGCACCGAAAGGCCACCCTCACTCTGACCGGCCTGGTGCTCGCGGCGCTGGGTCCCGCCCCGGTCTTCGGAGCCGGGGACTCCGGGCAGGCCGCCGGAAGCCGGCCGCAGCTCACAGGTTCGCCCGGCCGCTTCGCGAGCGCTACGACCGACGGCAAGACGGACGGCCGCTACCGCCGGCAGGTCCGGTCGGCGTTTTCGCCGGATGTCTCGACGGTTGTCGCCGGCGGCGGTCGCGCGCGCGTGACGGCCCGCGCAGTCGCTGCGGCGGGTGCGAAACCCTGCGCGCTCGGCAGCGTTGCTGTCGTCCGCCGTGTCATGGCCATCGAAGGGCAGTACCGCTTCTCGAGCTTCGGCGGGAGCCTGGGCGGCAGGTCCTGGGCGGTGTGCCAGTACGTCTCGGGGTCTCTCGCCGCCGACAAGCCGACGAGTCTCTCGATCGGGGTCTTCCCGTTCGCGACGCGGATATCGGACAGCGAGTGGACGCTGGGCGGGGTCTGCACGCAGGCGTTCCTCACCGCGGTCCAGGCACGGCCGCGCGCCTGTGCCCTCCTTCGGGGCGCTCAGAAGGCCACGAGCCCCGCGCAGAAGGAGCGGCTGCTGTTCAAGGCGCTCTCCCAGGTCGGAGACGTAGCACGAACCAGGGTGTCCGGCAGCCCGGCGTTCTTCTACAGCCCGTCGAAGTCGCCGGGGAGCGATGCATGGGTGTATGTACCGGCGCGCGGGACGCTCGTCCATGCCCACTGCATCCGGGCGACCAACCCCGAGTTGCGAGCGGGCGACTGCGTCGCGGAGGGCGTCCGCATCGTGGTCAAGGCACTCGGACCGAAATGACACGAAGGAGGCAGGGCATGCGAGCGATCCTCGTTCTCGCCGTCGTGACGGCACTCGTCGCCGGCCTGGCCGGCCCGGCGCCAGCAGGGCCGAGCGGGAAGACCCAGATCTGCGGGCAGAAGAAGGGCCCGAGCACATCGTGGAGCGACTCGATTCCGGGTATCGGCAAGTTCAAGTTCAGGGGCAACACGTGGACGGTCTTCGCGACCGACGTCCGCTGCTCGGTCGCGCTGCAGGCGACGCCGTCCCTGCTCGGTCAGTGGTCTCGCGCGAAGGTGGGCGGCAAGCTGACGCTGAAGGGTTGGCTCTGCACCAAGGAGAAGGCCCGCGGCTACTCCGGGAAGGGCGTGAGCTCCGGGTCGATCGGATGCACCAACGCGAAGCTCGCGTTCATCGCTGTCCACATGTACGCGCCGTACACGCTGGCGCAGATCAAGCAGGTTGCCGCAACCGGAA
>CAZMUG010000022.1:0-24518 GCA_964569165.1 uncultured Gaiellales bacterium
GGCGGCTCCGGCTCGGGCGGCTCCGGCCAGGTGACGTCGAGCAGGGCGGTGAGATCGCCGCCCACCTGCGCGTGCTCGACGCGGTGAAGCGCGGCGAGCTCGTCGAGCGGCTGCGATCCGGATGCGAGCGCGCAGAGCGAGAGCTCCGGGCTCGCCTCGACGATCTCGAGCGCCTGGCGGCCGATCGAGCCGGTTGCCCCGAGCAGCGCGATGCGCGTCCCTGCCACGGGCGGAAGGCTAACCGCGTTCGTGTTCAGGCCGCGCTACGCGTGGCCGAACGCGAGGATCACGAAGTACGCGGCGGGCCCCGCCCACAGGAGCGAGTCGAGCCGGTCGAGCATTCCGCCGTGCCCGGCGAGGAGCGTGCCGGAGTCCTTGACCTGGAGGTCGCGCTTCACGGCCGACTCGAACAGGTCGCCGAGGACGGAGGCGAGGGCGATCGCGGCCCCGAGCACGAGCGACTGCGGGATGGTCAGGAACTCGTCGCGGTCCCCGTACAGCACCAGGAACGCCACCAGGACCGCGGCGGCCACTCCCCCGACGAGCCCCTCCCACGACTTCCCGGGGGAGATCGCGGGCGCCAGCTTGTGCCGCCCGAGCGCGCGCCCGACGAAGAAGGCGCCGGTGTCGGCCGCGAAGACGGTGAAGAGCACGGCCAGTACGGCGACGAAGCCGAACTCCGGGATCCCGCGGACGAGGAGCAGGCAGCCGATGCCCGCACCGACCCACATCACGCCGAGCAGCGTGGCGCCGAAGGACGCGGTCGCCGAGGCTCGGGTGTCCGAGAGCCCGAACACGCTGAACATGAAGACGAACGTGGACAGGAGGCCGCCCACGAGCCAGGGCATGCCGCCGAGCTCGAGGCCGAGGAGGGCGAGCGCGAGGCCAAGGTAGCCGGCGAGGACGAGCGGACGGAGCCCGCGCGCGATCGTGTACAGCTCGTGCAGCGCGAGCAGGCCGCCCACGAGCGCGAGCGCGAAGAGCCACCAGCCGCCGAGGTACACGAGCCCGATGACGAGCGGCAGCAGGACGGCCGCAACGAGGACGCGGGACACGAGCGGGCTCATCGTGCTCCGAACCGGCGCGCTCGCCGTGCGAACTCCTCGAGCGCCGCCCGCAGGTCGTCCCCGCCGAAGTCGGGCCAGAGCGTGTCCGTGAAGACGAGCTCCGAGTACGCGAGCTGCCAGAGCAGGAAGTTCGAGATCCTCACCTCGCCCGAGGTGCGGATGAGAAGATCGGGATCGGGCAGGTCGGGGGCGTCGAGGCGGGCGGCCAGCGCCTCCTCCGACACGTCCTCGAGGGCCACTCCGTCCTCGAGCAGGCGGCGTGCTGCCGCGACGAGCTCGGCGCGGCCCCCGTAGTCGAACGCGATCCAGAGACTCAGCCGGCTGCGGCCCTCCGTCGCCGACTCCAGCTCGGCCATCCTCTCCCGCAGAGTCGCAGGGACGCGGTCACGGCGCCCGAAGAAGCGGGTGCGCACGCCCTGCTCCGCCAGGTCCGGGAGCTCCCGGTCGATCGTCTCCGCCAGGAGATCCATGATGGACTCGACCTCGTCCTCGGGGCGCGCCCAGTTCTCGGTCGAGAAGGCATACACGGCGAGCGACTCGACCCCGAGCTCGAGCGCCGCTTCGACCGTACGCCGCAGTGCCCTGGCCCCCTCGCGATGACCCTCCGCGACCGGGAGCCCGCGCGCCGCGGCCCAGCGGCCGGTCCCGTCCATGATGATCGCGACGCTCCGCGCCGCATCGCCGCCGTGCCGCAGGGCTCAGACCTCCATGATCTCGGCCTCTTTGGACTTCAGGAGGTCGTCGATCGACTTCGTGTGCTCGTCGGTGATCCTCTGCACCTGCTGCTCGGCACGCCGCTCCTCGTCGTCGCCGACGTCGCCGTTGACGACGAGGTCCTTGAGGTGCTGCATGACGTCACGCCGGACGTTGCGGATCGCGACCTTCCCGTCCTCGGCGACCCTGCGCACGACCTTGACGAGCTCCTTGCGGCGCTCCTCCGTCAGGGTGGGGATGGGGAGCCGGATGATCTTCCCGTCGTTCGACGGCGTGAGCCCGAGGTCCGACTCCTGAATCGCGCGCTCGATCCCCTTCATGGCACCGGGGTCGAACGGCTGGATCGTCAGCAGGCGCGCCTCCGGCGCGGAGATCGAGGCGAGGCTCTTGAGCGGGGTCGGCGTGCCGTAGTAGTCGATCACGACGCGGTCGAGGAGCGCCGGGGAGGCCCGGCCCGTGCGGATCGAGTTGAACTCGTGGTGCGTCGCCTCGATCGCCCCGTCCATGCGCCTCTTGGCATCTGCGAGGAAGTCGTCGATCGCTGTCATGGCCCTCCTTCTACGGGGTCGAGATGATCGTCCCGACGCGCTCGCCGGCTGCGACGCGGCGGATGTTGCCCTCCGCGAGCTCGAAGACGTAGATCGGCAGCTTGTTGTCCATGCAGAGCGACAGGGCGGTCGTGTCCATCACCTTGAGGCCCTGCTCGATCGCGTCCAGGTGCGTCAGCTCGGGGAGGAAGCGGGCGGACGGGTCCTGACGCGGATCTCCGTCGTAGACGCCCGCGACGGCGTTCTTCGCCATCAGGATCGCCTCGGCTCCGATCTCGAGCGCGCGAAGCGCCGCGGCCGTGTCCGTCGTGAAGAACGGGTTCCCGGTACCACCGGCGAAGATCACGACGCGCCGCTTCTCGAGGTGCCGCATTGCCCGGCGCCGGATGTACGGCTCCGCGACCTCGGAGACCGTGATCGCCGACAGCACGCGCGTGGGGACCCCGTCGCGCTCGAGCGCGTCCTGCAGCGACAGCGCGTTCAGCAGCGTCGCGAGCATCCCCGCGTAGTCAGCGGTCGCACGGTCCATGCCGTCCGCGGCCGCCGCGACGCCGCGGTAGACGTTCCCTGCGCCGACGACGACGGCGAGCTCGGTCCCGCCGGCGTGCACGGCCGCGATCTCCGAAGCGATGGCACGGACGGTCTTCGGGTCGATCCCGTACTCACGCTCCCCGAGCAGCGCCTCGCCCGAGAGCTTCAGGAGGAGGCGGTGGAACCCGTCACCGTCCGCGTGCGCGGCCTCCCGGCTCTCCTCGGTGCTCGTCGTCACGAGCCGGCGACCGAGACCCTCGTGAACCGGGCGAGCGACGCCCCCGCTTCCGAGAGAGCCTGGCCGACGGTCTTCGTGGAGTCGTGGATCCACGCCTGGTCCACGAGGACGCCGCCCGGCGTGGCTGCGTAGAAGCGCTTCGCGAGCATGCCGTCGACGATCTTCTCACGTGCCTGCTCGGGCTTCGAGGAGACCTCGTCGGAGTTGAGGTAGATGGTGCGCTCCTGGTCGAGGGTCTCCGCCGGCACATCGGCCCGGATCGCCCACTCCGGCGCGGCGAACGAGATGTGCATGGCGAGAAGGCGAGCCAGCTCGGGCGTCCCTCCCTCGAGCTCGACGAGCACGCCGATCTTGTTGGCCGGAGGATGCGTGTAGCCGGCGAGGACGTTTCCGGACGGCGCCTCGAACCGGGCCGGCCCGACGATCACGACGTTCTCACCGAGCTTCGCGATCAGCTCGATGCGCTCCTCATCGAAGGACTCGGAGGCGCCAGGGCCCTCGGCGTGGACTGCCAGCAGCACGCGGGTCGCGAACTCCTGGAACTCGTCGTTCTTCGACACGGGCTCGGTCTCGCAGCCGATGCCGACGATCGCGCCCGTGCCCTCCTCGATCATGAAGCCGACCAGCCCCTCGGTGGTCGTCCGTCCCGCGCGCTTGCCGGCGGACGCCATGCCGCGCTCGCGCAGCAGCGTGCGGGCGGCCTCGACGTCGCCGTCGGTCTCCTCGAGGGCGCGCTTGCAGTTCATCATCCCCGCCCCGGTCAGGTCCCTCAGCTCCTTGACGAGGGAGGCGCTGATCGTCGTGCTCACTCCGCCTCACCTCCCTCGACGACGCCGGCGGGCTGTGGCTCCGCCTCGAGAGACGCCTCCTCCGCCGCAGCGGCGGGCTCCTCGACGACCTCCGCTTCGGGCGCAGCCACGGCCCCGGCGGTCAGCTCCGGCTCCGAGACCTTCTGCCTGCCTGCCGCGATGGCATCGGCGACGACGCGGGTGACGAGGTTGCACGAGCGCATGGCGTCGTCGTTCCCGGGGATGACGAAGGTCGCCTCGTCCGGATCGGCGTTCGTGTCCACGAGCCCGATGACGGGGATCCCGAGGCGGCGCGCCTCGCGGACCCCGAGCTGCTCCTTCTTGAGGTCGATGACGAAGACGGCGTCCGGCTGGCGCTTCATGTCGGCTACGCCGCCGAGGTTCGCCTCGAGCTTCTCGAGCTCCGCCTCCATTCCGATCCGCTCCTTGGAGGGCAGCAGGTCGAGCTGACCGTCCGCCTTCAGCCGGCGGAGGTCGTGCAGGTAGCCGATGCGCTCGGAGATCGTCCGCCAGTTCGTGAGCAGGCCTCCCAGCCAGCGGTTCGAGACGTACGGCATCCCGACCCGCGCCGCGTGCTCGGTGACGGCGTCCTGGGCCTGCTTCTTCGTGCCGACGAAGAGGATCGTCCCGCCGCGCTCGGAGACGTTCCGCGCGAAGTCGGATGCCTCCTCGAGCAGCGACATGGTCTTCGTGAGGTCGATGATGTAGATGCCCCCGCGCTCGCCGAAGATGTAGCGGCGCATCTTGGGGTTCCAGCGGCGAGTCTGGTGGCCGAAGTGCACCCCGGCCTCCAAGAGCTCCCGCATCGAGACGACTGACACGCGATCAGCCCCTTTCGGTGGTTGGATTGACGTTCTCCGACGGGCCTCGGCGGACCGCGCACCATGGCTGCGGCACCCCCGCCTCGGCTGGTCGCCGGGTCGAAGGACAGGACGCGGGAGAGTGTAGCCGTCAGCGATGCCGGGCGGCGGCGAGGGCCGCCTCCAGGTCTCCGGGCAACGGCGACTCGACGTCGAGGTCGACGCCGGTCAGGGGATGGCCGAAGCCGAGCCGGTGAGCGTGCAGGAACTGGCGCCCGAGCCCGAGGTCCCCCTTCACGCCGTACGTGGGATCTCCGGAGACGGGCAGCTCGATGGCGGCGAGGTGAACGCGGATCTGGTGCGTCCTTCCCGTCTCGAGGCGGACGTCGAGGAGCGCGTGCTCCGGGAGCAGCTCCGCGACCTCGAAGTGCGTGACCGCGTGGCGCGGCTCCTCGGTGTCGAGCGACCTGCGCGTGGGATCCCGACGGTCACGTCCGACGGGGGCGTCGATTCGCCCCGTCCGGGAGCGGGGTCGCCCGCGGACGAGGGCGAGGTACCTGCGCTCGACCCGGCGCTCCCGGATCATCCGCTGCAGCTCGGCATAGGCGTCGTCGGAGCGCGCCGCCACGAGCAAGCCCGACGTGTCGCGGTCCAGCCGGTGCACGATTCCGGGTCGGTCCGGGTCCTCTCCGCCGCGGGCGCCGAGGGCGAGGAGCTGGCCGGCGAGCGTTCCGTCCCTGCGCCCCGCGCCCGGGTGCATCGCGATGCCGGCGGGCTTGTCCACGACCACGAGGTGCTCGTCCTCGTAGACGACCTCGACGGTCACGGGCTCCGGCCGAGGCGCGTCAGCCGGCTCGGGCAGTCGCACCTCGATCAGCTCACCGCCGGCGAGGCGATGGCGCTTCGGCAGGAGGGCCCCGTCCACCGTGACGGCACGGTCCTCCACGAGGTGCTCGGCAGCGGCCCGCGAGCCTATCTCCTCCCGGGCCGCGAGGGCGCGGTCGAGCCTCGTGCCGGCGTCGGCCTCAGCGACCGTGAAGCGAAGAGTCGCCACCGCGCGAGCCGTGGATCCGGTCCGGACGGTCGGCGAGGACGAGCGCGCCGAAGAGCAGTGCCACGCCGACGACGATGAAGGTGTCGGCGAGATTGAAGGCCGGCCAGGCCACGAGGTCGAGGAAGTCCGTGACGTGCCCGAGGCGCACGCGGTCGATGAGGTTCGCGACGCTCCCGCCGAGGACGAGGCCGAGCGCGACGGGCAGCACGGGGTGGCGCTTCGCCGAGTGCGCGAAGAACCACAGCATCAGCCCGACCGCGACGCCCGTGACCAGGATCACGATCCCGGTGCGGCTCGCGAAGAGCCCGAAGGCGATCCCGGAGTTCTGCACGTGGTGGATCGAGAAGGGCCCGACGAGGTCAACGCTCTCGCCCAGGCGGAGCGTCCGGCCGACGATCTGCTTCGTCAGCTGGTCCGCGACCGCGGCGGCGAAGGCGACCGCGAGGAGCGCTACCCACTGCGCGGTGCCGGCCGCGAGCGACCTCCGCGCGGAGGAGATCGGGCGCAGCGCGTTGGCGGTCGAGCCCACGCGGACGTCCACGACCGGCGGCTCCGACCGCGCCTCGCTCATGCCCGCTCGAGCGCCCGCTTGTCGTCGATGCAGAGCGTTGCGTAGGGAACGGCCTCGAGCCGCTCCTCCCCGATCGGGCGCCCGCACGCCGTGCAGGTCCCGAACGTGCCGTCGTCGATCCGCTGCAGGGCCGCGTCGATCTCCGCCAGCACGTGCTCCACGTTCTCGTCGAGCCCTCCGTCGAGCTCTCGCATGTACGTCTCGCTCGCGCTGTCCGCGATGTGGTCTCCCGCGCCGATCGCGAGGTCGCCGGTCTCCTCCAGGAGCGAGCCCGTGTGGTTCACGGCCAGACGCGCGTGCTCGAGCCGGTCGCGCTCGCGTTCGAGCCGCTCGCGAAAGACGCCCACGTCGATGCTCATCGACGCGCCTTCGTCGCCTCTGCCAGCCGTGCCTCCACGACGTCTCCCTCGACGCCTTCGAGGAGGACGACCTTGTCCCGCGAGGAGGCTCCGCTCGCGAGCGAGACGTCCCGGCGCGCGAGGTCGAGCGTGTCCGCGAGGAGCTCGAGCACCGCGTCGTTCGCACGCCCGCCCTCCGGCGGGGCGCTGACCCGGACCTTCCAGGCGTCACCGTGGCGGCCGACGACTCCGGGGCGGGTCGCCCCGGGCACGACGCGCAGCCGCAGGCTCGTTCGCGGGCTCTTCACGAGCCCAAGGATATCCGTCTCCGTCGGGGCTACCCGATCACCTTGCGGATGCCGCCGTCGCCGACCTCGCCGATCGCCGGTCTCGTCTCCTCGCTCTTGTCCTCCGTGGGCGTGCTCGCCGGCGTCTCGCCCGGCCACTCACCGACGGAGTCGAGCGCCGCGCGCAGCTGCGCGCGGATCTTGATGCAGTCCTCCTCGAGGCGACGCTTCTCCGCGGCCGCCTCGCGCGTGATGCGACGCACCTCCGCGTGCGCTTCCTGCACGATCAGGTCCGACTCGCGTCGGGCCTGCTCCTTCAGGTCCTGGGACGCACGCTCGGCGGACACGAGCGTCGAGCGGAGCAGCGCCTCGAGCTCACGGTGCTTGGCGGCTTCGGCCTCGAGCTCCTCCATCCGGTCCGCGAGGTCGGCACGCTCTCGCCAGACCTCCTCGAAGCTGTCCGCGATCTCCTCGAGCAGCTGGTCGACGCCGGCCCGGCGATAGCCGCGCAGCCAGGCGCGCCTCAGGGCGACGTGTCTGATCTCGACTGGGGTGAGCGGCATGTGAGACCTCCTACAGCAGTGCCCCTATGAGGCGGTTGACGATCCCGGCGGCAACCAGAAGGACGACGACCGCCACGAGCGGGGACAGGTCGAGTGGGCCGAGGGTGGGAATGCGCCCCCGGAACAGGTTGAGGTACGGGCGACAGACTTCGTCCAGGAACCTTTGCACAGCTGCGGCGGTACCGGAATACGGAAGCTGGACCCACGACAGGAGGACGTACGCGAAGATCAGGATCACGTAGATCGCGACGAAGACCTCCACGAACGACTGCAGCGACGACGCGACGTCGGCGAGTAGCCCGAGGCTGGCGTGGACGCCCATCGGGGGCGAGTTCGCCGCCCACGGCGGGGTTCCTACGACCCCGGCCGCGGCTCTCAGGCCTGGTTGAAGAACCCGCCGCGCTCCATCGCCCGAGCGCGCTCCTCCGCGGACAGCTCCACGTCCCGCGGCGTGAGCAGGAAGACCTTGTCGGCGACCCGCTGCATGCTCCCGTCGAGCGCGTAGGTGAGCCCGCTCGCGAAGTCGATGAGCCGCTTGGAGAGGTCGGTCTCGGCTCCCTGCAGGTTCAGGATCACCGGCATCTGGGCCTTGAACCGGTCCGCGATCTGCTTCGCGTCGTTGAAGGTTCGGGGAACCACGAGGTGGACCTTGGCCGGTGACGGAGCCGTGACGCTGCGAAGCCGCGACGAGCGCTGCTCGCGCCTGGGCGGCGGCGCCTCTTCCGACGACGCCCACGGGTCCGGCTCGGTGGCGCTGGGGAGGCGCCGTACGTTCTGGCGCTCACGCCGGCTGTACGTGTCCTCGACGTGCTCGTTCGTCTCCGCGAGGTCGTCGTCCCACTCGTCGTCCTCCGCGATCCCGAAGTAGACGAGGGTCTTGCTCCAGAGCTCTCTCATCCCCATGACCGCGCGATTCTAGTGGGTCGGCTCCGACGGCTCGTCGAAGAGGACGGCCCCGACGCGGACGAGCGTCGCGCCCTCCTCCGCCGCGATCCGGTAGTCCTGGGACGTCCCCATGCTGAGGTCAGGCAGGCCGTGCTCGCTGGCGAGCTCCCTCAGCCGCCGGAAGTACGGCCTCGACGCCTCCGGGTCCCCGGTGAGCGGGGGCATCGTCATCAGGCCCCGGACGAGCGGGTAGCGGGCGACGTAGCCGCCGATCTCCCCGGGCGCGATGCCCGACTTCGACTCCTCGCCGGAGAGGTTCACCTCGACGAGAGCCGGGATCTCCACGCGCCGCGCCGCCGAGTCGGAGGACACCGAGTGCACGAGCTCGCAGAGCCTGTTGACGACCTTCACCTTGTTCGACTGCAGATGGCCGATGAAGTGCCAGCGGAAGGCGTCGCCGTAGACGGCGTGCTTGCGCTCGAGGTCCTGTGCGCGGTTCTCGCCCACCACCTCCACTCCGGCCTCCACGAGGGCCGCCAGCTCCTCGACCGGCACGTACTTCGTGGCCACGACGACGGTCACGCGGGGGCCGACCTCGTCGCGGACGCGGCGGTAGCGCTCGGCGATCGCCGACGCGGAGGCGACGGTCACGGTGCCCCGTTCTCCTCGGCCGCGAGGAGGTCGCGGGCCGCTGCGAGCTCCGAGTCGCGCCCGTCGAGGTCGCCGTTCAGCTTTCGCCGCCGCAGCTCGGCCAGGACGGCGCCGATCCTGGGCGATTCCTCCAGGCCGAGCGCGACGAGGTCGCCCCCGTCGATCTCGAGCCGGACCTTCCGCAGCCGCTCGAAGTACTCGCGGAGCGCCGGCTGCTCCCCGGCTGCGAGCGCGAAGAGCGGGCCGTCGGGGGCGAAGGGCTCCGCGAGCGCGACGATCTGTGCGGGATCGAGGCGCTCGCCCCGGAGACGCTCTGCCATTCGCGGCCCGACGGTGATCGCCCCGACGATCCGCTCGACGTCCCGCTTTCGCACGCGGAGCCGCTCGAGCCAGTCGTACGCCTCGTCGGCGCTCAGCTCGCGCGCGAGGGCTGCAACGCCGAGCCGCCAGGCGGGCACGTCGATGCCGAGCTCCCTGCGGAGCTCGAGCGCGCGCGTGAGGAGCCGTGCCGCCTCCTCGTCTCCCCGGAGGTGCGGGTGCACCGCCCGGTCGACGCCGAGCTCGCCGAGCCGACGAATCCCGTCGGCGGCGCCCGGATCCTCGAGCAGGAGGACGAGCTCGTCGCGCAGACGCGCGGACGAGAGGTCGCCCACGAGCCCCATCTCGATGCACCCCCGGGCGAGCCGTGCCGAGTGGTCCTCGAGCCGGAGCCCGTAGCGCGCCTCGTAGCGGATGCCGCGGAAGATCCGCGTCGGGTCCTCGATGAACGAGAGGTTGTGCAGCACGCGCAGGACGCCGGCCTCGAGATCGGCCTTCCCGCCGAACGGATCGACCAGCCGCCCGAAGTCCGCGGGCCTGAGCGAGGCCGCCATGGCGTTGATCGTGAAGTCCCGGCGGAAGAGGTCCTCGCGGAGCCCGGCGCGCTCCACCGTCGGCAGGGCGCCCGGCGCGTCGTAGAACTCCGTGCGGGTCGTGACGACGTCGAGGCGCTCGCCGTCCCCGTACGAGACGACCGCGGTCCCGAACTTCTCGTGGGGCGTGACGCGGCCGCCGAGCACTCCCGCGAGCGCGCGCGCGAAGGCGATCGCGTCGCCCTCGACCGCGATGTCGAGGTCGAAGCTCTCCTCTCCGAGAAGGATGTCCCGGACCGTCCCGCCCACGAGGTACACGCCCTCGGCGCGATCGCCCAGCGCGCCGACCGCCTCCACGACCCGGCCCAGCCGCCGGCTTTCTCGCAGCTCGGACGCGATGCTCGTGCTCTCCGTCGAGGGCAGCTGCTCGGCGCCCTCCAGAGCGCGCAGGAGGTCGGCGCGACTGACGACCCCGACGAGCTCGTGGTCGTGCACGACGGCCACGCGACCGTCGGAGGCGGCGGTCACGAGCGCCTGCAGCTCCGCGAGCGTGGCGTCGTCGCCCGCGGACGTGACGCGACTCGACATGATCCCCCGGACCGGCGCGTGCGCCAGCTCGTGCCCGATCGCCCGGTCGAGATCCTCGCGGCTAACGCTGCCGACCAGGCGCCCGGACTCGACGACGAAGACCCCGCTCTGCCCGTGTCGCTGGCAGAGCACCATCGCGGCACGGCCGGTGTCGTCCGGGGCGACGGACCGCGGGGGAGTGGACATCACGTCCCGCGCCCGGCGCGGCTCGGGCTGCGCGGTCGCGAGTGCCGCGAGGACCGTCTCCCTCGCCTCGGCGAGGCCCAGACGGGCGATGGCGGAAGCCGCCTGTGCGTGCCCGCCTCCTCCGAGCGCCCCGGCGAGCGCAGCCGCATCGATGCGGTCGCTCCGGCTGCGGACGACGGCGAACACGCGCCGGTCCATCTCGACGAGCAGCACGAGCGAGCGGGTATCCGTCAGGTCCACGATCTTGTGCGCGAGGTTCGACACGCCCTCGACGTACGTGGGCCAGCTCACTGCCGCGAGCAGCAGCTCCTCCCCACCCACAGCGACGGGCTCGAGCGCGTCGACGAGGGCATGCAGGAGCGCGCGCTCGGGCGCCGCGAGCGGTGTGTGCAGGTACTCGGCGACGAGGTCCTGGCGCGCTCCGTGCCGGAGGCACCACGCGAGCGCGTCGGCGTCCCGCTGGGTGGTGGTCGGATAGGTGAGCGATCCGGTGTCCTCGTGGATCCCGAGCGCGAAGGCAGTCGCCTCCAGCGGCGTCGGCCGGATCTCCCGCTCGGCGAGAATGCCCACGAGCGTGGTCGTGAGGGCGCCGTCGGTCGAGAGGACGGCGGCCTCGGGGCCCACCCAGTCCGGGAGCTCTCCCTCGCCGTGGTGGTCGAAGAGCGCCTTCTCGACGGAGGGGTCGAGCGCGACGGGCTCGAGCTCGCCCAGCCGCGAGGCATGGCGGGCCTCGACGACGACGAGCCGGCGGATGGCATCGAGCTCGAGACGGCCGGCTTCGACGATCGGGGAGAGCTCCTCCGCGTGCAGGCGGTAGAAGTCACGCACGTTCCGGTTCAGCGCGCCGACGGCCACGACCGACCCCGGGTAGAGCAGGCGGGCAGCGAGCATCGCACCGAGCCCGTCGAAGTCGGTGTTGCCGTGCGTTGCGACGACCTGCTCCGCCCGCATGGCCCCATTCTGGTCGTTCCGCGCCGGGCCGCGGTCCGCTCACGCCAGGTCCCGGATGTGGGACGACCCGTGGCGGTCCCCGTCGCGGGCCCGGCGCGCGTCTCCCCGGACGGCGCTCGCGGGCCTACAGGTGCGCGACCGCCTCGATCTCGACCAGGGCGCCGCTCGGGAGGCCCGAGATCTGCACCGTGGAGCGCGCCGGAGGCTGCTCGCCGACATGCCGCGCGTACACCTCGTTCATGGCTCCGAAGTCCGCGAGGTCCATGAGGAAGACGGTGGTCTTGACCAGCCTGTCGAGGCCGCTCCCGGCCGCTTCCAGGATCGCCCCCAGGTTCCGCATGATCTGCTCCGTCTGCTCGCCCGCCCCGTCGCCGGCGAGCGTCCCCGTGTCGGGCGAGATCCCGAGCTGGCCGGCGACGAAGACGAGGTCGCCGACCCGGATGGCCTGGTTGTAGGGAGCGCCCTGGAACGGCCCGGGAGCCTCGTCGGTGCGGATGACGTCCTTCTCCGCCATGTGCACTCCTTTCGCTAGGAAGCCGTGCAGGCGCTCGCGAGGGCGAGGCCCAGCGCTTTGAAGATCGCCGACAGGACGTGCTCAGAGCTCTCGCCCTCGATGAGGCGAACGTGGATCGTGAGGCCGGCCGACCTCGCGAGCTCGTCGAGGAACGCGGCGGCGAGATCCGTCCTCAGCCCTCCTGCCTGCGTCGAGCTGAGGTCGGCGTTGGACGCGAGGAGCGGCCGCGCCGAGGCCTCGAGGACGACCATGGCCAGCGCCTCGTCGGCGGGGGCTGCTCCGAAGCCGCGCCCCGGAGCCCCCGGGTCGGCGAGGAGGCCGGAGATCGCGACGCCGAGCGCGGCCCCGGCCTTCCCGACCTCGGCCTCCGGCTCGTCGGGGGCGAGCTCGAGGCGAAGGGAGAAGCGGCCTGCGGCCGCGAGCTCTTCGAGGAGATGGTCGAGCACGGCGACGCCGGTTGCGACGCTCGTCGCCGAGCCACCGTCGAGAGAGATCTGGGCCGCGCCCGCCGAGCTCACAGCTCGCTGCGCTCGATCGACGCCCCGAGGGCGCGTAGCCGCTCGTCGATGCGCTCGTAGCCGCGGTCGATCTGGCGGATGTTGCCGATCGTGGACGTGCCCTCCGCGCAGAGCGCGGCGATCAGCATCGCCATCCCCGCCCGGATGTCGGGGCTCTCGAGGCGCTCGCCGTAGAGCTTCGCCGGGCCGGAGACGACGACGCGGTGCGGGTCGCAGAGGATGATCCGCGCGCCCATCGAGACGAGCTTGTCCACGAAGAAGAGCCTGCTCTCGAACATCTTCTCGAAGATGAGGATCGTGCCGCGAGCCTGCGTCGCGACGGTGACCGCGATGGAGGTCAGATCGGCGGGGAAGGCGGGCCACACGCCGCTGTCGATCTTCGGGATCTGCCCGCCGAAGTCGTCCTCCACGTGGAGGTCCTGGCCCGCCGGGACGCGCACGCTCGTCTCGGAGACGTCCATCTCGATGCCGAGCTTCCGGAACGCCGGGACGATCGAGATGAGGTCGTCCGGCTCGATGTCCGTGACGACGACCTCGCCGCCGGTGGCCGCGGCGAGGCCGACGAAGCTCGCCACCTCGATGTGGTCCGGGCCGATGCGGTGCTCGGTGCCTCCGAGCTCCTCCACACCGCGGATGTGGAGCACGTTCGAGCCGATTCCGGTGATGTCCGCTCCGAGCGCGACGAGGAAGCGGCACAGGTCCTGGATGTGCGGCTCACACGCCGCGTTGCCGAGGACGGTCTCGCCCCGGGCGAGGACGGCGGCCATGATCGCGTTCTCCGTGCCCATGACCGATGCCTCGTCGAGGTACATCCTCGTCCCGACGAGCTCGCTCGCGGAGAGGTGGTAGACGCCGTCCACCTCGAACGCGGCGCCGAGCGCGGCGAACGCGTGGACGTGGGTGTCGAGACGGCGCCGGCCGATGACATCGCCTCCGGGAGGCGGCACGGTGACGCTTCCGAGGCGCGAGAGCAGCGGGCCCGCGAGGAGGAAGGACGCCCGGATCTCGCGTGCGAGACCGGCGTCGAGGTCGGTCTTCGTGACGTTCGCGGCGTCGATGCGGACCTCGTTCGGCCCGACCCAGTCGACGTCGGCGCCGATGTCGGCGAGGAGCTCCACCATCGTCTCGACGTCGCGTATCCGCGGGACGTTCGTGAGGAGGATCTCCTCCGACGCGAGCACGCAGGCCGCGAGGATCGGCAGCGCCGCGTTCTTGTTTCCCGACGCCCGGACCGACCCCGAGAGCGCCTGCCCACCCTCGATGACGAAGGACTGCATGGCGGTGGCAATGCTACTCGTGGCCTGCACGGGCTCCCTCGGCCGGCGCGTCCGGGAGGTGCTCGATCCGGAGCTTCGGCACGTCGTCCCCCGGCTCGAACCCGAGCACCTGGGCGTAGAACGAGAGCTCGGCGTCGAGCGACGCGGCGATGTTCTCCGCCTTCCGGAACCCGTGCCCCTCGCCCTCGAAGAGCAGGTACGCGTGCGGGACTCCGCGCTTCCGCAGGGCCGCCACGATCAGCTCGGCCTGGGTCGGCGGGACGATCCGGTCGTCCTCGCCCTGCAGCACGAGCATCGGGGTGGAGATGCGATCCGCGAAGTGGATGGGGCTCCGCTCCCGGTAGACGGCGGCGCCCTCGGGGTACGGCCCGACGAGCGTGTGCTCGTACTGGAGCTCGAACTTGTGCGTCTCCCCTCCTCCGAACTGCTCGAGGTCGGCGATGCCGAAGTACGTCGCGCCCGCGGCGAATCCGTCCGTGAAGGTCAGCGCGCAGATCGTCGTGTAGCCCCCCGCGCTTCCGCCCCTGATGACGACTCGGCGCGCATCGGCCTCACCCTGCTCGACCAGGAAGCGCGCGGCGTTCACGCAGTCCTGGAGGTCCACGACACCCCACTGCCCGTTCAGGCGCTCGCGGTATGCGCGGCCGTATCCCGTCGAGCCCCCGTAGTCCACGTCCACGACGCCGAAGCCTCGGCTCGTCCAGAACTGCGTCTCGAGGTCGAAGATCGCGGTGGCGTTGCCGGTGGGGCCGCCGTGGCTCATCACGACGAGCGGGGGCAGCTCGCCCTCGGGGGGCTCGAACGCGGGATTCGTCGGCGGGTAGAAGAACGCGTGCGCCGTCAGCCCGCCCTCCGTCGGGAACTCGATGGCGCGGGGGCTCGAGACGGACGCCGGGTCGAACGTCCGCGCCGAGCTCGTGGCGAGCACCTCCGTTGCACCCGTCTCCGCGTCGATGCGGACGAGCCGGTTCGGAGTCGTGGCCGACCCGGCGCTCAGCACGATCTGCGTGCCCTCGGCGGCGACGTGCGTGGAGCCGGCGAGCGCGTCGAGGCCGATGTCGAGCTCGGTGAGGCCACCGCCCTCGGGATCCAGGAGCCCGAAGCTCGTGAGGCCGTCGTGGTCGTACGCGCAGACGATTCGCCCGTCGCCGAGGAACGCGAACGAGCGGGAGCCGAACGTCCAGGCCGGGTACCCGAACTCCGCCTCGGACGCGTGGAGCACGCTCCGCTCCCCGCCCCGGATGCGCTCGAGGTTCCACCAGCCGCTGCGATCGCTCGCGAACACGAGATCGCCGCCGGGGCTCCACTCGGGCTGCCAGATCGACTCCTCACCGTCGGCGCCGGCCACGTGGGTGACCTCCGAGAGGCGCCCGTCACCGCCGAGAGCGGCGACCTGAAGCTCGCACCCGTCCCACGGCATCCACGGGAGGTCCCACGCGAGGAAGCAGAGGCGGGACCCGTCGGGCGAGATGCGCGGGGCCGCGTAGAAGCTTCTCCCCGACGCGATCACCTCGGGGGTCGACGAGCCGTCGGTCGGGATCGCGACGAGCTCGTTTACGACGTCGGCCGACCGATCGCTCGCCGCATGCCGCTCCCGCACCCCGATCCAGAGCGAGCCGTCGGGGGTCACGCGTCCGTCGGCGTAGCGGTGGCGCCGGTCCTCGACATCGGGCGAGATCGGGACCGGCTCGCTGCCGGGCTCCATCCGGTAGAGCCGCTGATCCTCGAAGTTCGAGAAGTAGGCGGTCTCGCCGTGGATGCAGTACGCGCCGCCTCCGTACTCGTGGACCGACGTCCTCACGTTGAACTGTGCCGGGACGGCATCGACCGGGCCCTCTCCGTCCCGCTTCCGCACGAGCACGACGCGGCCCGCCTCCGCAGCGCGCCCCTCCAGCCACCACACGGTGTCCCCCGCGAGCCACGGCATGGACAGGCGGGCGCCGGCCTCGGCGACCATGCGGGCCGTGATCGGAGACGACCACGTCCCGTAGGGCGCGACCGTCCTCTGCGTGAGCCGGCTCTCCAACAGCGGCGGCTATCGTACTGCGCGGTGCGGCCGACCCGGGAGCGAGCGTGGGCAACGCTCACGCGGTACACGCAGAGCGAGTCGCTCCTGCGGCATGCCCTCGCGGTGGAGGCGTCCGTCGGCTTCTACGCGCGCCTCTGGGGCGAGGACGAGGAGTACTGGCGGGCGGCCGCGCTCCTCCACGACTTCGACTACGAGATCCACCCCACGCTGGACGAGCATCCCCAGGACGGCGCACCGATCCTGCGTGAGGAGGGGTACCCGGAGGAGCTGATCGAGGCGGTCCTCTCGCACGCGGAGCACCTGGCGCTGCCGCGCGACACGCAGCTCAAGAAGACGCTGTTCGCGTGCGACGAGCTCTCCGGGTTCGTGCACGCCTGCGGGCTCGTCCGGCCGACCGGGCTCGACGGCCTCGAGCCGAGGTCGGTGAGGAAGAAGCTGAAGCAGCCGTCGTTCGCCGCCGGCGTGCATCGCGACGAGGTGTACGCGGGCGCGGAGCTCATCGGGCTCGAGCTCGACGAGCACATCGCGAACGTCATCGCCGCGCTCCGGCCGATCGGGGCCGAGCTCGGCCTCCGGACCGCCGCGGGCGAAGCTCAGGAGTAGCGTCGGAGGAGGCCGAGGACGCGGTTCCAGGCCTCCCTCGGGCCCGGCGGCGAGCTCGTCGTGCGTCGGGTCGAAGAAGCGGCGCCGGGCGGCGCCGGGCGACGGCGTAGACGAGCGAGGATCTGGTGCTCGACGCCCGATGCGTCGGGCGCGCGGGCGAGCGCCTCGGCGTCCTCCCGCATGCCCGGGGGCCGTCGCCGGCCACGAGCCCGAGGGTCGGACGGAGTCTCCGCAGCTCATGGGCCGTGCGCCGATGCATCGACCGCGGCCGATCCACCGCCCGGTGACTCCGACTCACGCCTGCAGGCCCTGCAGGAGCCGCTCGAGGTCGCTCTCGTCGTTCCACCACCCGACGGACGCGCGTACGAGCCCGCGGCCCGGAAGATCGCGCACGATCACGCCGGCCTCGCCCAGCCGCGCGACGACTGCGGCCGACTCCTCCACGGGTACCCGCCAGGCGACGAGCGTTGCCCGGTCGTCGGGGAGGACGACGTCGAGCCCCGCGTCGGCCAGGGTCTCCCGGAAGCGTGTGGCCAGGCCGGCGGCGCGCTCGAAGGCCCACTCGGGCCGGGCGGCCAGCGCCGCGCGCAGCCCCGCTACGTGCGCGTTCGGCGTCAGGTTCGGGTCGAAGCGCCGGGCGCCCGCACGCGGTACGTAGCTTCCGTCGACCTCGTAGGCCTGCTGCGCGAGGTAGCTCGGCCGCGCGACGCGCAGCCCTTCGGGGCCTGCGACGACGAGCGCGCCCGTCCCCTCCGGCCCGCACAGCCACTTCTGCCCCGAGATCGTGTAGTAGTCGAGAGCCGATGCGTCGACCGGGATCGCCCCGACCGACTGGGCACCGTCGGCGAGCACGGGAAGCCCGGTCCGGGCCTTCAGCTCCTCCACCGGCAGGATCTGTCCCGTGGTCCACAGGACGTGCGAGACCGCGAGCAGCCGCGTCCGCGGGGTGACCGCTGCGACGATCCGCTCGACGTCCGGCGGGGTGACGACGACCCGAGCACCGGACTCGTGGAGCGGGCCGAGGAGCCCGAAGTGCTCGTCCGTCGTCGTGATCACCTCGTCACCCGGCCCGAGGTCGAGCCCCGCGAGGACGATGTTGCAACCGTCCGTGGTGGACGCCGTGAGCGCGATCTGCTCCGTGGACACGCCGACGAGCGCAGCCAGATCCTCGCGGAGCTCCTCGCGCAGGACGAGGATCCGCTCGAACTGCGCCGCGCTGCCCCGACCCTCCCGGAGACCCCGCTCCTCCTCGGCGCGCATCGCGTCGATCGTTCCCCGGGCGAGCGGCCCGACGCTCCCGGCCTGGAGGTACGCGTACCGCTCCAGCACCGGGAACTGCGCGCGGGCCTCGGCAGCGGTCACGTGTGAGATTCTGCAGATTGGGGCCGCGGGTCGCCGCGCCGGCGGTGTCAGACACCGGCTGACTGTCCAGATCGGTCGGAGACGGCCGTTCGATCCATGTCGGTGGTGCTCGAACGGGCTGTAGCACGGACGTGGGCTGTGGGTGAGTCGGCACGAAGTTGGCACTGCGGCCCCTTGACACGTATCGGTGTCTGACACCGGATTAACGTTCGGGGGGTGCGCGTCGTGATCGCCGACCCACCCGCCTACACGCCGCCGTACGACCGCTCGCTCGCGGCCGCCCTGGCGCGCGCTGGTTTGGAGGTCGAGCTCGTCACGTCCCGGTTTCGCTTCGGGGAGGTCGCTGCGCCGGAGGGGTACGTGGCCCGCCAGTGGTTCTACCCGCTCTCGTCCCGGATGGGCTCCACGCGGCTTCGGCTCGCAGTGAAGGCGCTCGAGCACCCGCTCGGAATGGCGCGCTTTGCGACGCTGAAGCCCGATGTCCTCCATGTCCAGTGGCTCGGCGCGGTCGAGGCGGACCGCTGGCTCTTCCGGCCGCGGGCCCCGGCCGTCTTCACCGCCCACGACATCATCCCGCGCCGAACGGCATCGAGAACATCGCTCTGGAGGACGATCTTCGACCGCTTCGACCGGATCGTCGTCCACTCCGAGCGCGGGCACGGCCAGCTCCGGGAGTTCGGCGTCCCGGCCGAGCGCCTGCGCGTGATTCCCCACCCGGCGTTCCGCTCCGAAGTGGCACGCAAGGACGACGGCCGGACAGCTCTCTGCCTCGGGCTCATCCGCCCGTACAAGGGAACCGAGGATGCAGTCGAGGCCGTGCTGGGCGTGGCCGGCGCCCGCCTTCTCGTTGTCGGTGACCCGCGCGTGCCGCTCGAGGGGTTGCAGAGGACAGCGGGTGACCGCGCGGAGTGGCGGCTCGGCTACCTGCCGGCGTCGGAGCTCCGGCGCGCACTGTCCGAGGCGACCGTGGGGCTCTTCCCCTACCGCGCCGAGATCGACCTCTCGGGCGCGCTCCTCCAGACCCTGGGCGCCGGCGTTCCAGCGATCGTCTACGACATCGGAGGCCTCGGAGAGCTCGTCGGCCGCTTCGAGGCGGGCGCCGTCGTGCCCCCGGGAGACGTCGATGCGATGGCAGCCGCGCTGGACCGGCTTCTCCACGACACCGACGCGCTCGCCGCTGCGCGCAGGGGGGCAGAGCGCGCGCGCGCCGAGCTCACCTGGGAGGAGTCGGCGCGGGCGCACGTCGAGCTCTACCGCGAGCTCGCCTGATGCTGCGGAAACGCCGCTTCGACGAGCTCGTCGCGCGTCAGCTCGACCTGTTCGCGACCGACGAGTCCGCGCTGCTTCGGGAAGCGGCCGCGGCCGATTCCGCCTGGACGAACGCGTCCGCCGAGGATTCCGAGGAGCTCTACGGCGACTACCAGCTCGTCGTGGACGCGATCGGCGAGCGCCTCCACGACGTACGCGAGGGGTTTGCAGCGACACTCGGAGTCCCGACGGGGGACGAATACCGTGCAACCTTCGACCGGGCCGCCCGTAAGCGCTTCGGCCGGCTCGCGAGCTTCGTCGACGACTGATTAGCGCCTGCCGAAGGAATGAGGCCGCGGAAGCGATTCCCAGACCGCATCGCTCTCGGCTGCCCTCCGCGCCAGTGACCCGAGGGATTCGAGCTCGGAGACGAGGACGCTCCGGTTGTCGCCGATCCGCTCGTAGCGTCCGTGCGCGAGAACGAGTGGCTCTGCGCGTATGGTCGATCGGTGACGGTCGTAGACGTCGGCCGGCACGACGAGATTCACCTGGCCGTGCTCGTCCTCGAGGAGCATGAAGACGATGCCCTTCGCTGTGGACGGTCGTTGCCGCGCAACCGTCATCCCCGCGAACGCCACCCGTCGACCATGCCGCTGCTCCATCAGCTCCATGCTGGAGAGCGTCCCCGCGGGAAGGTGTGGCCGGAGCAGGGCGAGCGGGTGCTCCTCGATCGACATGTCCGTGTACCGGTAGTCGGCGAGCATCCTCTCCCAGCGGGTCTGCGCCCGGAGTGCCGGCGTCTCGGCAGTCGGCTCGAGTGCCAGCGGGAGTTGCCTTACCTCGCCGTCCGTTCCCGGCACCGTACGCTCACGGAAGGCGAGTCCGACCTCCCAGAGGAGCTCGCGGCGCGGGCGGTCGAAGCCGTCGCAGGCCCCGCCCTTCACGAGCGCCTCGAGGCCCTCGCGTGAGAGCCGGGTCCTGCGGGCGAGATCTGCCACGTCAGCGAAGGGCCCGTGTAGCTCGCGCTCGTGGACGAGTGCCTCCGCGTCGTCCCTGCCAACAGAGCTGACGCACGCGAGGCCGACGCGGACGGCAGGAGCGGGGTCAGGTCTTGCATTCCGACACTGCGTGTCGGAATGCAAGACCTGACCCCGTACACCGCTCAGGTTGACGTCCGCCGGCAGAACCTCCACTCCCCGACGCTGGGCATCCCGGACGAGCGTCGCGGGGGGATAGAAGCCCATGGGCTGCGCGTTCAGGAGCGCACACAGGAACTCGGCCGCGTAGTGGCGCCGCAGCCACGACGACTGGTAGGCGAGGAGGCCGAATGCCGCCGCATGCGCCTTCGGGAAGCCGAACCCGGAGAAGCCGACGAGCTTGTCGAAGACGCGGTCCGCGATCTCCGCGTCCACGCCCTTTCCGGCCGCGCCGGCGACGAACCGCCCGCGGTAGGCCTCGAGCGCGTCGTGGCTCCGCTTCCGGCTCATGGCCCGCCGCAGCCCCTCCGCCTCCCCCACGGTGAAGCCGGCGAGCGCGATCGCGACCTCGAGCACCTGGTCCTGGAAGACGACGACGCCGAAGGTCGAGCGAAGCGGCTCGCGCAGGAGCTCGTGGTCCACCGGCCATACGTACCCGGGATCTGCACGCAGCTTCTCCCGCGCATCGATGTACGGGTGCACCGCCTTCCCCTGGATCGGCCCCGGCCGCACGAGCGCGACCTGGACGGTGATGTCGTCGAGGTTCTCGGGCTTCGTCCGCAGGAGGCTCTGCATCTGCGCGCGGCTCTCGATCTGGAACGCGCCGATCGTGTCCGCGCGCCGGATGTCCTCGTACACCTCGGGGTCGTCGAAGGGGATGCGCGAGAGGTCGATCACCTCGCCGTGCACGCGCGCGATCTGCTCAACGCAGTCCTCGACCGCCGAGAGCATCCCGAGGCCGAGCAGGTCGATCTTCAGGAAGCCCGCGTCCGCGCACGAGTCCTTGTCCCACTGGCAGAGCTGACGGCCTGCCATCGCAGCGGGTTGCACGGGGACGAGCTCGACGAGCGGACGCGTCGAGACGACCATCCCGCCCGGGTGCTGCGAGACGTGCCGCGGCAGCCTCGCGATCTCGCCGGTCAGCCAGGCGAAGGCACGCCAGCGCCGCGACTCGAGCTTGCGCTCGCCGTCGGGCAGCCTTGCGACCTCCTCCCCCACGCGCTGCGCATCCCAGCCGTCCGAGAGTCGCGCGAGCCGCTCGAGCTCGGCGAACGGGAGGCCGAGCGCCTTCCCCACGTCGCGGATCGCGCCGCGCGAGCGGTAGGTGGCGAAGCTCGCGACGAGCGCAGCGTGCTCGCGCCCGTAGCGCTCGGTGACGCGGACGATGAGCTTCTCACGGATGTCGCGCGGGAAGTCGAGGTCGATGTCCGGCACGGCCGCCAGCTCGCGGTTGAGGAAGCGGCCGAGCGAGAGCTCGTTCGAGACCGGGTCGACGTGCGAGAGCCCCGTGAGGTAGCAGACGATGGAGCCGACCGAGCTTCCCCGCCCCCGCCCGGGTGGCAGGAAGGAACGAGGCGAGTCGATGCCGCGCACCTCGCTCGCGCACTCGCGGGCAAGCTCGAGCACCTCGTGGTGGAGGAGGAAGAAGCCCGCGAGGCCGAGCTCGTCGATGAGCGCGAGCTCGTCCTCGAGACGAGCGCGTGCCCGGCCTTGTAACAGCTGGTAACTCGCGGGATAGCGATCGTCGAGCGCAGCGTGGCAGATGCCTGCAAGCTGGCGGATCGCGGGCTCACCGCCGCCCGAGAAGTCGGGATAGCGGTACCCGAGCTCCCCGGTGAGGTCGAACTCGAGCCGCTCGGCGAGGAGCGCGCTCCGCTCGGCAGCCGCCCGGTCGAAGGAGAAGCGCTCGAGCATCTCCTCGGGCGGGCGGAGATAGCTCTCCCGGTTCCCGCGCCGCTCGGGCTCCGAGCCCTCGAGCGAGGTCCTGCAGCGGATGGCGACGAGGACGTCCTGGAGCAGCGTGCGCCGCGGGTGGTGCGCGTGGACGTCGCCGGTCGCGACCGTCTCCACGCCGAGGTGCTCTGCGAGGTCGCGAAGGAGCCCGTGCCGGCGCCGGTCCCCCCGCTCGAACGGCCGCTGGAGCTCGACGTAGAAGTGGTCGCGTCCGAACGCGTCCGCGAGACGAGCGGCTCCGTTCGGGTCGAGGAGCCCGAGCCCGCGGCGTGCGCACCCGGAGAGGCAGGCGAGGCCATTCGAGAGCTCGGCGACCGTCTCCAGCGGGACCGACGGAGGCAGCGGCTCGCGGTCCTCGTGGCCCGCGCGGCGCGTCCCCGCGTGTGCAGCCGTGAGGAGGCGGCACAGGTTCGCATACCCCCGCCTCGACTCGACGAGCAGCGTGACGTGGGCTCCGCCGTCGAGCGTGACCTCCGCACCGGTGATCGGCCGGACGCCGAGCGCCTTCGCCGCGTGCGCAAATTCGAGCGACCCGTAGAGACCGTCGTGGTCGGTGAGCGCGAGCGCCTCGTACCCGAGCTCCGCGGCCCGCACGGCGAGCTCCTCCGGCTGCGACGCGCCGTCGAGGAAGGAGTACGCCGAGTGGCAGTGGAGCTCGACGTAGCCGGGCACTAGGCTGGTGCTCCATGCTCACCGCAGCCACCGCGGGATTCCGCGCGGAGGAGATCCCGGTGCCGGCCGGTGTGAGCATTCCGCTTCCGGACGACGGCTCCGGTGCCGGCGCCTTCCTCGTCCTCGACGGCGAGATCACGCTCCGGCTCGAGGACGGCGACCGCTCGCTCGACCGGGACACGTGGGCGTTCGTGCCCGCGGGTGTCGCCCATACCCTCGTCGCGGGGAGCCGGCCCGCCCGCCTCCTCCACCTCCGGGTCGAGAGGGGCGCGAGCCGCGAGGTCCTCGTCCGTCGCGCGGGAGGAGACGAGGGAGAGAGGATCACCGACCGCCCGGGCAGACGTGCCACCGTCCTCCTGGAGGCGGACGAGCTCACGGTCTCGGAGTTTCACTACGGCCCGGGCGAGCGCGGCGCGCAGCCGCACGTCCACCTCCACCACGCGGACGCATTCCTCGTCCTCGAGGGCGAGTTCACGTTCCACCTCCGCGACGGCTCGCGTGCGCTCTCCGCCGGGACGCTCCTCGTCCTTCCCCCCGGCGTCGTCCACGGGTTCGACAACGACAGCGCCGACTTCGCGCGCTGCTTCAACGTCCACACACCTTCGTGCGGCTTCGCCGACTACATGCGCGGCCGGAATCCCGGCTTCGACCAGCACGACCCGCCCGAGGACGGCGGCCTCCACCCGGAGGCGGCCGTGGTCGCACACCTCTCGGAGCTCGGCGCCAGGGGGCCGGACGTGGCCTTCGAGCAGCTCGACGTCCTCGACGCCTGACCCGTGGACGCGCGCGCCCGCTACGACGACATCTGCGACGCGCTCACGGCCTGGCGCCCGGACGTCCGGCGCTCCGCGGTCTTCGGGATGCCGTGCCTGAAGCGCTCGGGCCGCGTCGTCGCCGGCTTTACGCGGCAGGAGCGCGCGATGGTCTTCAAGCTGACCGACCCGGAGACGCACGCCCGGGCGCTCTCGATCTCCGGAGCCCACCTGTTCGACCCCTCCGGGAGAGGCGAGCACTTCCGGCAGTGGGTGGTCGTGCCCGCCGGGTGCGCCGACGAATGGGAAGGTCTCGCCTACGAGGCGGTCAACCAGGACCACTCGCTCACGCCCGCTGGGTGAACCAGCAGCGGGCCTCCACGTCGCGGTACACGCAGACGTTGCGGCCGCTCTCGAGGACGACCTCGAAGTAGCGCCGGTCGACCGGCTCCTCCGTCCACCAGCGGTCGACGACGCGCCACTCCTCCCGTACGAGCATCACCTGCTCGCGGTTCACGACCCTCGGCGCCCCGCCCGGCCCGGTCTCGACGAGCGCGGGCCGCGGCGCGTTCAGACGTCCCGCGGAACGACCAGCGCTCGCGCTTCCGGCACCCGCGACCACGGCGCAACCTCCACCACTGCGCACACCGACCCGGTCCCCGTGCTCGCACGCACCTGCCGGAGACCCTCCCTCAGCCGGCTCGTGGCCTCCTCCCCGGCGGGCTCGACGAGCGCCAGCTGCTGACCCGTGTGCTCCGCGAGCTCGACCGCCTCGAGGCGCAGCTCGACGATCGGCGCCGGGAGCTCGGCCAGCTTCGGCCCGAGAGCGGCACGCAGGCGCGGCAGCTCCGCGGTGGCGTCGCGGAGCGTGGTCACGCGCCGCCAGGAGCCGCCGTCGACGAGCCGCGCAGCCAGGGCGAGCTTGCGGAAGGGCCGCCCTGCCCGCTCGGGCCGCGCGAGCAGGCGCTCGAGGAGCGAGCC
>CAZMUG010000023.1:0-2987 GCA_964569165.1 uncultured Gaiellales bacterium
CCTTCGCGCCGCACGCGAGCTCGAGTTCGGCGGCGTCACCGTCAACGAGGCGCCGACCTTCCGTGCCGACCAGATGCCGTACGGCGGCATCAAGGACTCAGGCAACACACGCGAGGGCCCTGCGTACGCCGTCCGGGAGATGACGGAGGAGCGCCTCGTCGTCCTCCAGCTCTAGGCTGACGCCGTGACCGAGGAGCCCTCCAGCACGCACGCGTCCGACAAGGCGGACCACGTCTACGTCGTCCCGCCAGCACGCGATCTGAAGCGAGAGCGCAAGGCGCTGCTCGAGATGCGGGAGGAGCGGCTTCGCGACCTCGGCGGGCTGACGCTCGAGATGTACAAGCGCGACCGCTTCAACGCCGAGCTCGTCGTCGAGCGCGGCGCCGAGCTCGTCGCCGTGGAGGTGCGCGTCCAGGAGATCGACGCCCTCCTCGACGGCACGGCGCGCCTTCGCCGGGGCGGCGGCGGCGCCGTCTGCATCTGCGGCTCTCCGCTCCTCCTCGGCGCCCACTTCTGCGCGACGTGCGGCCGCCCGGTGGGCGGCACCCCGTCGCGCACGGCGGCTGCCGATCCGGCGCGATGAGCCCATGCCCCCGTTGCGGCGAGCCCGCGGCCCGGGGTCAGGAGTACTGCCTCGCGTGCGGCGCGCGCCTCACCGGCCTCGGGGGAACGGGGGCCGGCACCGGCCCGAGGTGGTGGCCCCGCGCGTTGCTCGCCGGCGCCGTGGCGGTGCTCGGTGGCGTGGCCGCCGTGGCAGCGACGGGCGGCACCGACTCCCCGGAGGGCCTGACGACGGCGATGGGGGGCTTCGTGACCGTCTCGGGGCCCGAGACGCTCCCCTCGCCCGACGACGGCGTGGCCGGAAGCGTGGCGGGCTGGCCGGCAGGCACCGACGGGTGGACCGTCGTCCTGGCCTCGTACCCGCAGACCGGGGGCCGCAGGGCCGCGGATGCCCGCGCCAAGCAGGCCCGGGCGAGAGGGCTGCCGGAGGTCGGCGTCCTCGACTCGTCGAGCTTCGCGAGCCTCCATCCCGGCTTCTGGGTGGTCTTCTCGGGCGTCTACGGCTCCGAGGCCGAGGCGACGAGCGCGCTCGAGCCGGCGAGGAAGGCGTCGAAGACGGCCGTCGTCCGCCACGTGGTGGCCTGACCGGCGCGTTTTCCGGACAGGCGACGCTCGTCCGACACTTTGTAACATCGGGCGAAAGCCGCTACACTGCGCTCACGGAGCGTGTGCTTCGTCACATTTCGCATGACGAGCGGGATTTCAAGAGACGACGGGCGGGACGCGTGAACGACAGCACAGCCCAGTTGCGCTCCTGCATGTATCAATACTCGCGAGCGATCTACCGCTCGATCAAGGACCTGATCGACCCGTACGCCGCCCGCGAGACCCAGCTCGCCTACCGCCGCCTGGTGCTCGCAGAGTGCGAGCGGACGATGATGCGCCTCGCCGACGACCCCCACTACTTCGCACGGCCGGATCGGGCCCTCTTCGCCGACATCCGCCGCTACTTCCCGATCACCGCGCAGGCGCAGGTCGCCTGGTCGGTGAAGGAGGGCGTCGGCGCCGCTACCACCTTCGTGGAGCAGCAGGTCGAGGCGGGGCTCCTCGACGGCGGTGTCGCCCGGTGCCACGCGACCACGCGCAAGGGCAAGGCCTGCCAGCGAACGCCGCTCCCGGGACGCGACTACTGCCCGTCGCACCAGCACCTCGAGGCCTCAGCGGTCGTCGCCGCGTAACGATTTCCCGCACACTCCGGGCAACGCCCGGGCCCGACCCGCAGCCGGGCGGTAAGCTCGGGCGGCGATGTCGCACGACGCCGACAAGCTGATCCGGCAGCTCTCCCTCGTCGCGTTCCTGATGGCCGAGCGTCGGCTGCTGACCGCACGCGACGTGAAGTCCAACGTCGAGGGCTACAGCGAGATGTCGGACGAGGCGTTCGCGCGCCGGTTCTACTCCGACCGCGCCGAGCTCACCGCGCTCGGCGTTCCCCTCCAGTCGCAACGCGACGAGTTCACGGGCGAGGAGCTGTACACGCTCCGCTCGGAGCACTACTTCCTCGACCGGCTCGAGCTCGACGACGACGAGCTCGCGGCCCTGCAGACGGCCCTGTACTACCTCGAGGGCAAGTTCGCCTACGCGGAGCCGCTGCGGCTCGCCCTGCAGAACCTCGCCCTCGGACGTGCCGGGTTCCCGGAGCCCCCGACGGAGACCGCCGGGCGCGTCCGCGTCAACGCTCCCGACTACTCTCCGGAGCTCGCCGGCCGCCTGGCGAAGCTCGAGTCTGCGATCTCCAAGCAGCGGACCGTGAAGTTCGGCTACTGGAGCCCGCGGCGCACCCGCCCGACCGAGCGCACGCTGAACCCGTACGCGCTCCGCCTCGACGACGGGAACTGGTACGCCGTCGGACAGGATCTCGACCGGAGCCAGGTGCGGACGTTCAAGGTGTCGCGAATCCGCGGTGACATCCGATTCGCGACGAGGCGGGAGCGCGACTTCCGCATTCCCGCCGACTTCGACGTCGACGCGCACCGGATACCGCGGCCGTGGCAGATCGGGGACACCGTCGGGCGGGCGAGGATCGCGGTGTCCGGCGACACCGCCTGGTGGGTCGAGCGCACGCTCGCCGACGCGGGAACGGTGGACGACGGCATCTTCGAGACGGACTTCTCCAACGTGGGCCTCCTGGCGGGCTGGGTCCTGCGCCAGAACGGCCGGGCGGTCCCCCTCGAGCCCGACGAGCTCGTCGAGGCCGTGTCCGACGCGCTCACGCGCATCGTCGCAGCCCACGACGGGCCGGCGCCGGATGTCGCCGGCCTCAAGCGCTCCGACCCCCGGCAACCGCTGCCGGAGCGCCCGTCCGGGCCGGTCGCGCCGGAGCGGTTCGGCGTGCTCCAGTCGCTGCTCGCCCACCTGCTCGCAGCGTGCGGCGAGGAGCGGTCGGCAGTGCTCGCCGCGCCGGAGCTCGCGGCACGCTTCTCGATCCC
>CAZMUG010000023.1:2997-24054 GCA_964569165.1 uncultured Gaiellales bacterium
GTCAACTTCGGCGGCGGCTGCTATGCGGTCTACGCCGAGCACGATGGTGACGCCGTGCGTGTGGAGAAGGAGCTGTACGGAGACGTCTTCCGGCGACCGCCCAAGCTCACGCCCCTCGAGGCCCGCGCGATTCGCCTCGCCATCGAGTACGTGGGCCCGACGATCGCAGCCGAGGCCCACACCCCACTCCGGCGCGTGCGGAAGAAGCTCGAGGAGACCTTCGGGCGCTTCGATCTCGCCGGCACGCCGGAGCCACGGGTCGCCTCGGACGAGGAGGCGCTGGTCAAGGCGCTGAGCCAGGGTGCGGAGAAGCGGCTCGTCGTCGAGATCGAGTACCTGAAGGACGGCGAGGAGAGCCCGACCCTGCGCATGGTCGAGCCGTACACCATCGAGCGCGAGCTGCCCGTCTGGCGCGTCCACACCTGGGACCGCACGGTCGACGCCGCCCGGACGTTCAGGCTCGACCGGATGCGCTCGGCGCGGCTCTCCGACGAGCGCTTCGAGCCGAGAGACGGCTTCGACCCCTCGTACCTGCGGAACCCTCGCGTGGCTCGCCTTCTCCACTCCCCCGCGATCGCCCGCTGGAAGCTCGAGCGGGGTGCCCGCGCGCTGACCGACGGGTCCGCGATCGCGGAGGTCCCGTACAAGACGGAGGATTGGATCCTGTCCGAAGTCCTCGCCGACCACGGCGAGACCACCGTGCTCGAGCCCCAGAGGCTGCGGGATCACGTCGCGAAGCGCAGCCGGCGGCTGCAGCGCGAGCTCGTTCGCGTGCCCTCGCGGCGCTGAGCGCTCTCGACGCCGAAGCGTCGAGAGACAGTCACCGAACCGCCACGATTCGCCGCGACGGCGAACGACGAGCGCAGCTCGCGCTACCGTTGTCGGGTCAGCTAACAAGGAGCCCCGATGAACGTTCGCCGGTTCGTGCCGCCCGCACGCCTCGCAGCGATGCTCGGCGCACTGGTAGGGCTGGCAGCCGGTTCGGCGGCCGTCGCCGGCGCGAAGCTCGCAGGTGACTCGCCACCCGAGTCGCAACCGGCGCTGGAGGCGACCCACCTCCCGCCGCTCCTCACCCTCGCCGGGGAGGACGTGCAGCTCTCCTACGACGCGTTCTGCGTCTCCGAGCAGGCGGACGGCGCCGGCTGCGAGGTCGAAGGCACGGCGTTCGTCCGTACGGGTCGCCAGTCCTCGTTCGAGGCCGTCCCGCTGAAGAAGGTCTCGTCATCCGAGGGGGCGCGGCTCGCCGCGGTCGTCCCGGAGTCCCTAGCCGCATCCCGGGACGGGCTCGAGTACTACGCGGAGCTCCGGGCCGGGACCGGGGCCTCGGTCGTCGTCCCACCAGGGGGTGCAACCGCACCCCACCGGAGCCTCCGGCTCGCGGATCCCGTCGTCGTGGATCTCGGTGCGCACGCCTTCGGCCGGGCTCGCCGCGCCGACGCGCGGGTGGCGTCCGCGTCGTGGGGCACCGGACGGGACGACGTCGGGCTCGAAGCGGGCCGGAACCTGGCGCCGATCGGAGCCACCGCGTTCGACGTCGATCGCGCGGGCTCCGTCTACCTGCTCGACGAGGCACGGCACCGCATTCTCCGGTGGGATCGGGCGGGCAGGGCGCCGGTCCGCATCCCCGTCTCCGTGTCGGGGTCGCTGGCCGACATGACGGTCGCGTCCGACGGCTCCCTGTACGTGCTGGAGTCGGTCACCCGGCCTGGCGGGGCCCCGATGGTGCGACGGTTCGACGCGTTCGGTCGCGAGCTCGAACGAACCGAGACCGTTGAGCGCACGGCATCCCAGATCCGGATGGGGCGGAACGGCCCGGTCGTCCTGCAGCAGCCCTCACACCAGTGGATGCCGGTCACCTCCGGAGGGGAGATCGCGAGCTCCGCCGCCCAGCGCGTCCGGGGACGCTCAGCCCGCTCCCTCCCCGGCGGTGGCGAGGTTGTCGTGCTCCGCACCGGGAACGAGATCAGGATCGCGCTCACCGGCCGGCAGGGAGCCCGTCGCTCGTGGTTGCTGCGCAGCGAGACGGCTCTCGGCGAGGTGCAGCTGGCGGAGCCCCTCGGGGGCCGGCTCCTCGTCGTCGCACGGGCGTACACGGACACCGACGCGGAGTTCGACGTGATCGTCCTCGACGGTCGGGGTCTCGCCGGGCGCTTCTCGGTCGGTGCGCCGGGGTGGGCGGAGAGCGCACCGCTCGGCCGGTTCCGGCTGGTGGGGTCGTCGCTCTACCGGCTCGGCTCCACCGAGAACGGCCCGTTCGTCGATCGCTTCGACCTGGAGGTGACACGATGACACGCACGGCCTCGTTCGTCGCCGCATTCCTCGTGGGGTTCGTGCTCGCCGGCGCCGGGACGGCTGCCGCCTACCACACGCGGTTCGTCGCCAACGTCTGCCATACGAACGCGCCGACTCCGATGGCGTCGTTCACGCGGGCCGGCTCGACCACGGTCGCGCTGCGAGCGCGCCACGAGGGCTACCAGTGGGGCGGTGGGTGCTGGGACAACGACGACGTCGACGACTCGCCGGGAGATCCGACCCAGGACCCGGCGACGGGTGGCGAGGGCGGAGACTGCTCGGGGTTGACCTTCAAGGTCTGGCGCGAGTCCCTGACCGAGTCGAGCGCGAGCCCGTACGACTGGGGACGCCTCCGGTACGTCCACGGCCCGTACACGGCGGCGCGATTCAAGAGGGGCGACGGCGCGCCGAACGTCACGGCGTCCAAGTCGAGCCTGATCAGGATGGACGCCCTCGCGAGCGACGGCCACATCGGTCTCCTCTACGCGCCCAACCCGGACGGCTCCGACCAGATCATCGAAGCGAAGGGCGAGGCGTACGGAATGGGCCTGTGGACGCGGACCTACCGGGGCAGCACGAGTTACAGCGGCGTCCGCAGGACCGGCTGGAGCTCGTGAGTGGCCGGGCTCGGGGCCGGTGCTCGCAGCGGAGGAGCTGCGCCTCCCGGGGCCCGGCAGCGGTCGTGCTGCTCATGGCTCTGGCCGGGTGCGCAAGCGGGAGCGATCCCCCACGTGCGCTCGTCGACGGGTCGCCCGCACGGGCGGCAGTCGTCCGCTTCGAGAGCGTGGACGGTCCGGTGCTCCGGACGGTCGTGCGCCGGCTCGACCTCGCGTCCGCGCGTGTCAGCACGAACGCAGGCTCCTGTCTCCGGGCAGGGTGGAGCAGTCGCCCGGGCTCACCGGTCGTCCGGCGGGTGGGCACGTCCGGTGAGAGCGTGACCTTTCCGGGACGGTCCGGCCGCACCGTGCAGGCGTGCGACGGGATCGGGGCTCGCGCCGGATCCACGCGCTGGTGCGGCCATGCGTTCGGACGTCTCGTCGGCGGTGCGCTGCTCGACCCTCGCCTCGACGTCGGAGGCTGCGCCACAGCGGACGGCGACGCGGTGGCGTTCGCCTGGATCGACCCCGGGCCGGGCACGCGCTACGTCGTCATCGGCCGTGACGGCTACTCCGAGGCATACGGGACCGACCGGGCCCTCCCGGTCCGGGTGGCGGTCACCGAGCGGATCGAGCTCCCGCGTTCCCGCGCGACGATCGTCGGCTCGGAGCACGACGCGCGCGGTCGCCTTCTCCGCAGGTGGGAGGTGGATGCCGCCGTATCCGGTTAGGCAGCCGGAAGAGCGATCGTGAAGGTCGCACCCTCCCCTGGTGTGGACGCGACCGAGAGGCGGCCTCCGTGCGCTTCGGCGATCGCACGCACGAGGGCCAGGCCCAGTCCGGAGCCGGGACGGTCGGGGTCGAGACGGGCCCCGGCCTCGAGGATCCTCTCCTGCTCCGACTCGGGGACCCCGATCCCCGAGTCGGAGACCGAGAGCAGCACGACGTCCTCGTCACCCGTCACGGCCGACACGACCACGGCTGCAGCCGTGCCCGAATGGACGAGTGCGTTCGTGACGAGGTTGTCCAGCGCCTGCCGCAGTCGCACGGGATCTCCGAGGATCGACGGGAGGCCGCTCTCGACGTCGGCCAGGACCTCGGCTCCACCGATCCGCGCGGTCGCGACCGCGTCGCGCGCGAGCGCGCCGGGGTCGACGACCTCCCGCCGAACCGAGGTCGCGAGAACGTCGACCGCAATCCGCTCCAGCCCTCGGCACGCACCGATCGCCAGACGTACGAGCTCGCCCCGATCCGGGGCACCCGCGCCTCCGTCGGCGAGCGTGCCTGCGATCGCCGACAGCGCTGCGACCGGGCTTCGCAGCTCGTGCACGAGCAGCGCCAGCCGCTCGCGGTCGCCGGGTGCGCTCACGCGTGCCGCTCGCGCAGCCGTCCGAGCGCCCAGCGCGCGGTCCCGGCCAGCATCGGGTCGTCATCGGCGACGTGCCGCTCCACCAGCGGCTCGAGCTCGCTCGTCCCCACGTTGCCGGCGGCCACCAGGGCGTTGCGGCGGAGCCAGCGAGGATCGTTCTTCGGGACGTAGAGTCGATCGAGCTCGGCCACGAGGGTCTCTCCGGGTTGCTCGAGCCAGTCCCGAAGCGACACGACGGGCGTGGCGTCCGCCGGCAGGGGCAGGTCGCGACGGCGCCTCTCGACCCCCCGGTTCCACGGGCACACCTCCTGGCACACGTCGCATCCGTAGACCAGGTCCCCGAGCCCCGCGCGGTACGCCTCCGGGATCGTGTGCGGGGCCTGCGTCCAGTACGAGAGGCACCGCGTCGCATCGACCACGCCGGGCTCGTCCAGGGCGCGGGTCGGACAGGCGTCGATGCAGAGCCGGCACTCGCCGCAGTCGAGCGAGAGAGCGGGCGACGGCTCGATCTCGACGCTCGTGACGAGCGCTCCGAGCACCACCCAGGAACCATGGCGTCTCGTGATCGCGAGGGTGTTCTTTCCGTAGAACGCGACCCCGGCACGGACCGCGGCCTCGCGATCCACGTGATCCGACTCGTCGACGAGGACACGAAACTCGCCGCCGATCCTCCTTCCCAGGAGATCGAGCCGGTCCCGGAGCTGCGCGTACTCGTCCCGCCAGGTGTACCGAGGAAGCCGTGCCTCGTCGGGGCCGGGAGACGGGCCCGGGACGAAGTAGCAGAGCGCGCCGGCGACCACCGAGCGCGCACCGGGGACGAGCAGCTCGGGGTGGCACGACACCTCGGGACGCGACATCGTGAAGCGCATGTCCGCGAAGAGGCCCCGCTCGCGGCGCTCCCGGATGCTCCGCTCGGCCTCCGCGTACGGCTCCGCCGGCGCGGCGCCGACCACGTCGAGACCCACCTGCTCCGCAAGCCGGCTCAGCTCGGCGCCGGTCATGCGAGGATTCTGCACGTGAAGGCGGTCCGCATCCACGAGGACGGAGGGCCGGAGGTCCTCCGGTACGAGGACGTGCCCGACCCCGTGCCCGGCCCCGGCGAAGTCCTCGTGTCGCTGCGGGCCGCGGGTCTCAACCACCTCGATGTCTGGGTGCGAAAGGGGCTCCCGTCGGTACCGAAGCCACGCATCCTCGGCGCCGACGGCGCCGGGGTCGTCGCGGGCACCGGGACCGGAGTGGCCGGCTTCGCCCCCGGAGACCGGGTCGTCATCAACCCCGGGATGCCGCACGACGGGAGGATCACCGTGATCGGGGAGCACACGGACGGCACCTGCTGCGAGCTCAAGGCCGTCCCGGTCGAGCAGCTCTACCCGCTCGACGACCGGCTCTCGTTCGAGGCCGGCGCCGCCTTCCCGCTCGTCTTCGAGACCGCCTACCGGATGCTCGTCACGAAGGCGCGCGTCCAGCCCGAGGAGTGGGTGCTGATCTGGGGCATCGGGGGCGGCGTCGCCCTCGCCGCCTTCGAGCTCTGCCGTGCGCTCGGCGCGTACACGATCGTCACCTCCTCGAGCGACGAGAAGCTCCAGCGTGCGCTCGCGCTCGGCGCCGACGCGGTCGTGAACCATTCCAGCGGAGACGTCGTCCAGGCCGTGAAGGACGCGACCGGGGGACGCGGGGCTCACATCGTCGTCGAGACGGTCGGCGAGGCGACCTGGGAGCGATCCCTCGCCGCCGCCGGCCCCGAGGGGCGGATCGTCGTGTGCGGCGCGACCACCGGGCACAGCCCACCCGCACGCCTCTACCGGCTGTGGTGGAAGCAGCTCGTCGTCTACGGCTCGACGATGGGCATGCCGTCCGACTTCGAGGGCGCCTACGAGCTCGTCCGCGCGGGCCGCGCCCGCGTCCACATCGACAGCACGTTCCCGCTCGAGGACGCCGCCCGGGCGCACGAGCGCCTCGAGTCCGGCGACCACTTCGGGAAGATCGTCCTCACCATCCCGTCGTAGCCCCCTCGCGCGAGCACCGGGAGCACGAGCGTACGGCCGGTGAGACGCGGGCCGCCGGCCCACCGCGGATGCGCTACCAGCCGAAGCCCAGGATGAACTTGGCGTCGTCCGACATGCGGTCGGGCGTCCACGGGGGATCGAAGGTGAGCTCCGCCTCGACCTCCTCGACCCCGGGGAGCTCCCGCGCGGCATCGACGATCCCCTCGGCGATCATGGGAGCCGCCGGACAGCCCATCGACGTGAGGCTGTACAGGATCTTCACGCGCGGGCCGTCCACTTCGACGTCGTACATGAGGCCGAGCTCGACGATGTCCATCCCGAGCTCGGGGTCCTCGACCGTGCGCAGCGCCTCGACGACGTCCTCTTCGGTGACCATGCCGGGGAGTCTAGAGGCCGCGTGCGCTCAGCCGACGGCCGCGAGCTGGCCCGCTCGCCTGAGGACGAGGTCGAGCACGTCGGCGATCGCGCTCTCGAGCGAGTCGTTCACGATCACGGGCACGTCGTGCCTGCGCGCGCGTTCGATCAGGTACTCCTGGATCTCGCGGATCTGCGGCAGCGAGTCGAGGTACTTCTCCAGCGGACGCAGGCCCTCGGTCGCATGATCGCGCACCCAGAAGTGGCTCCGGTGCAGGGTCTCGTCCTCGATCGCGATCACGCACTGGACGACGAACGCGTACGGGTAGTCGGTGCTGACCATCCCCGGGACGAGGTGGACGCCCTCGAGCACCGTCGACCAGCGCTCGGTGGCGGCTCGCTCGAGAGCCGCGTTGACGCCGACGAGCACGTTGCGCGTCTGGTCGAGGAACCCGAGGATCGCCGCATCGCCCGACTCCTCTTCCTCCGCCCGCGTCAGCGCAAGCCGCGCCTCGAAGCTCGAGTAGTGGATCGACGGCATGAACTCCTCGGAGAAGAACGCGCGCATCGTCTGGCGCACGAAGTCCGTGGACGTCACCCTGGTGATGCCGAGCCGGTGGGCGACCTCGGTCGCGATGGTCGACTTGCCCGTTCCCGTGGCGCCGCCGACGAGGAGGAAGAGGGGCTCGTCGAGCCGCTGGAGCGCATCGAGGCGCCGGAGCCTGCGAACCGTCCTCGCTGCCTCCTCGTCCCCGATCACGGCTGCTGCCAGCTCCGCCAGCCGGTCGAGGTCGAGCGAGAACGCCCCGCGCTCCACGAGGTCCGAGTCCGCCCGGCGGGCGATCAGGTACGCCCGCTCGGGATCGAGCCCCGTGACGACGAGCGCGCGGGCCAGGAGCCCCTTCGAGAACGGGACGTCGTCGCCGAAGGGGAGCGGGATCGAGTAGCGCCGCTCGCTCATGAGCTGAATTTGGCCATCTCGAGGAGCATTCCGTCAAGGTCTCCCTGCCCCGGAGCCGCGACGACGTCGTTCGCGGCCAGCACGATCCGGGCGCCGCGAGCGACGGCAGCCTCGGCCACGACGTCGACCGCAGCTGCCTTCAGCTCCACGAGGAAGACGTCCGCCTCGATCCGTTCGAGCTCCTCCCGGAGCGCCTCGCGGTTCGCGAGGTTGCCGGAGACGTGGACGACGGTGGCGCCGTACGCCTCCTCCAGGTGCGCCGCCAGCAGGCGGTGAGCGGGAGCAGGGGCCGCGCAGAAGTACGCGGTCGAAAGCCCGCTCACGTCCTCGATCGGCCGCGGGCGCAGGAGTGCGCCGACGACGGGCGTACCGTCCCGGACGGTCGCGCGCACGACGTGGAGGACGCCCTCCCACTCCGAGCGCGTGCCCTCCTCGGCCATGGTCACGATCGCGAGGTCGGCCAGGAGGAGCCGGTAGGCGTTCAGGTAGCCGCCCGCGACCGCCGGATCCTGGTGACCCGCGACGACGGCGACGGTGCGGTCGGCGGCCACCGGCGGCAGGGCCGAGCCGCTTCCGTCGAAGACGACGACGTCCGGCTGCTGCGCGAGGGCGAGCGCTGCGCCCTCCGCGACGTTGGACGACGCGACCCCACCCGCCAGGCCGCCCCCGCAGCGCCTGCAGCCGACGGTCGGGACACCGGTGAGGGCGGCGGTCTCCAGGTGATCGGACGCTGCGTGGCGGCCGGCGCGCGAGAGCTCGACGAGAGCTTCCACCGTCGGCCGGACCGTGACCAGCTCCGGCTCCGGCGGCCCGCCCCGCCCCATCGCGACCACCACCACGCGGCGGTCTCGCGCGAGGAGGCGCGCGAGGTGGCCCGTGACGGCGGTCTTCCCCATCCGCTTTCCGGTGCCCACGACCGCGACGGACGGCAGGTCGAACGGGAGCCGCTCGGGCGGGTCGAGGCGGAAGTCCGCGCCGACGTAGGGGACGCCTCCGGCGAGAACGCGGCTCGCGAGCGCCAAGCGCTCCACGGGCCCGAGCACGGGCTCGTCGGAGAGGTCGACGACGACCTCGGGCTCGAGCGACGCGAGGCCTTCCTCCACCCCCGGCAGCAGCGGGACCCCGTACTCCTCCCCGCCCCGGAGCTTCTCCGTCCCGCCGACGAGAACCGCTCCGACGAACTCGTACGGCAGCTCGTGCAGGGCATCGCGCACGACGGGCGCGTAGTGCTCGCCGTCGACGATCGCGAGGGCTCTCAGGACCGCGATGTGACCTCGTCCTCGATCGCGCCCGTGAACTTCTCGTACTCGAGCGTGTCGAGCGAGAACGACACGAGCCGCTCCTGGCCGTGGAACGGGTGGCGGCGCCAGATGTCGACCTTGTGGTCAGCGATCTCGATGACGTTGTAACACGGTCTCGTGTGGCCGCGAAGCCGCAGCGACGAGACGGTGCCGGTGTTCACGACGAAGACGTCCTCCAGCCGCCAGACGTAGGGGACGTGCTTGTGCCCGGAGAGGACGAGGCGGACGCCCGCCCGTTGCAGGCACTCGATCGCGTCCCCGGCGTCGTACACGACGTTCCGCTCGCGCCCGGTCCCCGGAACCGGGAGCAGGTGGTGGTGGAGCACGAAGATCCTCAGGTCCGCGGGCTCGAGGCCGAACTGCTCCTCGATCCAGCGGTACCGGCCGCGCCCGATCTGCCCGTGGTCGAGGTCCGGCTCGGTCGAGTCCACGGCGACGATCGCGACGCCGCCCTTGCGCAGGACGGAGTTGCGCTCCCCGAACATCTCCTCGAAGTGCACGTACCCCACGTTTCGCGAGTCGTGGTTTCCGGGCACGACGACGAGCGCATCGCAGTCGAGCCGGTCGAAGTACTCTCGGGCGGCCAGGTACTCGTGCCGGAACCCGAAGGTCGTCAGGTCTCCGGTGCAGACGACGACGTCGGGACCGAGCTCGTTGACCTCGCTGATCGCGCGCTCGAGAAGGCTGGCCTCGAAGTACGGCCCGCCACAGTGCAGGTCGGAGATCTGGGCGATCCGGAAGACGCCGTCGGGGCGTGCCATTCGGGAGAGCAGTCTACGGCGCCGGGGGCGGGGTCGTCCGGAGTCGCTGGTACCCTCGCGCAGGTGCGGGACGAAAGCCCCGTTTTCCAGGCATATCGTGGATCGGAGCCGCCGCGGTTCGCAAATCGAATCGAGGTCGAGTGCGCCAAGATCCTCGACTACTACGGCGTCCCCTGGGACTACGAGCCGCACTCCTTCGTGCTCGAGCGTGCTGCCGACGGCCGTGTGCTCCGGGCGTTCACGCCCGACTTCTACCTTCCGGAGCAGGACCTCTACATCGAGGTCACGGTGATGAAGCAGTCGCTCGTGACCCGGAAGAACCGGAAGCTCCGCGAGGTGCAGCAGCTCTATCCGGGCGTCCGGGTGAAGCTCTTCTACCGGCGCGACATCGAGCGCCTCGCGCAGCGCTACCGCCTGCGCCTCGCCTCGTAGTGACCGCGCGCCGCGGATCCGAGAACGGCGAGATCGGCGCCGTCTACCTCACGCGCGCCGAGATCGCGCACCGGGTCGAGGAGCTCGGGACGGAGATCGCGCGTGACTACGACGGGCTCGATCCCGTCCTCGTCGCACCGCTCAAGTCGAGCGTCGTCTTCCTCACCGACCTGACCCGGAAGCTCGAGATCCCGCACACGCTGGACGTCGTCGAGATCGCCCCGTACACGGACGGCCGGGACGGCGGCGTGCGCCTGCTGAAGGACGTGGACTCGCCGCTCGAGACGCGCCACGTGCTCATCGTCGAGGACGTCGTGGACACGGGGCTCACCTTGCACTTCCTGTGCAAGACGCTCGCGCTGCGCAGGCCCGCGAGCCTCGCCGCGGTCACGCTCCTCGATCGGCCGTACCGCCGGCTCGTGGACGAGCTCCCGCTTCGCTACGTCGGCTTCACCGCGCCGGACGAGCTCTTCGCGGGGTACGGGCTCGGGCTCGAGGAGCGCTGGCGCGCCCTGGCGGACCTCCACCTCGTGACCTCGGTCGCGCTGCCACGGGCGGCCACCGAAGCCGCGTAGGTCCCGCTCAGAGGTACCCGAGCGGGTCGACCGCGGTCCCGTTCACGCGCACCTCGAAGTGCAGGTGCGGGCCGGAGGAGTTCCCCGTCGAGCCCACCAGCGAGACCGTCTGGCCCTGCGACACCACCTGGCCCACGCGGACGGCGAGCGACGAGGCATGCGCGTATGCGGTCGAGAGCCCGTTCCCGTGGTCCACGACGACGAGGTTCCCGTAGCCGCCGAGCCAGCCGGCGTAGATGACGGTCCCGTCGGCCGCGGCGCGGTTCGGGGTCCCGTACGCACACCCGATGTCGATGCCCTCGTGCATGCGGCCCCAGCGCATGCCGAACCCGCTCACCACGACCCCGTCGCACGGCCAGATGAGCCCGGCCGCAGAGGGCCGGCCCGTCCCGCTCGACCCGGCTTCCTGCTGCGCCGCCTGGATCCGCGCCGCGAGCGCGGCGCTCTGCGCGGCGAGCGCCTCGACCTCCCGCAGGTAGTCCTCGCGGGACTTCCGGGAGTCGGCGAGCGCGGTCGCCTTGAGGGCCTGCGCCTGCGCGAGCGAGTCGCGGCTCCCCGCGAGGTGGTCGCGGGCGGCGCGAGCCTCGCCTGCCCTCGCCGAGATCTCCGAGACCACCGCAGCCTGGAGCCGCTTCGTCCTCGCGGTCGCGCGGCGCTCGGCCGCCGCTCTCGTCCTCGCCCGCTCGACCTGCCGGGCGATCGCCCGATCCTGCGCGCTGATCCTGCCCCTGAGCTCGACGTTGTCGATGAGATCGTCGAAGCTCGTGGCCGAGACGAGGAACGACAGCAGGTCGGGTGGCTCGTCGATGTAGATGGCCCGGACGCGCTGCTCGAGAATCTCCACCGCGCGCCGGTGCTCGGCCTGCAGCCGCCGGAGACTCCGCGTCTGCCTGGCGAGCAAGCCGGTGAGCTCGTCCAGCCGTCCCTGTGCGCTCGCGAGCTCGGCCTCGAGCACGCCCACGCTCGCCTGCGCCCGGTCGACCGCCGCCTGCGCGAGCTCGAGCTCGGACACGAGTGCGGAGAGCTGGGTCGTGAGCACGCCCTCGCGCTCTCTCGACGCCTCGATCTCGGCCTGCAGGGACGCGATCCGCGCGTCGAGCGCCGCCTTCTCGTCCTCGATCCCCTGGCCCGACGCGGGCGCGGCCACACCGAGGACGAGCGCAAGGGCAAGCAGTGCGAGCCACCGGCGCTGCATCCGACTATCTTCGCGCCTCCGACGGCTGACCCTGCCCGGCCGCCCGCTCCGCGACTGCCTCTCGGCCCTCCAGCGCGCGCAGCGCGGTCGCGACCTCCCGTCGGAGCGATCCGACCTGAGCGCGGTAGTCCTCGTCGGACACCGCCCCGGTCCGGTGGTCGAACTCGAGCTCCTTGAGCGCCGCCAGCGCGCGGTCCCGCTCCTCCAAGAGCTCGAGGCGCCGGCGCTCCTCCTCTCCGAGCTCCTCGAGCGCGTCCGACTCCGGCTCCGGCTCGCGGATGAACGGGAGCGCCACGGCGACGACGCACGCGACGACCAGCACGACGGCGAGGAGCAGGGCGAGCGTCAACGGGTCGCCGCGAGACCGGCGTGAGTCGCGCGGGCCACGAGTCTCCGCTGCTCGCGCCGGTCGGGCCAGAGCGTGATCAGCGACCCGAGCAGGAACACGCCGCCGGCGATCCAGATGAGGTTCACGAGCGGCTTCACGAAGACACGGAAGTAGACGGAGCCGTCGGGATCGATCTGCTCGGCGATGACGAACAGGTCCTCCGCGGTCAGCGGGTCGCTGCGGATCCCCACCTCGTTCGAGACCTGGTCCTCGATCGTGTAGGCGTTCTTCCCCGCCTGGAGCGTTCCCAGGTCGCGGTCGCCGCGCCTGACGTCGAGCGTCGCCCTGATCTCCGTCGCGTTGGCCACGACCCGCTCGTCCAGCGCCCGGTACGTGAGCGTGTAGTCGCCGATCCGCAGCGACTCGCCCCGCACGAGCTTCGCCTCGACGACGGAGTCGAACGCGCTCGACCCCGCGATCCCGATCGCGAGCAGCACGATCGACGCATGCACGACGTAGCCGCCGTACCGCCGGCGGTTCCGCGAGACGAGCGACGTGAACGCGGTGAGCCACGATCCCGCGCCGAGCGCCTTGCGAGCGCGCGTGCCCCGCGCGAACTCCAGCACGATCGTCGCGGCGACGAACGCGGAGAAGGTGTACGTCACGAGACCGGGCACGGAGCTTCCACCGCCCAAGAAGAGGAGCGCGACCCCGGTCCCGAGAGCGACGAGCGTCGGCCACCGGAAGGTGGTGACGAGGCTGCGGAGCGACGCCCGCCTCCACGCGATGAGAGGGCCGATCCCCATGAGCAGGAGCAGCGGCAGCCCGAACGCGCGCAGGAAGAAGTCGTAGTACGAGCGCCCGAGGACGACCTGCTCTCCGCGGACGAGCTCGGAGAGCATCGGGTAGACGACGCCCCACAGGATCGCCAGGCAGAGCGCAAGCAGGAGGAGGTTGTTGTAGAGGAAGGCCGCCTCGCGCGAGACGGGAGACTCGAGCTTCGTCGGCGAGCGCAGCAGCGGCAGCCGGTAGAGGACGAGCGCGAGCGAGACCCCCACGACGACGGCGATGAACGCCAGGAACCAGCCGCCGATCGAGCTCTGCGTGAACGAGTGGATCGAGTTGACGACTCCCGAACGGGTGAGGAAGGTCCCGAACAGCGCGAGCGCGAAGGCGACGAGGACGAGCAGGACGTTCCAGACCTTCAGCATCCCGCGCTTCTCCTGGATCATCACCGAGTGCAGGAACGCGGTCGCGGCGAGCCAGGGCATGAGCGCGGCGTTCTCCACCGGGTCCCACGCGAAGTACCCGCCCCAGCCGACCTCCACGTACGCCCAGTGCGCGCCGAGGAGCTGGCCGATGCCGAGCGCCGCCCACGCGAGCAGCGTCCAGCGCCGTGTGGCCACGAGCCAGCGCTCGTCGAGCCGGCCCGAGAGGAGCGCTCCCAGCGCGAACGCGAACGGGACCGTCAGGCCCACGTATCCCAGGTAGAGGAACGGGGGATGCGCGAGCATGTACGGGTTCTGCAGGCTCGGCGTCATCCCGGCCCCGTCGGCCGGCGCCGCTTGCGTGGTGAAGGGGCTCGCGACGGCGACGAGCAGGAAGGCGAAGAACGTCATCACCGCGGCGAACACCGGGACCGCCCAGGCGACGAGGTCCCGCGCCCAGGGCCGGATCGTGCGGACCGCGGCGGCCGCGAAGCCGGCGAGCAGCAGCAGCCAGAGGAGCAGGGATCCTTCCTGCCCTCCCCAGAACGCCGAGATCGTGTACGCGGTCGGCAGCGCCCTGCTCGTCCGCTCCGCGACGTACGTGAACGAGAAGTCGTTCCGCAGGAGCGCCGAGAGGAGCACGGCTGCCGCCACCGCGGTCGTCAGGAAGCACAGTGACAGGGCATTGTGCGCCGACTGGGCGAGGCGGCGGCGCCCGAGATGGGCCGCGGCCGCGCCTGCGACGAGCGCGTACACCGAGAGACCCAGCGTGACGACGAGCGCGGCGCTACCCAGCTCGGGCATGGGCCGCTACGAGTCGCCGGCTGACTTCGGCGCGTACTTGGACGGGCACTTCGTGATCATCGAGCCCGGCTCGGCCACGAACGTGCCCTGCTCGAGCTCTCCGTCGACCACGATGTGCCTCCCCGCCCTGAACAGGTCCGGCACCGAGCCCGTGTACACGACGGGGACGGCGACGCCCTCCGCCCCGCTGCCGATGTCCCGGAGCCGGAAGCGGAGCCCGCCCGCGTGCGCGTCCCCGCGGACGGGGCCGACGACGACGCCCGCGAGCTGCACCGTTCCGGAGCGCCCGGCCAGCTCGCTGGGAGCGATCGAGGGGTTCCCGCCGCCCGCGATCGACGTGTAGAGGAGGAAGACCGCCAGCACCCCTGCGACGAGGAGCGCGATCACGAGCCGAGCGGGACTCGCCTTCCGGGCCACGAGCGAAGTCTAGCCCCGGGATCCCCGGCGCCCGGAAGCAGGTGGCTACGCGGCGTCGCGCTCGGGAATGCGGCGGTCGGGCATCCGGTAGCCGTGGTCGACGCAGAGCGCGCCGGGCGACTCCTCGGTCAGGGCGTCGCAGTACCCCTTCCCGTACGCGGCCCGGATGAAGGCCGCGACCACCTCGAGATTCCACTCGGTCACGTCCACCGCCTCACGCCAGAGGTCGGCGAGACGGAGGTCGATGTCGAGCTCGAGAAGATCGATGCGGGTGGGGCCAAGCGGCACGTTTCGAGCGTACGGACCCGGTCGGACGGACCCTCAGCCCTCGTCTCCGCGCACCGTGAAGGGGAGGCGCCAGTCGTCCCGCGACGCCCCGTCGATCGTGAGCCGCCACTCGTAGCGCCCCGGCTCGAGCGGCATCGGCGTCGAGTTCACGGCCACTGGGAAGTCGAGCGGTGTCCCCGGCTTGAGCCCGGGCGGCCTCCCGACCTCGAACTCGCCGCCGAACGAGACGGCCTGATCCTCCTCCTCCGACTCCACCACGACCGCAGCGCCGTCGGCGTCGAGGAGCTCGACCGAGAAGGAGTGGACGGTATTCGCCTGGTCCCACGGCACCTGGATCAGGAGGGCGATTCCGAACGACGCCGGGTCGGGCCCGGTCTGCGACCAGCCGCCGCCGACGACGGTGAGCTTCCCGTCCGCAACGACCGCGTAGTCCGCGAGGAGGATCGTCGCCTTCACGCCCCAAGGCTTTCACATCCCGGCACTACGATGGCTGCGTGTCGTCGCGGATCCGCATCGGCCCGGCGAGAGTCCCGTCGCGAGAGTCGCCGGAGGAGGCCGTGTCGGTCCTGCTCGAGCGCGGGTACACGGCGTGCGAGATCGACTTCGAGAGCGGCTTCTGGATGGACTACCCGTTCGCCGAGCGCCTCGGGGAGGTGGCGCGGGAGAACGACGTCGCACTCTCGGTGCACGCGCCGCTCTTCGGCTTCATGGGGCACCTGGAGCCGAGCGGGCGCAAGTTCACGTCCGCCGTCGGCGCGCTCGACCGGAGCGCCGGGATCGCTGCCGCGAGCGGTGCCGAGGTCGTCGTGTTCCACCCCGGGTTCCTGCTGGGGCGAAGCCCTGACGACGCCATCGACGCCGTCGTGGAGCAGCTCGGCACGCTCCGGGAGCGCCTCGAGCGCAAGGAGCGCGCGGTCCCGTTCGGGATCGAGGTGATGGGGCGGGTGCGCGATCTCGGCTCCGTGGACGACGTCGTCGAGATCTCGCGCCGCACGGGCTGGGTCCGGCCGGTCCTCGACTTCGCCCACATGCACGCGACGAGCGACGGCGCGTTCCTGGACGTCGAGCCGTTCGCGGAGGCGCTCGCCTCGGTGGACGCCGTCCTCGAGCCGGAAGCTCCGTTCCACATCCACTTCTCCGACATCGCCTTCGCCAACCGCAACGAGACGAAGCACCTGCCCTACGGTGAGGGGACGCTGCGCGCGGAGCCGCTCCGGGATGCGCTCTCCCGCTTCGAGCGGGCCGCGACAGTCATCTCCGAGTCGCCCGACGAGGAGTCGTCTCAGGCGATCCGGGCCGTGCTCCACTCCGGCGGCACGAGCTCGGCGAGCCGGGCTTCGTAGGGGCTCGCCTCGGCGTCGCGCCCGCGCTCGCGCAGGAAGGCGACGAAGCGGCCGAGCGGCTCGACCTCGAGGATCGGGAAGTCCGATTCGCGGGCCGTCGAGATCGTCGCGCGAAAGAGCTCCTCCGCCTCGGCGTCCCGCCCCTGGCCGCCGCGCACCGCCGCCAGCGCCTGCGTGGCCTCCACCTGGGCGGAGACGTCCTGCGGGCTCGCTCCGGCCCTCGCCTCGAGGGCCAGGCGCTCGGCCTCGTCCAGCTTGCCGACGTCCGCGAGCGTGGCGGCGAGACCGCCCTGGAGGTCCGGCAAGGCTCCGCGATCGCCCCTCGCGACGACGATGCGCAGCGCCTCGCGCAGCAGCTTCTCGGCCTTGCGGTGGTCGCCGCGCTTCCTGGCGATCCAGCCGAGCTTCGAGAGCGCGGACACCTCGATCGGCTCCACGCCGAGCTCCGCGCTCGTCGTGCGCACCTCGTTGAAGAGCGTCTCCGCTGCATCGAGCTCGCCCTTCACCATGAGGAACCACGCATAGGCGAGGGCCGCGCCGGCCCGCGCGCGCATGCTCCCGCTCTCGCCCGACAGCTCCAGCGCCCGCGTGAGGAGCACCTCCGCCTCGTCCAGCTCGAAGCGGACGATGTGCGTCTGCGCGAGCGCCTGGGCGGCGATCGTCTGCAGGTCCTTGCGGCCGATGTCGAGGGCGATCGCGTATGCCCGCTCCATGTAGCCGATCATCGACCCGATGTCGCTGGTCCAGGCCGCGATCGTCGCGCGCGCCACGAGGGCGTCGAAGTCCGCTACCGACGGCTCCAGGCCCTCGAGCACGCCCAGCGCCTCGTCGACGAGAGCCCTCGCCGTGCCCGTGTCGCCGTCGCGTCTCAGCGTCGCTTCGCCGAGCGCGGTGAGGGCCTGCGCCTCGAGCGCGCGATCCTGCTCTTCCCGGGCCTGGTCGCGCACCTTCTCCATCTCCACCTTGACCGCCGCCCAGTCCTGCAGCCTCCAGGCCGCCCGGGCGGCCGCGTAGCGGGCGCCGAGCGTCGGTCTCAGCTCGACGGCCCGCAGGCCCAGCTTGCGGGCGGTCGGCCACGACTCGCGGGCGAGCGCGCGCTTCGCGGCCTTGACGAGCGTCGACGCGGTCGTCTCCGCCAGCTCGGCCGGCGGTGCGCCGTCCAGCTCGGTGAGGAGCTCGACCGCCTCGTCCAGGTGGTACGCGCGAATCTCGATCAGGTCGTCGCCCGCGCGCTCGCCCAGCCAGTCGGCGAAGCGCGCGTGGTACTGCGCCCGCGAGTCCTTGGACATCCCCGTGTACGCGACCTCGCGGATGAGGAGGTGCCGGAAGCGAAAGGCGGTCTCGCCGGACACCGACGAGCGGGCTTCCCGGAGGAGCAGCTCGCGCTCCAGGAGGTCGTCGAGGAGCCCGCCGACGTCGCGGACGTCGGGCGCGAGGTGCTCGAGCGCACCCCGCCAGAAGACGCGCCCGATGACCGACGCGCGCTGGAGCAGCGTCTTCCCGTCCTGGGGCAGATGGTCGATGCGCGCTGCGATGAGCGCCTGGAGCGTGTCCGGCACGCGGTCGAGGCCGGTGTCGTCCGCTCCGCTCTCCACCAGCATGCGCATCGTCTCCTCGACGAACAGCGGGTTGCCCTCGGTGCGCTCCAGCACCTCCCGCGTGACGTCCGGCAGCGCCTCGCGGCTGCCGGCGGCGAGCTGGGCGGCGAGGTTCTCGACCAGCTCCTCGCTCTCCTCCTCGGACAGGGGCTCGAGCTCGATCGCCGTTGACCGGACGCGGCCTCCTCCCCAGCCCACCCTCGCGTCGAGGAGCTCCGGCCGGGCGAGACAGAGCACGAGCAGGGGTGCCCGAACGCCGTCCGCCAGGTACTCGATGAGCTCGAGCAGCGGCGCCTCCGCCCAGTGGATGTCCTCGAACACGAGGATCAGGGGCTGCACCTCGGCGAGGCGGGAGAACACCTCTCTCGCCGCCCAGGAGATCTCCTGTGCCCCGTGCTCTCCCTCGAGCGCCTCGAGCAGGCCCGAGGCGAGGCCGAGCACGTCGGCGACCGCATCCTCAGCGCAGCACGCACGCAGCTTCTCGAAGGCCTCCTCGAGGGGATCGTCGTCCGCGATCCCGGCCGCCGCCTTGATCATCTCCCCGAGCGGCCAGTACGTCACTCCCTCGCCGTACGGGAGGCAGCGGCCGACGAGCACGCTCGCGCGCTCGACGCCGTCCACGAACTCCCGTGCGAGCCGGCTCTTTCCGATCCCCGGCTCGCCGAAGATCGTGAACAGGTGGGCGCGCCGGTCGCGGACGGTGCGCGTGAACGTGTTCTCCAGCAGCTCGAGCTCCGCGGCCCTCCCGACGAGCGGGGAGCGCGTCCCCAGCGCGCGCGCCGGGCTCTCGAGCGCATCGATCAGGCGCCAGGCGCGGAGCGGGGCGTCGAAGCCCTTGAGCTCGAGCGGACCGGCGTCCTCGACGACGATGGTCCCTGCGGCGAGGCGGTGCGCCGTCGGCCCGACGAGGATCTCCCCGGGCCGCGCTGCCTGCTGGAGCCGCACGGCGAGGTTGATCGCCTCACCCGTCCCGAAGGTCGCGTCGGCGCTCTCGAACACGAGCTCCCCGGCCTCGATCCCGATTCGCGCCTCGAGGCCCAGATCGATGACGGCCTGTCGCATCGCGAGCGCCGCGCGGGCCGCCCGGTGGGCGTCGTCCTCGTGCGCCTGGATGGCACCGAAGGCCGCGTGCACGGCATCCCCGGCGAACTTCTCCACGATCCCGCCGTGCTGCCGGATGCAGTCGGAGACGGTCTCGAAGAACCTGTTCACCCGCCGGCGGACGACCTCCGGATCCGAGCCGGTGACGAGGCGCGTCGAGTTCACGAGATCGACGAACAGCACCGTGGCGAGCTTGCGTTCCATGCCGTAAGTCTAGAAACGACCCCCGACCCGATCCGCATCCCGGGCTGGCGCCCGGGAAACGCGTCTAGCATCCTCCCCGTGCTCGACCCCGGCGTCTTCAAGGCCTACGACGTGCGCGGCCTGTACCCGTCGCAGCTCGACGAGGACGGCGCCTACCGAATCGGCCGGGGATACGTGGAGCACTTCGAGCCGAAGGTGATCGCGGTCGGGCGCGACATGCGCCTGTCGTCGGAGACCATGGCCGAGGCCGTGATCGAGGGCGCGGCAGACGGCGGAGCGGACGTGCTCGACCTCGGCCTCGTCGGGACGGAGATGGTCTACCACGCGGTGGGAGAGCTCGGGCTCGAGGGCGGCATCTGTGTCACCGCCTCGCACAACCCCAAGGAGTACACGGGCATGAAGATCGTCCGCCGCGGCGCGCTCCCGGTCGGCGGGGACTCGGGCCTCGCCGAGGTCCGCGCGCGGGCCGAGGCAGGGTTCGGAGACGTCGAGAAGCGCGGAGCGGTGCGCGCGGAGGACGTGTGGCCGAGCTTCACGCAGAAGGTGCTCTCGTTCGTCGAGCCCGGGGAGATCCGCCCGCTCCGGGTGGTGATCGACGCCGCGAACGGGATGGCCGGCGTGATGCTCCCGCCGGTGCTCGAGCACGTGCCCCAGCTCGACGTCGTCCCCTGCCACTTCGACCCCGACGGGAGCTTCCCGAACCACGAGCCGAACCCGCTCCTCCCGGAGAACCGCGAGTTCATCGTCCGGAAGGTCCGGGACGAGCGCGCCGACCTCGGCGTCGCGTACGACGGTGACGCGGACCGCTGCTTCTTCGTCGACGACACGGGCGAGTTCGTGCCCGGAGACTTCGTCACCGCGCTGATCGCGGAGGCGGTGCTCGCGACGTCCCCCGGGGAGAAGGTGATCTACGACGTCCGCGCGAGCTGGGCGGTGCCCGAGACGATCGAGCGCGCCGGCGGGGTCCCGCTCGTGAACCGCGTCGGCCACGCGTTCATCAAGCAGCGCATGCGCAAGGAGGACGCGGTCTTCGCCGGCGAGGTCTCCGCCCACTACTACTTCAGAGACTTCTCCCAGGCGGACACGGGGGTCGTCCCCTTCCTGGTCGTGCTCGACCTGCTCTCGCGGCGGGGAAGGAAGCTCTCGGAGCTTCTCGTCCCGTACCGGGAGCGGTTCTTCCTCACGGGCGAGCTCAACACTCCCGTCGCCGATGTCCCCCTGAAGCTCCAGGAGCTGAAGGAGCGGTACGCGGCTGCGGGAGCTCGCATCTCGCACCTGGACGGCATCTCGATCGACTTCGAGGACTGGCACTGCAACGTGCGCCCGTCCAACACCGAGCCGCTGCTCCGGCTCAACCTCGAGGCGCTGTCGGAGGAGCTGATGGTCGAGAAGCGCGACGAGGTGCTCGAGCTGATCCGCGCGTGAGCGGAGCGACGATCCTCGAGCGCATCGCGGACGCCGTACGGGGCGAGCGGGAGGCCGATGACGTCCTGAGGGAGGCGGTCTCGTGCCTCTCCGGAGCACCCGGCGCGAGCTGGGCGGGAATCGCGTTCCGGGAGGCGGGCGAGCTCACGCTCGGCCCGCAGGCAGGTACCCCCGACGATGCACGTCGTGCACGTGTCGGGATCTCGTACGGAGGCGACCGGGTCGGGGAGCTCTGGGTCGACGGCGACGTCGACCGGGCGCTGCTCGAGGCGGCTGCCGAGCTGATCTCTCCGTACGTCCTCATCGGCTGGGACACGGGCGGCGAGGCCTGGGAGCCGTAGAGGCGTCACCCCGGTCCACGCAGCCGGGGCCTGCGGTCGGCAGGCCCCGGCCTGCGGAAGAAGAGGAACGGTTGCCGCCCGACCGGTGGGGGTCGGGTATCTGCCGCGGGCCCCGCGGGACCGGGGCGCGGCGCCCGACCCCCCAACCCACCCGTCGT
>CAZMUG010000024.1:0-23827 GCA_964569165.1 uncultured Gaiellales bacterium
CCTTCCTGCCGAAGCGACCCATGGCCTGGCGGGTCCCGTCGACCAGGAGGATCGGCCGTGCCTTCTCGTCGAGACGGAAGCGCACGGCCACCCGGTCCCGGCGGCCGTCACCGTCCGGGGAGAACACCCGCGGCACCGCGCTGACCAGGGTCACGACGGGGGGAGTCGTGTCGACCCGCATCGGGTTCGGAAGGACGATCGTCCGTCCGTTCCGCTCGAGCTCCACCCTCGGGCGGTAGATGCCTTCGGGGACGACGCGGCCGAGGTCGTCCCGGCCGTCCCAGGTGTAGGAGACGCGCCCCTTCGCCTCGCGCCGGTCGCGCACGAGCGTGCGAACGACGTCGCCCCGTGCGTCGAGGACGCGCACCGTGACGGTCTCGGGCCGGCGCAGGATGAACGAGATCACGGAGAAGTCCCGGGGGCACTCGCAGACGGGCGAGAAGACCTTGTCCACGCGCGTGCCCGTGATCGGGCTGCGCTCGAGCTTCAGGTGCTCGGTGACCGCGAAGGCGGCGGCGGTGGCCCCGAGGAGCACGAGGACGACGAGCGTCTGCGGAAGCCTCGACACGCCCTTCAGGCGCGCTCGAGGCCTCGCACGAGCACGAACGGCTCCGCGTGCTCGCACCCGCAGCTCGCGCCGTAGTGCGCGGCGGTCGCGCGGATCGCCCGTTCACTGCGCGGATGCGGGTAGTCGCGGCGCTCGGTCTCGTAGTGCGCGAACGACGCGACCTTGCGCTCGAGCGTCGTGGAGATGTCCACGAACCAGTTCGGGACGAACCAGTTGAGCGACGCGGGCGTCCACTCCGTGCTGGACGTCGGCGCGTACGTCAGCACGCGGCGCACGGGCTGGCCGGGCGTCGGACGCGTCGCGACGGCGACCGAGTCGAAGAGCGCGCGGTGGTCGCGGTTCACGTCCGGGTGCGGCGTGTACACGATCTCCGGCCGGAAGCCCTCGACGTGCTCCTCCACGACGCGGTTCACGTCCACGTGCGGGAGCGTGTCGAGGCGCATGTCGGGGAGATCGAGATGCACGTAGTCGGCGACGCCGAGCTCCGCCGCCGCGGCGAGCGCCTCCCGCTCCTTCCTCGCGCGCAGCTCGTCGTCGCCCGGGTACTGCGTCGAGGACCCGTCCGTCACGACGACGACGCGAACCTCGTCCCCGCGATCGGTGTGGACCGCGATCGTGCCCCCCATCCCGAGCACCTCGTCGTCGGGGTGCGCGGCGAAGACGAGAGCTCGTCTCATCCGAGCCTTGCCCCGACCGTCAGCTCGGCCGCTGTCTCGAGCTCCTGGAGCACCAGCCCGCCCTCACCGCACGCCACAACCGGGCCCTCGGGACGAAGCGAGACGATAGTGCCTGCAGGCGCCTGCCCCTCGAGCTCGACCGGGAGCGCGCGCCAGACGATCACCTTCTCGTCCCCCAGCCACGTGAACGCGCCCGGGTAGGGCCTGGTCTGCGCGCGCACCCAGTCGTAGAGATACGGCGCTCGGGTCTCCCAGTCGATGAGCCCGTCCGCGGGGGTACGCCTGAGCCAGGTGCTCGCACGCCGGGGATCCTGGCTGATCCTCGGTGCCTCGCGCCGGAGAAGCAGTGGCACGTACTCGCGGATCAGGTCGACGTGAGCCTCTGCGAGCCGGTCGAAGAGCGTCGTCGCCGTCTCGTCGGGCGCGATCGAGAGCTCGACCTGCCCGACGATCCCCCCGGAGTCGGCCGTCGCGTCGACGATCTCGAACAACGTCACGCCCGTCCGCGCCAGGCCGGACAGGATCGCCCACGGGATCGGGGCCCGGCCGCGGTGCCGTGGGAGCAGGGTCGGGTGCATCCCGAAGACGCCCTCGCGGGCGAGCGCGATGAACGGGTCGCGGACGAGCTGCGACCAGCCGACGACGAACACCAGCCCCGGCTCGAGGTCGCGGACGAACGCGAGCGTCTCGTCCGAGTTCACGTCGGCCGTCTCGTGCAGCTCGGCCCCGAGCCGGGTTGCGACGTCGTCGAACGCGCACTGCCCGGAGCGATCCGGGTCGATGGGGCCCGGTAGCGTGACGACGCCGACGACGTCCGCCCCGACGTCCGCGGCAGCCTCCAGGCAGTCACGGCCGATCGTGTCGAAGCTCACCCAGACGGTCCGCATCGCCGCGCGATGGTACCCGGACGCTCCCGTTCGCCATGCCACAGCGAGGCGGCCGCGAGGCCGGCTTCCTCAGGGTCTTCGCGCGCGAGCGAGAGCAGCCCTGCGGCCGCGAAGCGGACGCCTTCAGGGGTCTGCGCGACCGGGAGTCTGCGCGAGCGGACTTCCGGTCTGCGCGAGCGAGAGCAGCTCTGCGGCCGCGAAGCGGACGCCTTCAGGGGTCTTCGCGCGACCGGGAGTCTGCGCGAGCGGACTTCCGGTCTGCGCGAGCGAATCAGTCCAGCTCGCTGGTGACGCCCGCCGTGCGGCTCCGCTGGAAGCGCACCCAGCTGTGGTGCCCGAGCCAGACGAGCAGCCCCACCGCGCCGGCCGAGAGCGCGACGACGACGATCGTCCCCGCGAACGGCACGTTCAGGAGCTTGATCCCTGCAAGGCCGAGCACACCCGCGAGCAGCAGCCGGAGCCGCTGCTCCGGGATCGACAGGGTCAGGCGCCCTCCGATGAGGACGCCCGGGATCGACCCGAGCAGCAGCCAGAAGAGGATGCCGAAGTCGATGTTCCCCGCCGCCCAGTGCGCCGCGCCCGCGATGTAGAGGAGCACCGCGGCGTGGAAGATGTCCGTCCCCACCACCTTGTGCGCCCGGAGCGGGAAGATGACGAGGAGCGTCAGGCCGAAGAACACGCCGCTCCCGACGGACGTGAGCCCGACGATGAACCCGCCGAAGAGACCGATGAGGACCGCCGCAGCGCGGTCGCGGTTCGAGAGCCTCCAGCTCCGCTCGGGGCCGAGGTCGCCCTGGACCAGGCTCTTGGCGACCAGCCCGACCGCCCCGAAGAGGAGCGCGGCGCCGAGCACCTGGCCCATGACCGACTCCACGTCGTCGCCGTACCGCTCCGTGAGCCAGACGTTGAGCCACACCCCGAGGAGCGACGCCGGCGCCGAGCCCAGGAGCATCCAGCCTGCGAGCCGCGCACGGACGTTGCCCATCCGCCGGTGCTGCACCGCGCTGACCGTCTTGAAGGCCGCGCCGTGCGCGATGTCCGTGCCGATCGCGGTCGCGGGCGGGATGCCGAAGAGGAAGACGAGGATGGGCGTCATCAGCGATCCGCCGCCCATCCCCGTCATCCCGACCAGGAGCCCCGTGAAGAGCCCCGCGAGGACCAGCTGCCAGGTCATGCGGTGCTCCGGGGTGCCCGGCTCACGGACACCCGGTCAGCAGCCGCTCCGCGGCTGCTGCCTCAGAGATCCCCTCGCGGACGAGCAGCGCCGTGGCAAGCCCGCCCCTACGCGCGGTACGCGTCGATGAGGATCTTCGCCACCTCCGGCCGCGTGAACTCGACCGGCGGCACGTCGCCCGCACCGAGCATCTCGCGCACCTTGGTCCCGGAGAGGAACACGCGGTCCTCGGGGCCGTGGGGGCACGACTTCGTGCTCGCCATCGAGCCGCACACGTTGCACCAGAAGGTGTGCTCGAAGAACATCGGCTCGATGTCGAGCTCGTGGGGCTCGAACTCGTCGAAGATGAGCTGCGCGTCGTAGGTGCCGTAGTAGTCCCCGACCCCGGCGTGGTCGCGACCGACGATGAAGTGCGAGCAGCCGAAGTTCTTGCGGCAGATCGCGTGCCAGACGGCCTCGCGCGGGCCCGCATACCGCATCGCCGCCGGAAAGGCGGAGAGGAGCACGCGGTCGGCGGGGTAGTAGTCGTCGAGCAGCGTGCGGTAGCAGTCGACGCGAACGCGCGCAGGGACGTCGTCCGACTTCGTCTCACCGACGAGCGGGTGTACGAGCAGCCCGTCCACCGTCTCGAGCGCGACCTTCGTCAGGTACTCGTGCGCACGGTGAATCGGGTTTCGCGTCTGGAAGCCCACGACCCGCTTCCAGCCGCGCTCGGCGAAGATCCGGCGCGTCTCCGCGGGATCCCTGGCCAGCTCTGCGATCGTCGGCTCGGGGCGGCGGAACACCGTGACCCGCCCGGCCAGGTAGAGCGGCTTCTGGGCGTACAGGCGGGCGACGCCCGGGTGGGCGTCCTCCGTCGTGCGGAAGCACTGCGCGGCCTCCCGCTCCCGGTCGTACTCGTAGACGTCCTCGACCTCGAGCACGGCCATCGCGGTGCCGGCCTCGTCGGTCAGCGCCACGCGCTCGCCCGCGGGAGCCGAGTCGACCGCCAGGCACACGGGCAGCGCCCACGGGAGCCCGTTCTCGAGGTGCATCTCCTCCACGACGCGCTCGTAGTCGGCGCGCCCCATGAAACCCTCGAGCGGCGACAGCGCGCCCGAGGCGATCATGTCGAGGTCGGAGAGCTCACGCGGGGTCAGCGTGACGGCCTCGAGCGAATCGAGGCCCGAGGGCGCCTCGCCCGTACGGTCGACGAGGGTGCCCCCGTGCGGGGCGATCAGGCGGTTCATCGTCGTCGCGCTGGTCATGCCGCCACCTCCGCCGGGACGAGCCCCAGCTCCTCGAGCCGCGCGACGACCTGCGCCGCCGCCTGCTCAGGCTCCGTCGCCTCCGTGTCCACGACGATCTCCGCGTTCTCGGGCTCCTCGTACGGGTCGTCCACGCCCGTGAAGCCCTTGATCTCGCCGGCAAACGCCTTCGCGTAGAGGCCGTTCACGTCGCGGCGTGCGCATTCGTCCACCGACGCCTTCACGTAGACCTCCACGAACGGGCCCCACGCCTCGACCATCTCCCGCGCCTTCGCGCGCGTCTCGACGTAGGGGGAGATCGCCGCGCAGATCACGGCGCCGCCCTGGCGCGTGAGGCGCGAGGCGACCCAGCCGATCCGCTCGATGTTCGTGTCGCGGTCCTCCTTCGAGAACCCGAGCCCCTTGGAGAGATGCGTGCGCACGGTGTCGCCGTCGAGGTACTCGACGACGCAGCCGCGCCGGTCGAGCTCGGGGCCGACGAGGTGCGCGATGGTGGACTTCCCGGAGCCCGAGAGGCCCGTGAACCAGAGCGTGAAGCCCCCGCCGCGGGAGTGCTCCGACTCCGGGTGCTCGTGCGCGTAGATGTGCTCCTGCGTCATGACGTCCTTTCCTGGGTCGTGTCGGTGTGGATGCCGCACTCGAGCTTGTCGGAGCCTGCCCAGCGACCGGCGCGCTCCTCCTCGAGCGGGGTCGTCGGACGGGTGCACGGGATGCAGCCGATCGAACGGTACCCCGCGTCGTGCAGCGGGTTGTAGGGGATCTCGTTCACGTGGACATATGCCCACACGCGCTTCTCGTCCCAGTCCGCGAGCGGGTGGATCTTGAACACCTGGTAGCGCTCCGACCACTGCACCTTGGGCGTCCCCGCCCGGCTCGGCGACTGGTCACGGCGGATGCCGGAGATCCAGGCGTCGTAGGGCTGGAGCGCGCGGACGAGCGGCTCGACCTTGCGGATGTGGCAGCAGCGGTCGGGGTCGCGCTCCCACAGGTTGGGCCCTTCCGCTCGGTGCTGCTCGGCAACGGTCGGGATGGCGGGCTGGATGAGCTTGAGCTGGTAGCGGTCGACGAGCGCGTCGCGCGTCTCGTAGGACTCGCGGAAGAAGAGGTGCGTGTCGAGCTCGACCGTGTCCATGCGCAGCCCGAGCTCGGCGACCATGTGCACGAGCACGGACGACTGCTTCTGCCAGGAGCACGTGAGGCACACGCGCGGCCAGAAGAACTGGTGCGTCCACGAGATCAGCTCCTCGGCCGTCATGGCCTCGAAGTCGACGTCCGGGAGCCGGGGCGGGCTGGCCGTCTGGACCGCCATCACTCGGCCCCGCCCGGCGCCGGCGCCGGCTCGCGCAGGAGGATCTCGCGCAGCGTGTCGCCGCGGAGGCCGAGGCGGAGCGTCTCGAGCGCGATGACCTCGTCCGGCGGGATGTTCCCGAGGTTGACCTCGGAGCCGAAGTGCTTCACGAACCACGCCTGCGACGACTTCGTCGGCGCCTCCCAGATGAGATCGTGGAAGGAGATCGAGTGCTCGATCTCGTCCACGAGGCCCGTACGCAGCTCGCCGGTCGGCCGGTAGATCCCGGCGGTGCCGCCCTCGCGACCCTCCGCGATCACCTTCCACGCGCCTGCCTCGAGCTCCTCGCGAATCCACTGCACCCAGAGGTAGGGAGCGATGTTCACCTCCGAGTCCTTCGAGCCGACCTCGCTGAGGACGACGAAGTCCCGGGCGAGCTCGGCGATCAGCTCGAGCTTGCGCTCGCGGGGGACCTCGATCGTTCCGTCCGAGATCTCCACGTGCGAGAAGCGGAAGTGCTCGAGCCAGCGCTTGAACTCGTCGAGCTTGCCCTGCGCGAAGACCGCCTCGAAGAGCGTGCCGCCGCACACGACCGGGGTGGAGAAGGAGCGGTAGAGCGCGACCTTCTTCTCGAGGTTGTTCGTGACGTAGCTCGTGCCCCAGCCGAGCTTGACGATGTCCACGTACTCGCCGGCCGTGTCGAAGAGCCCCTCGATCTCGCGCAGGTTCAGGCCCTTGTCGATGACATGCGTCAGCCCCTGCTCGCGGGGCTTCCCCTCGCGCGTCGGAACGTCGAGGAAGCCGTCTCCCTCAAAGGCGTGCATAGATCTCCTCCAGCCTCTCGTGAGCCCTCGCCTGGACGTCCCGGTAGAGGGAGCCGCCGTGCGCGTCGATCCCGACCGTGAGCGGCCCGAAGTCCTTCACGCGGAACTTCCACAGGCACTCGGGCATGAGCTCCTCCCAGGCGACCTCCTCGATCTCCTCGATCTGGGTCGTCTCGAGCGCGGCCGCCCCGCCCACGATGGCGAAGTAGACCATCCCGAGGCGGTGCATCGGCTCGATCGCCTCGTCCGGGAAGCCGCCCTTGCCGCAGATCGCCCGGACGCCGTAGCGCGAGCCGAGGCCCTCGGTGAAGCGCACCATGCGCGCGCTCGTGGTCGTCCCGATGCAGATCTTCTCGTAGCGGCCAGGGCCGAGCTTGCGAACGTTCGGCGCCGTGTGCAGGAGAAACGCGCCGGTGAGGTCCATCGGCGGCTCCACGCCCTGGTCGAAGATCCGGATCTGCGTGCGGTCGCGGATGCCGATGATGTGGCCCTGCACCGTCACCTCGTCGCCCGCGCGAAGCTCGAGGATCGCGGCGGGATCGGTGATCGGGAACGTGACCTCGTGGACGGCCATCACGCGTCCCCGGGGTCAGGTCTTGCATTCACACATTGGGTTGCGTGGGCGTTCCCGGGGTCAGGTCTTGCATTCCCACATTGGGGTACGTGTGTGAATGCAAGACCTGACCCCATGCTTGCCATGCTCGTCATCAGGCGTCCCTTTCGTACGTCACGGAGCCGTCCGCGGCGACGTGCGCGGAGGCGCGACGGGCGGCCCAGCACTGGTAGTTGACGGCGACCGGGTTGAGCGTCATGTGCGTGTCCGCGTGCTCGACGTGGACGGAGAGCACGGTCACGTCGCCGCCGAGACCCATCGGGCCGACGCCAGTCTCGTTGAGGAGCCCGAACAGGTCCTGCTCGAGCTCGGCGACGAGCGGGTCGGGGTTACGGGTGCCGACCGGCCGCGCGATCGCCTCCTTCGCGAGGTGCATCGCGTAGTCTGCCGAACCGCCGATCCCGACACCCACGATCCCCGGCGGGCACGGCTTGCCCCCCGCGCCGACGATCGACTCCAGCACGAACTTCTTGATGCCCGTCACGCCGTCGGCGGGGACGCACATCTTGAGGAAGCTCATGTTCTCGGAGCCCGAGCCCTTGGGGACGCACTTGACGTCCAGGCCGTCCCAGTCGGGGACGAAGTCCCAGTGGACGATCGGGACGCGGAAACCCACGTTCGGGCCCGTGTTCTCGCGTGTGAGCGTGTGCACGGTGTTCGAGCGCAGCGGGTGCTCGACGGTCGCGCGCTCCGTGCCCTCCTTGAGTGCGGTGTAGATCCGCGCGGGATGGAGCGGGAAGTGCTCCCCAACCCTGCAGTAGTAGACGGCGATGCCCGTGTCCTGGCAGACGAGGTTCCGCTCCGTCTCGGCCACCTGGACGTTCCTGAGGATGGTCTGCAGCACGCGCTGGCCGGCGACCGAGGTCTCACGGCCGGCCGCATCGCCGAGCGCGTCACGCAGGTCCTGGGGGATGTCCTTGAGCGCCCAGACGTAGAGGTGTGCGGCGGCGCCTTCGACCGATGCGTACAGATCCGTGGCGACGGTCGTCATGCGCGCGCCCTCTCTGCGGCGGCCCGGCCGGCACGGCGGCCGAAGACGACGCACTCGAGCAGGGAGTTGCCCATCATGCGGTTCCTTCCGTGCGTCCCGCCCGCGATCTCGCCGCAGGCGTAGACGCCGTCGAGGGTCGTGGAGGCGTGCTCGTCGATCACGAGCCCGCCGTTCTGGTAATGGAGGACGGGGTAGGTGAGGATCGGCTCGGCCAGCGGGTCGATGCCGGCACCGCGGTAGCGGCGCAGCATGTACGGGAGCGAGACCTCGGCGTCGCCGGGCGCGATGCGGGTGGTGTCCAGCAGCACGGCGGGGCGGCCGTCGGGCGTCGAGACGCCCTTCCCCTTCGCGACCTCGTCGAAGATCGCCTGTGAGACCGTGTCCCTGGCCCCCAGCGAGTCGGTGAACTCCTCGCCGTCCACGTTCAGGAGCACGGCGCCGTACGCGCGGGTCGTCTCCGGGATCGAGTAGCCCTGCATGGTCGAGGGCCAGGCGCCGCCGTTCGGGTGGTACTGGAGTGCGTCGAGGTCGCGCGCCTCCGCGCCCGCGCCCAGGGCGATCCTCGTCACCTCGCCGGTGGCGTTCGGATGATTGGTGGAGAGCTCGCCGCGCGTCTCCGCCTCCGCATAGCAGCGCCCGCCGGCCGCGAGCACGACGGTCGAGGCCTGCACGTCCGCAAGACCCTCCTTCGTCTCGAACGACGCGACCCAGGCGCCGTCCGAAGGCTCGAGCGCCCGCAGCGCATGGTGCGGCAGCTCTGCACCGCCGCCCGCCTCGAACGTCTCGCGCAGCGACTTCGTGATCGCGTGACCCGTGCGATCCCCGACCTGCAGCAGACGGCTTCGCGTGGCGCCGCCACAGCGTGCGAGCCGGTACCCGCCGTTCGAGCGCGTGAACGCGACCCCGTTCTCCTCGAGCCAGTGGATCGCCGCGGGAGCCTCGCTCGTCAGCACCTCGACGAGCCTCGGGTCGGCAGTGTCGTGCGAGCTTCGCAGCACGTCCTCCGCGTGGATCTCGGGCGAGTCGTCCGAGCCGAGGGCGGCCTGGATGCCGCCCTGCGCCTTCGCCGAGTTGCAGGCCTGCAGCGTCGTCTTCGTCGCGAGACCGACGCGCGCGCCGGCCCGCTCTGCCGAGACGGCGGCAGCGAGCCCGGCAGCGCCGCTGCCGATCACGAGCACGTCGAAGGGGGCGCCGGGGCGCACGTGCCGCATGGTACCGCAATTCCTTATCTCTGTCATTAGCTCTGATTATTCAGCGACTTCCTTCCCGAACGGCCGGAACCGACTAGACTCCCCGGGCACATGAGCACGATCGGCGAGATCATCGGCTCCTCCTTCATCGAGGTCGCCCCCGAGGACACGCTCGGTGAGGTGGCCGAGAAGATGGAAGCCCAGAACGTGGGCGCCGTCGTCGTCCGGGACTACGGGAGGCTGATCGGGATCCTGACCGAGCGCGACATGCTGCGCGCCATGGCGGCCCGCGTGCACACGAGCGAGGCCCGCGTCCGCCAGTGGATGACCGAGGACCCGATCACCGCTCCCCCGGAGATGGCCGCGGACGAGGCCGCACAGGTGATGCTCTCCCGCGGATTTCGCCATCTGCCGGTGGTGGACGGGCCCACGGTGCTCGGGATCATCAGCCTGCGGCGCGCGGTCGGAGGGCGGAGGCCGCCCCAGGACGCCGAGCCCGACGACGGTATCGACTGAGCCCGTCAGTCGTCGGCGAGGGCATCCGCGACGAGCTCGACGAAGTCCCGTACCTCCAGCGAGCCCGGCGCGGCGCCGATCCGGCGGACGCCGTCCGTGAGCATCGCGAGGCAGAACGGGCAGCCCGTCACGATCGTGCCGGCGCCGGTGCCCGCGGCCTCCCGGGCACGCATGGCGTTGATCGGCTCTCCCTCCTCGTCCGCGTAGAACGCATGCCCGCCGCCCGCGCCGCAACAGAAGCTGCCGGCGCCGGACCGAGGCATCTCGACGCGCTCGACCCGCAGAACGTCGAGCACCCGCCGCGGCTGCGCGAAGACGTCGTTGTAGCGCCCCAGGTAGCAGGGATCGTGGTACGTGACGCGCTCGCGTGCCCCGGGAGCCAGCCGCACGCGCCCGTCCTCGATCAGCCCGCTCACGAGCTCGCTCGAGTGGACGACCTCGTACCGCCCGCCGAACTGACCGTACTCGTGCCGGAGCTGCTGCAGGCAGTGCGGGCAGTGGGTGACGACGCGCGTCACACCGGCACCGTCCAGCGTCGCCACGTTCGCGCGGGCGAGCAGGTCGTAGTGGAACTCGTTCCCCGTCCGCCGGGCGGGGTCGCCCGTGCACCGCTCCTGCGGCCCGAGGACTGCGAACCGGACGCCTGCGTGGATCAGCACCCGGCAGAGAGCGCGGGCGATCTCCTGCGCTCGCTCGTCGAACGCGGCGGCGCAGCCGACCCAGTAGAGGACCTCCACCTGGTCGAGGTGCCGCAGCGCCTCACCGTCCTTCAGCACCACGCCGTCCGGCACGTCGAGCCCCTCGAGCCAGCTCGTGCGCGTGGCCGACGTGCCCCGGTACGGGTGCTCGACCGTCTCCAGGCTCGTCACCAGCTCCGCGACCTGGGCCGGGACCGATGCCTGCTCCATGGCGAGGTTCTGGCGTAGCCCCACGAGGAGCGGGACGTGCTCGATCGCGACCGGGCACACCTCCTCGCACGCGCGGCACGTCGTGCAGGCCCACAGCGTCTCGGGCGCGATCACGCCGCCTGCAAGCGGCCCGACCTCGGAGCGCTCGGCCCGGATCGCGTCACGCAGGTCGAGGATCACGCGCTTGGGCGAGAGCGGCTTCCCGGCGGCGTGCGCCGGGCAGACCGCCTCGCAGCGGCCGCACTCGGTGCACGCGTCGAGCATGAAGAGCTGCGTCCAGCGCAGGTCGGACGGGGCGCTGATCCCGAGCCGCACCTCCTCGGTGGTGAAGTCCGTCGGCTCGACGACGCCCTTCGCCGGCAGCGGGTTGGAGAAGAAGACGTTCAGCGGTGCCGTGAACGCATGGACGAACTTCGTGAACGGGAAGGTTGCGAGGAGCGCGTGCCAGAGCAGCAGGTGCGCCACCCAGAGCCACTGGTAGACGCCCTCGAGCGTCGAGTCGCCGGCGACCGCGGCCGCCGCGGCGCCGAAGAGCGCCCCCGCCGGAGACCAGCCCGCCCACGGGTCGTCCGTCACCTCGATGCGGATCCCCTCGAGCAGGAACCCGGTGAGCACGATCGCGAGCAGCGTCAGGAGCAGGACGGCGTCGGCCGCGTTGCCCTGCTCGAGCTGGGACGGCCGCACGACGTAGCGGCGGTAGAGCAGGACGAGCAGGCCGGCGAGGACGAAGGCGCCGAAGAGATCGACGATCAGGCTCTGGAAGACGAGGTAGAAGGCTCCGTGCATGATCGGAAGCCCGAGGTCGTGGTCCAGGAAGACGACGACCGTCGCCGCGAAGAGCACCCAGAAGCCGTAGAAGACGAGCGCGTGCGCGATCCCCGGTGCGCGCTTCCGCAACACGGTCGCCTGCGCGATCGCGGCGAGCATGCGCCTGGTGCGCAGGCCGACGTGGTTCCACACCGGGGCGGGCCGCCCCAGCCGCCACACGCGGACCAGCCGCCAGACGCCGTAGCCGGCGATCGCGAGGGCGACGACCATGCTGGCGTAGAGGACGACGAGCATCCCCGTCGTGACGTTCCACTGGACCTGCCGCGTCGCAGCGGCCGCGAGCGCCGCGTTCATGCGCTCAGCCCCGGAGCTCGGAGATCAGGGCGGCGAGGAGCTGCCGCCCGTCCATGACGACGCCCAGCCGTGCCGTCCGGAAGATCGGCGCGTCGGGATCCGTGTTCACCGCGACGACCACCTTCGCGCCTCCGATCCCCGCGAGGTGCTGGCTCGCACCGGAGATCCCGAAGGCGAAGTACACGTCCGGGCTCACCGACTTCCCCGTGAGGCCGACCTGGCGCTCCGGCGCGGCCCAGCCGTTGTCGACCGCGGCCAGGGAGGCGCCCACGGCGCCGCCGAGGAGCCCGGCGAGCTCCTCGAGCTCCGCGAAGCCCTCGGGGCCGCCCATCCCGGCGCCTCCCGAGACGATCACGGGTGCGTCCTCCAGCGCCGCGCCCGGGGCCGCGGCCTCCGTGCCCAGGAGCTCGACGGCCCGGCTGCCCGCGGGGAGGGCCACGGGCTCGACCGTAGCGCTGCCCCCGGTGGCGTCGGCCGGTTCGAAGGCGCCGCGCCGTAGCGTCGCCACGACGGGCTCCGCGGTCGCGACGACCGACGCCAGCGCCTTGCCTCCGAAGACCGGCCGCGCCCAGGTGAGCCCGCCGTCGGCGGCGTCGACACCGACCGCGTGCGTGACCGCCGCCCCCGACAGGCGCTCCGCGAGCCGCGGGGCCAGCTCGCCTCCGAGCTCGTCGGCCGGGAGCAGGACGACGCGCGCGCGGACGTCGCGGGCGAGCCCCGCGAGTGCCGCGAGGACCGGCTCGAGCGTCGGGGCCTCGCCGTCGCAGGCGAACGCCCGAGCCGCGCCGTAGCCTCCGGCGGCCGCCGCAGCGCCAGTGCCGCCGGGCGCGAGGGACACGAACGCGACCTCGTCGTCCAGCCTCCTTGCCGCACCGAGGAGCTCGAGGCCCGTGCGGCCGAGCTCCTCTCGCTCCCACGTCGCCGTGAGGATCACGCCCGCCGCTCCAGGACCTTCAGCTCCGCAAGGCGGTCGAGCAGGCGCGAGGCCACCTCCGCCGCAGACTCGCCGTCGACGAGCTCGCAGCTCCGCTCCGTCTCGGGAACGGCGACACCGGTCGTCTCGAGCCTCCTGGCCGCCGCGAGCTCGGCCGACCCGAGCCCGAGCTCGTCGGGCGTCCAGCGGGTGATCTCCTTGCGGTTCGCGGCCATCAGGTCCATGACGCTGCCCATCCGGAGCCGCAGGTCGGTGTGGCTCGTCACCGTGAGCACCGCCGGGGGCCGCACCGCGAGGCGCTCGGTGCCCGCCGGGCCCGCTCTCCATACGTGCAGCCCTCCCTCGGCGGGCTCGGCGCGCCAGACGAGGCCGACGGCCGGCCACCCGAGCCGCTCGGCGACGAGGTAGCCCACCTGGCCGTGATCCCAGTCGCCTGCCTGGCGCCCGGCGAGCACGAGCTCGGGCGCGTCGAGCCGACGGACGGCAGCCACGAGCAGCTCGGCGGTCTGCGACGGGTCGAGGGCATCGGTGGACTCGACCTCCACGTGCACCGCCTCGTCGGCGCGAACCGCGAGCGCCTTGCGCAGCGCCTCGCCCGCGTCCGCAGGGCCGACGAGCAGCGCGGTCACGGTCGTCACCGCCCCCGAGGCCTTCAGCTGCAGGGCGAGCTCGAGCGCGTTCTGCTCGAACGGCCCGAGGAGCCTGGGCGCGAGGTCGTCGGGCGGGCGCTTCGCGGCAGCGTCGATCCGGAACCGCTGCGGTGGCAGCTCCCAGTCCAGGATCTGCTTGAGGAGGACGACGGCGTGCACGATGCGAGTGAGCCTAACTCCCTGGCACGCCCGGGAAACCGCTGAAGCGGCCTCCCGGGCCAAAGGGCGCCAGCGAGCAAACCACTGAATCTGCTTGCCAGCGCTGTAGGCGGCCCCCCGGGCCAGGGAGAGCTCACGCATCGTGATCCGCGTGCCGTCTGGGGAACTGCTGTAGCCGCTCTCCGCACGCGGAACCGGGGGAGAGCGCCGCCGCTTCAGGGTGCCGGGAGGACGGGAAGCCGCTTCAGCGGTTTCCCGTCCCCGCGGGATGGGAAGCGTGCTCGACGGACGACCGCGGCGATCGAGGGTGCGCAACACCTCCGTCCTGCTCGCGTCGATCCAGCTTGACGTCGCCGGCGCGGCTAGAGTCGCGCCCGTGACGGACTACGCGGGTGCGGTCATCGTGGGCGCGGTCGAGTCGCCGTACACGCGCCATCCCCCGGAGGGGACGACCACCGAGACGCTGCTCGCCGACGCCTTCGTGCGGGCGCTCGACGCGACCGGCATCGAGCGCGCCGACGTGGACGGGCTCGGCGTCGCCTCCTTCACCCACCGCCCCGACCGGGCGATCGATCTCGCCTGGAAGCTGGGCCTCCGCCCGCGCTGGCTGATGGACGACGGGAACGGCGGCGCGTCGGGCATCCAGCTCCTGCAGCACGCCGTCCGGGCGGTCCAGGCGGGCGATGCGAGCACGATCGTCCTGCTCTCCGGCGACCACTTCGACAAGGACTCGTTCCGCGAGCTCGTCGACTCGTACAACCGGGTCACGGCGCAGTACCTCGCGGGGATCCCGACCGGAGGGCCGAACGTCCTCTTCGCGATGCTGACGGCGCAGCAGATGGCGGCGCACGGCCTCGAGCGCGCCGACTACGGGCGGCTCGTCGTCGCCCAGCGCACGTGGGCGGGCCTCAACCCGCTCGCCGTCTACCGCGCGCCGCTCACGCTCGAGGAGTACCTCGAGTCGCCGGTCGTCGCCGAGCCGTTGCACCGCCTCGACTGCGTCCCGGTCGTGAGCGGCGCCGACGCGCTCGTCGTGGCCGCCGAGGGTGAGGGTGTGCGAATCCGGGCGCTGCGTGCGCTGCACAACCACGACGGCCAGGAAGGGGACGGCCTGACGACGGGCATCGCCGAGATCGCCGACGGCCTGTGGGCTGACGCGAGCTCCGGCCCGGACGACATGGATCTCGTCTCCGTCTACGACGACTACCCGGCGATGGCGATCGCGCAGCTCGCGGACCTCGGCTTCGCGCCGGGCGGAGATCTTCCCCACCTGCTCCAGCGCGTGGGGGCACTGGACCTTCCGGTGAACACGTCCGGCGGCCAGCTCTCCGCGGGCCAGGCCGGGTGCGCGGGCGGGATGCACGGGCTCGTCGAGGCGGTCACGCAGCTCGCACACCGTGCGGGCGAGCGGCAGGTCGAGAACGCACGGCTCGCGGTCGTCACCGGGTACGGCATGGTCCTCTACCGCTACGGCGCGTGCGCGAACGCCGTCGTTCTGGAGGCGCCGTGAGCCTGACGGTCTTCGTCTGCGAGAGCTGCGGCCGGGCGGTCTTCCCGCACCGCTTCCTGTGCCCGGATTGCGGCGGCCGCGCGTGGCGCGAGGCGCCGGTGGAGACGGGAGAGCTGGAGGCCGCGGCCGAGCGCGAGGTGCGCGTCGGGGCCGTCCGCACACCGCTCGGCCCGCTCGCGATCGCCCGGGTCGAGAGCGATGCGGCCGCCGGCAGCGAGGTGTCCCTCGACCAGGAGGGCGACACTCCCGTCGCCCGCTGAGCCCACATGGACTTCGACTTCGACGCCGACCAGCAGGGGCTCCTCGAGTTCGGGAAGGAGCTCGCCGGGCGCTTCGAGGACGCGTACTGGCAGGAGATCGACCTCGAGTACCGCTTCCCGAGGGAGTTCTGGGACGCGCTGACGGAGCACGGGCTGCTCGGCCTCAACGTTCCCGTCGAGCACGGGGGCAGCGGCAAGGGCCTGCTCGAGCTCGCGCTCGCGGTCGAGGGCATCGCCGAGGGGGGCGGAGGCATGGAAGGCGGCACGCTGCTCGTGAGCGGGCCCGTGTTCGGCGGCTGCATCCTCAACCGCCACGGAAGCGAGGAGCAGAAGGCGCGCTACCTCCCCGGGCTCGTGACCGGCGATCTCTGGGCGGGCGCGTTCACCGAGCCCGAGTCGGGCTCGAACATCTCCGCGATCAAGACGCGGGCCGAGCGGCGCGGGGACACGTACGTGCTGAACGGGCAGAAGGTCTTCATCTCGCAGGTCGGGAACGCGAGCCACATCGTCGTCATGGCCCGCACGTCGCCCTACGACGAGGCGCACCGGACGCGCGGGATCTCTCTCCTCCTCGGCCACCTTCCCGACCCCGCGGTCAAGGCGCAGCCGTTCAAGAAGCTCGGCAACCACTTCATGGACACGAACCGCCTCTACCTCACCGACTACGAGGTGCCGGCCGAGAACATCGTCGGCGAGGAGGGCGGCGCGTGGCGCGCGCTGTACGACATCCTCAACCCCGAGCGGATCGTCTTCGCCGCCGCCGCCGTCGGGACGGGAACGCTGGCGCTCCGGAAGGCCGTCGAGTACGCGTCCGAGCGACGCGTCTGGGGGAAGCCGATCGGCACGCACCAGGGCGTCCAGTTCCCCCTCGCGCAGGCGCGGATCGCGCTCTCGTCGGCGCGGCTCAAGACCTACGAGGCGGCGTGGCTCTACGACCAGGGGCGCGACTGCGGGATCGCCGCGGCCTCGGCCAAGTACTCGTCGGCGCACGCCGGCCTCGCCGCTGCGGACGCCGCCATCCAGACCTACGGCGGCGCCGGCTACGTCGTCGACTCCGGGATCGAGCGGCACTGGCGCAACCTGCGCCTCTACCGCCTGAGCCCGGTCACGGACGAGATGACGCTCAACTACATCGCCCAGCACGACCTCGGCCTTCCGCGGTCGTACTGAGCCCCGTGCACGCCGCTCTCCGCGTGCACGCGTTCGGCGAGCCGCCGCGGCTCGAGCGCGTCGCCGTGCCCGAGCCCGGGCCGGAGGACGTCCTCGTCGAGATCGCCGCCGGCGTCGTCGGCCACCACGACGCCACGGTCGCGCGAGGGGACTTCCCCGTGCGGCCCGATCTCCCCTACGTCCCCGGCCTCGAGGGCGCGGGCCGGGTCGTCGCCTGCGGCGCGGACGTGGACCCCGGGCGAATCGCGGTCGGAACACCCGTGCGGGTCCTCGGGGGCGGCCTCGGTCACACGCGGCCGGGCACGTGGGCGGAGCACGTGGCCGTGACCGCGCGGGCTGCGACTCCGATCCCGGCGGGCATGGACCTGGCGCTGGGCGCAGCGTGCGGATCGGTCGTCGCGGCCGCCCGAACGGCCGTCCTCGAGGTCGGGGGGCTCGCGCCGGGCGAGCGCGTCGGCGTCACGGGCGCGTCCGGCGCCGTCGGCTCGCTCGTGGCGCAGATCGCCGGGCTGAGCGGTGCAGCAGGCATCGTCGCCTGGACGCGCTCGCCCGAGAAGGCGCTGCTCCCCGACGACGCCGAGCTCGCTGCGCCCGGCGACAGTGTCGAGCCGGTGGACCTGCTCGTGGACACGGTCGGCGGGCCCGGCCTGCCCGAGCGCCTGCGCTCGGTGCGCCCGGGCGGCCGCGCCGTGCTCGTCGGCTATACGGCCGGCACGACGGTCGAGCTCTCGCTGCCCCACCTCATGGCGGCGGACGTCGCGCTCCTCCCGCTGAACATGATGCGGCGCCGGGTCCCGCGGGAGGTAGACGCGGAGCTGCTCGCGGACGTCGCGGCGGGCAGGCTCCGGGTCGCGGTGGAGGCCGTCTCCGCAGAGGAGATCGGCGAGGCGCTGAAGCGCCTCGCCCGGGGGGAGACATCCGGGCGTCTCGTGCTCCGCTGGTGAGTAGGGTCCGGCGGACGACGTAACGCGACACGAGAGGTCCCCATGAGCGCCGAGAGCACCACCGTCCTGCACGTCGAGCGCGCCGAGTCAGGCGTCGCCTCTCTCATCCTCGATCGCCCGAAGGTGAATGCCATGAGCCCCGAGCTCATCGCCGCCCTCCAGGACGCGGTCGATCGGCTCGCGGTCGATCCCGACGTGCGGGCGATCCTGATCCGCGGCGCGAACGACCGCTACTGCGCTGGCGCCGACCTCGACGTCATGTCGATCCACACCCGCGAGACGTATCGCGCGATGCGCCGCGAAGTGGACGTCGAGGACGCGCTCGAGCGCTGCGGAAAGCCGGTCGTCGTCGCGATCGAGCGCTGGGCGCTGGGCGGCGGCGCCGAGCTCGCGCTCGCCTGTGACGTCCGCGTGATGGGGCGGAGCGCGCAGTTCGGGTTCCCGGAGGTCGACCTCGGCCTCTTCCCCGGCGCGGGCGGAACGCAGCGACTGACCAGGCTCGTCGGCGTCTCACGTGCCTTCTGGCTGCTCGCCACGGGCCATCGGCTGAGCGCGGACGAGGCGCTCGCCGACGGGATCGCCACCGAGGTCGTGGACGACGACCAGGTGGTGGCGCGGGCGACGGAGATCGCCGAGCAGCTCGCCGCCGGCCCGACCGTCGCGATCGGCGTCATCAAGGAGCTCGTCTACGACTGCTGGGGCCGCCCGCTCGCGGCCGGCCTCGACGCGGAGGGCGAGGCGGTCTTCCGGGTGCTCGAGTCCGAGGACCTGAAGGAGGGCTTCGCCTCGTTCCACGAGAAGCGCAAGCCGCGCTTCACGGGCCGCTGACGACCACCCGCGCGATCCGGTCGATCGCCTCGGACACGACCTCGGGGGGCGATGCGAGCGACAGCCGAACGGTCCCGGCGCCCGCCGGGCCGAAGGTCTCGCCGGGTGCGACTGCCACCCGCTCCTCCAGCAGGAGGCGGCGCGCGATGGCGTACGAGTCCCGCCCGAGCGCTCCGACGTCGGCCATCGCGTAGAACGCCCCACGCGGCTCGGAGATGAGGAGGCCGTGCCCGCGGAGCGCCGCGACTGCCGCATCGCGCCGCCGCCGGTACTCGTCCCGCATCGTGAGCACCGGATCACGCGGCCCCGTGAGAGCGGCGACCGCTGCCGCCTGCCCCGTCCACGACGGGCACGCGACGATCGTCTCCTGCACCTGCACCATGGCCTCCGCGACGTCCTCGGGCGCGACCGCGTAGCCGACGCGCCACCCCGTCATCGCATAGCCCTTGGAGAAGCTGAAGACCGTGACGACGCGACCCTCGGCGCCCAGCGAGCCGATGCTGACGGGCCCGATGCCGAAGGTGATGTCCTCGTACACCTCGTCGGCCAGGACCGCGAGGCCGTGGCGCTCGGCGATCGCGAGCATCTGCTCGAGCGTGTCGCGCTCGTGGACGGCGCCGGTCGGGTTGCTCGGCGTGTTCAGGAAGAGCACGCGCGCTTCCGGCGCGAGGGCCTCGAGCTGGTCGAGGTCGGGCCGGTAGCCCTCCTCCGGCAGGAGCCGGTAGCGGAGAGGCCTGGCCCGGAGGAGCGTCGCGTCGAGATCGATTCCCGGCCAGCCCGGGTCCGGGACGAGCACTCCGTCACCGGTCGCGACGAGCGACGCAAGCGCCGCGTACACCGCCGCGGTGCCTCCGGCGGTCACGACGATCTGCTCGCGCCCCGCCTCCAGCCCGTTCTTCTCCCGGACCTTCTCCGCGAGCAGCTCGCGCAGCTCGGGGGTGCCACGCGAGAGCGTGTACTTGACGAGCCCGTCCCGCTGCGCCCGTGCGACCGCCTCGACGATGTGGGGCGGCGTCGGGAAGTCCGGCTCGCCGATCTCGAGGTGCAGGACCCCCTCCAGGCTCGCCGCGGCGTCCATCATCTCGCGGATCCCCGAGCGGGGCGTGCCGGCCATCGGCCCGCGGACGAGATCCGGGGGGCGGGCTTCCTCGCGCAGGTGTGACGACTCGGTGCCGATTGCGTGATCTTCGCTGACCTGCGGCCCCGACGTGCCTCTACCTTCGATGCCGTGGCGCGGAGGGCGAGATCCCGTGGTGGGCTGGTTGCGTGAGAAGCAACCGACTGGCCTGAGCCGGTCCCGGTTCGAATCCGGCGCCCTCCGCCCACATCTCCTCGGCGTATCATGAGAGTGCGTCTCACGCAGCCGCGGGCACGAGCCCGCTTCGCCGACACGAAGCCCGCCGTGAGGCGGGCTTCGTCGCGAGTGTGTGCCGATTCGGTGCCGATCGCGTGATCTCCGCTGACCTGCGGCCGACATGTCTCTACCTTCGACTCCGTGGCGGAGGGTGAAATCCCGAGGCGGGATGATCGCGTGAGAAGCGATCGACCGGCGAGAGCCGGTTCCAGTTCGAGTCTGGCGCCCTCCGCCCAACCCCAGTTGCTCGTACAATGAGCTCGCTTCTCACGCGGTCGCGAGCATGAGCTCGCTTCACCACGCGAAGCCCGCCGCGAGGCGGGTTTCGCGCTTCAGGGGTTGGCGACGCGGTTAGCATGGCCGCGTCGACCTCGAACGAGGAGCGTGGATGGCGACACGGACCGTTGACGAGCTCAGGGTTGTCGGCAAGCGGCTGCCGAAGCTCGACGCGCCGCAGAAGGTCGCGGGGCAGACCGTCTACGCGGGCGACCTCCAGCTCCCGGGCCTCCTCGTCGGCGCGATCCTGCGGAGCCCCCACGCACACGCGCGCATCCGCTCGCTCGACGTCTCGGAGGCCGAGCGGCTCCCCGGCGTCCGCGCCGTGATCCACGCGGGCAACGTCGAGCAGCGCCACTTCGGCTACGGGCACGACAACATCCCGCTCAAGCCGGACAAGGTGCGCTTCATCGGCGACGAGGTCGCGGCGGTCGCGGCGGTGGACGAGGAGACCGCGCAGCGGGCGCTCGGGCTGATCCACGTGGACTACGAGGTGCTGCCCGCGATCTTCGACCCCTTCGACGCCCTCGATCCCGGCGCACCGGTGATCCACGACGAGCTCGAGGCGATCGAGGGCAACGTGTCCATGCGCTGGGACTTCGACGACGGCGACGTGGACGCGGCCGCCGCGGAGGCGGCGGTGATCGTCGAGGGCACCTACTCGACCCCGCAGGCTGCGCCCGTTCCCATCGAGACGCACATCGTCGTCGCGTCCTTCTCGCCGGACGGGCACCTGACCGTCTGGAGCCCGGTGCACATGGTCTTCATGTACCGGAAGGAGCTCGCGGACTGCCTCGGGCTCGACTGGCGCCGGATCACGATCATCCAGCCCCCCGTGGGTGGCAGCTTCGGCGGGAAGATCGACATCGACCCGCACGACTTCATCGCGGTGCTGCTCGCCAGGGCCGCCCGCCGGCCGGTGCGGATCACCATGTCCCGCGAGGAGGAGTTCATCGGCCTCCGCACCCGCCAGCCCATGCACTTCAGGCTCCGGACCGGAGCCGACGCGGAGGGGAACCTCCTCTTCCGCGAGGCCGAGGTGGTCTCGGACAACGGCGCCTACAACGGCTGGGGCTCGCACGCGATGCTCGTCGCGACGAACACGGTGACCTCGATGTACCGCGTGCCGAATACGCGGATGCGCTGCGAGGTCGTGTACACGAACAAGAACTACGGCGGCTCCGTCCGCGGCTTCGGGAACCCGCAGGCGACGTTCGCGGTCGAGCAGCAGATGGAGGAGCTCGCAGACGCGCTCGGGATGGACCCGATGGAGCTCCGCCTGCGTAACGCGAACCAGTCGGGCGACGTCACGCCCCAGGGCATGGAGATCACGTCCTGCGGCCTCTCCGAGTGCCTGCAGAGCGTGCGCGAGAGCTCCGGCTGGGACGAGCGGCGTGGGCGCCTGCGCCACCTGCACCGCGGGCTCGGCGCCGCCGCGTACATCCACGTCGGCGGCGGCGCGCGCATCTACGGCTCGGACGGCTGCGGGGCGATGGTCAAGGTGGACGACTCCGGGCAGGTCACGCTGATCACGGGCGCGTCCGAGCTCGGCCAGGGCTCGGAGACCGTGCTCGCGATGATCGTCGCCGAGGAGCTGCGCGTCCCGCTCGAGGCGGTGCACGTGATCAACTCCGACACCGACGTCAAGCCGTGGGACGTCGGCGTGCACGCGAGCCGGACGACCTTCGTCGCCGGCAACGCGGCCCGCCTGGCCGCGGCGGACGCCCGGGATCAGCTGCTCGAAGCGGCAGCCGAGGTGCTCGGCGCGCCCGCGGACGAGCTCGAGATCGAGGACGGCGTGGTCTCCGTGGCCGGAGACGCCGAGCGGCGCATGGACTACGCGCGGCTCGCGCGCCGGCGACTGCTCCGCGAGGACAGCGCGATCATCATGGCGACCGCCTTCTACGACCCGCCGACCGAGAAGCAGGTCGAGCACCGTGGGAACATCTCCGCCGCGTACGGCTTCGGGGCGCACGTCGCGGAGGTCGAGGTCGATCCGGGCACGGGGATGGTGCGCGTCCTCGGCTACTGGACTGCGCACGACGTGGGGCGCGCGATCAACCCCATGTCGTGCGAGGGCCAGGTCGAGGGCGGGACGGCGATGGGGATCGGGCTCGCGCTCTCCGAGGAGCTCGTGATCTACGACGGGCAGATCGCCGCTCCCAACCTCCACGACTACGGTCTTCCGACTGCGGTGGACGTCCCGAGGATCGCGGTCGACCTCGTGGAGACGATCGACCCGCGCGGGCCGTTCGGCGCAAAGGGCGTCGGGGAAGGCGGGATCATCCCGCCGCCCGCCGCGATCGCGAACGCGATCGCCGACGCGACGGGGATCCGCCCGCGCGCGTACCCGATGCGGCCCTGGAAGGTGAAGGAGTGGATCGACTCGGGCGAGTCGTCGCACGTCGTCGCCGGCGAAGGGCAGGACGGTGGCTGACGTCTACGTCCCCGAGTCGGTCGCGGATGCGATCGGCTTCCTCGCCGCCAACGCGGGCACGTCGACGCCGATCGCCGGCGGCACCGACGTCCTGATCGACACGCGCGTCGGCCGCATCGACCCCGAGTGGCTCGTCGACCTGAGCCCGCTCGCCGCCCTCTCGGGGATCACGCTGGACGGGGACGCGCTCGAGATCGGAGCGTTGACGCGCGTGCGCGCGCTGGAGCTCGACAACGGCCTCGCACGCGGCGCGACCGCGATCGTGGAAGCCGCCCGCGTCCTCGGCTCGGTCCAGATCCGGACGATGGCCACACTCGGCGGGAACCTCTGCCACGCGACGCCGTCGGCCGAGCTTCCGCCGGCACTCCTCGTCCACGACGCCGTGGCGAGGATCGCCGGCCCGGACGGCGAGCGCGAGCTCCCGCTCGCGGACCTGTTCGCGGGCCCGGGGCGCACGACGCTCGCGCCGGGCGAGCTCCTGACCGCCGTCCGCGCGACTCCCTCCTCCCCGAGCGGCGGCTCCTGCTACCTGCGCCAGACCGTCCGCTGGTCGATGGACCTCGCAGGCGTCGGCGTCGCCGCCTCGGTCGAGGCCGAAGGCGGGGTCGTGACGCGCGCGCGAGTGGCCCTGGGCGCGGTGGCGCCGGTCCCGCTGCTCGCGGTCGAGGCGGCCGCGGCCGTGCAGGGCGCCGAGGCGACTCCGGACGCGCTCGAGCGCGCGGGGGATCTCGCCGCCGCGGCGTGCTCCCCGATCAGCGACGCGCGCGGGACCGCCGCCTACCGGCGCCAGGTCGTCGCCGTCCTCGTCGCGAGAGCCCTCCGCATCGCGTGGCTCCGCGCCACGGGGAGCTGGCCCGAGGGAGTGCTCGCCCGCCCGAACGGCGTCCTCGCGGAGGAGGGAAGTTGAGGATCGAGCTCACGGTGAACGGCGACCTCTACCGCCGCGAGGTTGCGCCCGACGCCACGCTGCTCGACGTCCTCAGGGACGACCTCGGGCTCACGGGGACGAAGTGGGGCTGCAAGACGGGCGACTGCGGCGCCTGCACCGTTCTCGTGGACGGCGAGCCGGTGACGTCCTGCATCCAGCTCGCGCGTCAGGTCGAGGGGCGCGAGCTGACGACGATCGAGGGGCTCGACGCGGACGGCGGCCTGAACGACGTCCAGGCGGCGTTCGTCCGGAACGGCGCCGCCCAGTGCGGCTTCTGCACGCCGGGCATGATCCTCACGGTGGAAGCCCTGCTCCGCGTGAGCCCGGAGCCGGACGAGACGGAGATCCGGGAGGCGCTCGCCGGGAACCTCT
>CAZMUG010000025.1:0-18528 GCA_964569165.1 uncultured Gaiellales bacterium
CTTCCGGGCCGCGATCGCGCAGCTCATTGCCGTGCTCCAGCGCTCGGCCGCCGCGGAGGGCTACAAGGTGCTGGTGGCGACGCCGTACGGCCCGGACTGGTTCCCCTACCTGATGCGCCGTCTGGCCGAGCGTCCTGCGAACGTCGGCTTCATCGTGCGCAACCTCGTCCGGAGGTGAGCGGGCTCCCGGCCGGGGCGGACGTCGTCGTGGTCGGCGGCGGCGTCATCGGGACGAGCATCGCCTTCCACCTCGCGGAAGCCGGCGCGGACGTCTGCCTGCTCGAGAGGAGCGAGCTCGCGGGAGGCTCGACGAGCAGGGCCGCGGGCGGGATCCGGGCACAGTTCTCCGACCCGCTCAACGTCGCGCTCGGGCGCCGCTCGATCGAGGCGTTCGAACGGTTCCGCGAGCGGCCCGGTGCGGAGATCGACCTCCACCAGGTCGGCTACCTGTTCCTGCTCGACCGGGCGGAGGACGTCGCCGCGTTCGAGCGGAGCGTCGCGCTCCAGAACGAGCTCGGCGTGCCGAGCCGCCTGCTCGACCCGCAGGAGGCGGCGCGCCTGTGCCCGCTCGCGGGCCTCGAGGGTGTGCTTGCGGCAACCTTCTGCCCGCTGGACGGCCATGCCGGCCCGGAGGCCGTCGTCCAGGGGTACGCCTCGGGTGCGCGGCAGCACGGGGCGACCGTCGTGACGCGCTGCGCCGTCACCGGGATCGAGGTGCGCGACGAGTCCGTCGAGGCCGTGGCCACGGAGCGCGGGCGGATCGAGACCGGGATCGTGGTCTGCGCTGCAGGCGTGTGGTCGCCCGAGATCGCGCATCTCGTCGGAGTCGAGCTCCCGGTCGCTCCGGTCCTGCGCGAGGTCGCGTTCACGGGGCCGGCCGGTGACCTCCCGGACCGGATCCCGCTCACGATCGACTTCTCGACCGGCTTCTACTTCCACCGCGAGGGCCCGGGGCTCCTGTTCGGGATGGCCGACCCGGACCAGCCGGCGGGCTTCGACGCCCGTTCCGACCCGCTCTGGCTCGAGCGGGTGCTGGGCGTGGCCGAGCGACGGCTCCCTTCGCTCCCGGACCTGGGGATCGCCGGGGGCTGGAAGGGCTACTACGAGGTCACTCCCGACCACAACGCTCTCGTCGGGGAGTCCGACCGGGTGAACAGGTTCCTGTACGCGACCGGATTCTCGGGTCACGGGTTCCTGCAGGGGCCCGCGGTCGGCGAGATCCTGCGCGACCTCGTCCTCGGCCGCGAGCCGTTCGTGGACGTCGCACCGCTCGCCGCCGAGCGTTTCGCGCACGCGGCTCTTCGCCCGGAGCGGAACGTCATCTGACGTCCCGTTCCGGGCGGGAAGAAGCCTGGGCGGCTACTCGATGCGCTCGGTCGTGCGGCTCTTGAGCGTCCCGCCGAAGAGGACGAGCCCGAAGAGGTCCACCTCGAAGGGATAGGAGGTCCGCACGGTGACGTCTCCGGCCGGCACCCAGCTGCCGTCCGCCGAGTTCGGCGTCATCACGTTCCCATTGAGATCTCGCAGCTCCACCGTGACAGTCATCTTCGACGGATCGAGGTTGACGCCGGCCTTGTACACGCTCGCGATGACCGCAGGCTCCCTCGTCGAGGCGGGCTGGAGAGAGCGAGCGACGCCCGCCTGGCGGGCTCCGACGCGGGTCGCGTCGGTGAGCGCGATGTAGTCACGGAAGACGCTGCCGAACTGGATGATCCCGAGCAGGAGCAGCAGCAGCACCGGCATCACGAGCGCGAACTCGACGACCGCCTGTCCGCGTTCACGCTGTGCCGGGAGTCGAGGTGTCCGCATCGTTCCCCCTAGGGAGCAGGAAAGAGGTTGGGGTTCGTGTTGTCGATGAGACGGCCGCGCGAGCCCGAGACGTCTCGCGCGATCTGCTGGAAGATCAGCCCGAGCGTCTCCGGCGTGGGCGCGTAGTAGTAGTTCCGCAGGCCCGTGGGGTCGAGCGAGTTCGTGGGGCTCGCGATCGCCTTGAGCGCATCTTCGGCATCGCAGTAGGAGGTCGAGAACTGCGTGCAAGGCGCCTCGAGGGTCGACCCGCCGGAATGACCGTAGTTGACACCGGGAGTCAGGATCGGCTGCCGGCATGGCTCCGCGGTGCCACCGCTGCTGTTCTTCGCCAGGTCGTACCCGATCGCGTAGACGACCGTTCCGGCGGACTTCGCCCGATCCGCCGACTCGATGCCGGTGCGGCATGGTGTGGCGACGCTGGACGGGTTGTTCGTCCAGTGCGTCGCGGGCACCGTCGTCGGTGACGTGTTCGCACCGCCGTCCGAGAGGAAGATGATGACGTCCTGCACGTCGCCGCGGCCGTTTCGGCTCAGCTGCCGCTGCGCCTCCTCGATCGACAGCGCGTAGCTCGTGGTCCCTGCCCCACCTTGGCACCCGAGCTTCTGGACGAGCCGCGAGTTCGGGTTGAGGTCCCAGGTGTTCGGACCGGTCCGGACGAGGTAGTCGTCGCTCGGGTCCGGGTCGACCCCCTCGAGCGGAGCGACGACGTAGAACGAGGAGTCCTCACCGGTCTGGGTGTTCGTGATGCCGTCCGGATGCCACCACTGGTCGTACCCGTAGTACTTGCCGTTGCTCGAGGGCCAGGGCGGGACCTGCGTCGTGTTGGGCCGGCCCGACCCGTTCCAGGGCGTGTACGGGCAGGCGGAGTCGTTCATGTCCCTGTTGAGCACGGGCGGGAAGAGCGCGAGCCCGACCTTGTCGATGCTCGGGTCCATGAACTTCAGGAAAGTCCTCACGCCGTCCTTCGCCGCATTGAGGTCTCGGCACGAGGGATCCGAGATGATCCTGTTGGGGTTGTTCGGATCGGAGATCTGACACATCGAGCCCGTCCTGTCGATGACGAGCATCACGTCGAGCGGCTTGTAGCTGCACGGCGAGCAGGCGGTCGCCTTCGCGGAGACGGTCATGTTCCGGATGCCGGCGATCCGCCCGAACCACGTCGGGACTCTCGACTGCGAGCGAACGACGATCCCGTTGAAGCCGCCGTCCCGTCTGTTGCATCCGGGCACGCCCGCGAGGCAGGTGGCGTCCGCCGTGGTCGTGGCGTTGCCGACCGTGTTGACGGCGTTCTTCTCCCCCGGGTTCGCGCTGTACTGGACTGCGACGTCCTCCGCCTGCTGCTCGTTCGGCAGGTGCTGGACTCCCGCGAGAGCCGCCGCGTCGACCCCCGCCTGGAGCTGGCGCTGAACGAGCATCGCGTGCCCGACGTCGACGACGAGGCCGACGCACACGATCAGCATCCCGATGAAGACCGCAGTCAGGATCATGGCCTGGCCGCTCTCGTCAGCCAGCCGCCGCCGCATTCCTCTCACACTCCCACCTTCCCCTGGATCCGCCGATTCACCCCTGAATTCCCCAATTCAGCGATGTGGCCCTCGATCGAGCCTACGAACTCATGATGTGTCAGGCAGTTGCCGTACGCAACCCCCGGCGATCGGGAAGCGCGCACCGCGCAGAATGGCGCCACGGCGCGCAGGGAACGGGGAGCCGCGCGGGCGCCGGGGACCGCGGCGGTGCCGGCGAGACGTGCGCCCTCGAGCTACTCGACGCGCTCGGTCGTGCGGCTCTTCAGCGTCCCGTTGAAGAGGACGAGCCCGAACAGGTTCACGTTGAACGGATAGGTCGCGCGCACGGTCACGTCACCGCTCGCCTCCCAGCCCTGGCTGCCATCGATCTTGCGCGGATCGACCTCGATCGTCAGCTTGCTCCCATCGAGGTTCACTGCCGCCTTGCGAACCCGCGCCTCGACGATCGGAACTCGGTTCGTCTCGGGCTGGATCGAGCGCGCGACCGATGCCTGGCGTGCACCGACCCGCGTGGCGTCGGTGAGCGCGATGTAGTCGCGAAAGACGGTGCCGAACTGGACGACGCCAAGCAGGAGCAGCAGCAGCACCGGCATGACGAGCGCGAACTCGACGACGGCCTGGCCGTTCTCTCGCCGGGAGCGCCGCACCATGTGCCTCGCCTTCGCCATCTCGTGTGCCGCTCCTCGTCTCCGCCCGGCTAGCCGATGAGGTTGGGGCTCGTGTTGTCGAGCAGCCGGCCCCTCGAGCCCGAGAGGTCCAGCGCGATCTGCGTGAAGATCGCGCTCAGGGTCAGGCCGTCGGGGGTGAAGTAGTACCTGGGGGGGCTGTTCGGATTGGTGATGTCGCTCGGGCTCGCCATCGCCTTGAGAGCGTCCTCTGCGGTCCTGCCCCACCACTGCGTCGACTCCATCACGGGACTGCTCCCGTCCTGGTGCCCGTTGCTGTCCGGACGCTGGCAGCGCTCGGTCGTGCCGCCGCTCACCCCGAGGTCGTAGCCGATCGTGTACACGATCGTCCCGGTGTTGTTCGCGCCCTTCACGCGGCTGGCCGCCTCGACGCCCGAGCCACACGGGCGGTTGAACCACGAGTTGGGACCTGTGCCGTTGTTCGTCCAGTGATTCGTCGGCACGTTTCTCGGCGACGTGTTCGCGGCGCCGTCGGAGAGGAAGATGATGACGTCCTGCACGTTGCCGCGGCCGTTCCTGTCGAGCTCCCACTGTGCATCGTCGATCGCGAGCGCGTAGCTCGTGCTGCCGGCCCCGCGCGTGCAGTCGAGGCGCTGGATGACGGCGGATTGCGGATTGAGGTCCCACTCACCGGTCCCCTGATCGAATGCGAGGTAGTCGTCGGCCGGGGTGCCGTCAGCGCCCTCGAGCGACGCGACGACGTAGTGCGACGAGTCCTGGCCGTTCGGCGCGTTGATGCCGTCCGGATGCCACCACTGGTCGTACCCGTAGTAGCGGCCGTTCTTGTTGCTCGGAGGCGGGTTCGGGTTGCTGTTGCCGTTCCAGGGCTTGAACGGGCACCTCGAGATCATGCTCGCGTCGACGGTCGGCGGCGTCAGCGCGAGTCCGACCTTGTCGAGGGTGGGATCCATGAAGGTCAGGAACGTCCGGATCCCATCCTTCGCGCGGTTGAGGTCCGTGCAGTTCGGGTCACCCACGCCCTGGATCTGGCACATCGAGCCCGTGCGGTCGAGCACGACCATGATGTCGAGCGGCTTCACGGAGCAGGGCGAGCAGGCCGTCGCCTTCGCCGAGACCTTGAGGTTGTTCAGCCCGATGATGCGCCCAAACCAGGTGGGCACCGTCGAGGTCGAGCGCACCACGATCCCGTTGACGCCCCCGTCGCGGCGGTTGCACCCCGGCACTCCCGCGATGCACGAGGCGGTCGCGGTGGTGACCGCGTTGTCGACCGTGTTGACCGCGTTCCTGTTCCCGGGCGTGGCGCTGTACTGCAGCGCCGCGGTCTCCGCCGCCACCGTGTCGGGGAGATGCTGGACGCCTGCGAGCGCACCGGCGTCGACCCCCGCCTGGAGCTGGCGCTGGACGAGCATCGCGTGCCCGACGTCGACGACGAGACCGGCGCACACGAGCAGCATCCCGATGAAGACGGCAGTCAAGATCATGGCCTGGCCGGCCTCGTCGCGAAGCGCCGCGCGGCGGGACGCGGTCGCCGGATTCGGAGCGCCGTGCGAATCCCGTGGTTCCACAGGCTCATTCAACGGCGCCACGGGGCTCCCGCCCATCCCCCTGACGGGTGTGCGACCTTCCCCCGAACGGGTGATCCGTCAAGCGCGCTCGATCCCCGAGATGGGGCCATTCGTTCGGCTACGCTCCCGGACTGGCCCGCGACACGATCGTCTTCATCCCAGCCTGGAACGAGGAGGAGAACCTCCCGGCCGTGCTGGACGAGCTCCGGTCCGGCCTTCCGGACGCGGACGTCCTCGTGGTGGATGACGGCTCCACCGACGGCACCGCCGCGATCGCGCGGGAGCACGGTGCCGAGGTCCTCTCCTTCAGGGAGAACCGGGGCCTGCAGGAGGGGATCGCTGCGGGCTACGCCTACGCGGACGAGCAGGGCTACGCCTACGCGGGGCGCGTGGACGCGGACGGCCAGCACCCCGTGGACGAGCTCGCCCGGCTCCTCGAGCTCGTCCGCTCCGGCGAGGCCGACGTCGCCGTCGGCTCGCGCTTCGCGACCGGCGACGGCTACGAGGCCTACCGGTACGAGCCGTCGCCCGCGCGAAAGCTGGGGACCGGGCTCCTACGCAAGGGCATGCAGGCCGCGCTGGGGCGGCCCTTCCTGGACGCGACGAGCGGCATGTACGCGGCCAACCGGGCGGCGCTCCCGTCGCTCGGGAAGCCGTACACGAGCGGCGCGCCCGAGGTCGAGTCGCTCCTCCGGCTCCGGGAGGCCGGGCTGCGCGTCGTTGAGGTCCCGGTGCACATGCGCGAGCGTGCGGGCGGCGAGTCGAAGCTCCGCGGCCGCAGGGCGGTACGCCTCGTCCTGACCGTGGTGAGCACCCTCCTCGTGTACGGGCTCTGGAGAAGGCACGTGCGAGGACGGCGCCCTTGAGCCGGCTCGTCGCGGTGCTCGGCTACTCGAACGGGAGCGGGCACGGCCTGCACGCGATCTGCTCGGCCCGGCTGGCGCGAGCCGCAGAGGTCGTCGAGCCGGACGACGCGGTGCTCTTCTCGGGCTGGGCGCGGCGCGGCTCGTCCTCCTCCGAAGCTGAGCTGATGGCGCGCGCGTGGACGACTCCCGTGCGCAAGGCCCTCGTCGACCGCACCGCCCGCAGCACGGCCGCGAACGCGATCGGTATCGCGCGCGCGGCGCGGTCGCTGGGCGCGGACGAGGTCGTCCTCGTCACCTCGAGCTGGCACGCACGCCGTGCGGGCGTGCTCGCGCGAGCCGCGCTCGCCGGCTCCCGTGCGACGGTGCGGGTGATCACCGTCGACGAGCCGCCGAGGCGCTCCCTGCGAGCGCGGGAGCTCGCGTGCTGGAGCCTGGTGCCGGTTCTCGCCCTGGTCGCAGCTCGCTGCAGGTAGCGTGGGCAACGTGATGAGGAGACTGCTCGTGATCGCGGCCGCTGCCGTGCTCGCCGTCGCCGCCGCCGGCTGTGGGGGAAGTGACGAGTCCTCCTCGGAGGCGACGCCCACGAGCGAGTGGGCGGACGGCTTCTGCACCGCGATCACGACGTGGACCGACTCCCTCACGTCGGTCAAGGACCAGTTCACGGACCTCTCGTCGTTCTCGGAGGAAGGGCTGCGGAGCGCCGCCGACGACGTGCGCAGCGCGACCGACACGCTCGTCGAGGACCTGAAGGGCCTCGGGGCGCCGGACACCGAGTCCGGCGAGGAGGTCAAGTCCTCCCTCGACGATCTCTCCTCCACGCTCGAGACGGAAAGCGACGCGATCCAGACGACGGTCGACGAGACCTCGGGCATCACCGAGCTTCCCGGCGCGGCCAAGGACATCCTCGCCTCGCTCTCGGCGATGAGCACGGCGTTCTCCTCCACGCTCGACACGATCGAGAACGCAGACGCGAAGGGCGAGCTGGAGGACGCGCTCGAGGCGTCCCCCGCCTGCGACGACCTCACGAGCTGAGTCTCAGCTCCGCGCGGGGGCGTGCAGCCGCTCGAGGTGGCGGTGCACGTGCTGGATGACGACCGAGCCCTCGCCGACGGCGGACGCCACGCGCTTGACCGACCCGGCGCGCACGTCGCCGATGGCGAAGACGCCCGGGACCGTCGTGGAGTAGTCGGCGCCGGTGACGACGAAGCCCCGCTCGTCCCGCTCGATCTCCTCGGGCAGCCACTCGGTGCGCGGCTCGGCGCCGATCAGGATGTAGATCGCGTCGGCCGGGACCTCCGTGACCTCGCCGCGCTCCCTGAGCACGAGCCCCTCGAGCTGCTCGCCGCCCTGCACGTCCACGACCTCGGTCCCGAGGCGCACCTCGAGGTTCTCCTTGCCCTCGATCTCGTCGATGAGGTACCGGGACATGGTCGCGGCCAGCGAGTCGCCGCGGACGAGCATCGTCACGCGCCTGGCGTAGCGGGCGAGATGCACCGCCGCCTGCCCGGCCGAGTTCGCGCCTCCGACGACGTACACGCTCTTGCCGGTGAACTGCCGCGCCTCCGACGGCGACGACCCGTAGAAGACCCCCGATCCCTCGAGCGCCTCCAGCGCCGAGACCCCGAGCCTCCGGTAGGAGACGCCCATCGCCAGGACGACGCTCGACGCCTCCACGTCCACCCCGCCGTCCAGCGAGACGACGAACGTCCCGTTTGCGGCCCGCAGCCCGGAGACCTCGCGCGTCAGCAGGAACGTCGCGCCGAACACCCAGGCCTGCTGGTACGCGCGCTGCGCGAGCTCCGCCCCGCTCAGGCCCCGGGAGAAGCCGAGGTAGTTGCGGATGCGCGTGCTGGAGCCCGCCTGCCCGCCGATGGACTCGCGCTCGACGACGAGGGCGCGAAGGCCCTCCGACGACGCGTACACGGCGGCCGCCAGCCCGGCCGGGCCGGCGCCGACGATGACGACGTCGAACACGCCCTCGTCGCCGATCTCGGTCCGCATCCGCGTGCCGTGCTGGGCCAGGTCCTCGGGCTTCGGATCGACGAGCGCGCTGCCGTCCGGGAGGACGACGACCGGGACGGTCGCGCCCTGCTGCCCGCACGTCAGGAGCAGCTCCCTTCCCTGGTCGGAGTCACAGTGGTGGAACGCGTGCGGGACGCCGTTCCGGGCGAGCAGGTTCCGCAGCTCGTACCCACGGGGCGACCACGGGTCGGCGACGACGGTGAGCTCGCGCCTCCCCGGCGCGTTCTGCCTCCGCCACTCGTGCAGGAACTCGGACACGAGCCGGTGGAAGAGCTCGTAGGGCTCGCTCCAGGGCTTCAGCGCGTAGTAGTCGATGTAGCCGAGCGCCATCGCGGTACGGATCGCGTCCGCGGTCTCCTCGTCCGCCCAGCCGCCCCAGGGGATCAGGAGCGCGCGCTTCGCGTGCGGGAAGAGCTCGTGCACCTGCGAGAGGAACTCCTCGCCCGTGAGCCCGTGGCTTCCTCGCGCCGCGAGGACGATCGCCACGGCTGCGTCCCGGTCGCGGAGCGCCTCGAGCTGGCCGAGCGCGGCGTCCGTCGAGGGCCCGCAGATCACCTCGTAGTCGCGCGCGTAGCGCTGGAGCTCGCCGGTGATCCTCCGGAGCGCGTCGGCGTCCTCGTCCACCGCCATGATCAGCGGCTTCTCGCTCACGTCGGAGCGCCGTCATCCAGGAGCGCGTGCAGGTGCCAGTCGCCGTCGAGACCCTTGAGGGTGTACGTGCCCCGATCCTCGAAGCGAAGCCCGGATGCGCCGGCGAGGATGCGCGTGAGATCGGAGACGAGGATCTCGTCGGGGGCCGCTGCAGCCATGACGCGAGCGGCCTCGTGAACGGTGACCCCTCGTAGGTCCTCGCCGACGAGCTCCACCTCGCCGACGTGCACACCCGCCCGCACGTGCAGCCCGGAGGCGTTGGCGCTCCGGCGAATGGCCGCGGCACAGTGCAGGCTGCGCGCAGGTCCCTCGAACGTCGCGAGGAGACCGTCCCCGGTCGACTTCACCTCCCGGCCTCCGAAGCGCTCGATCTCGGCCCGCGCCGCGACGAAGTGGTCGGAGAGGAGGCTGCGCCAGCGCGCGTCGCCGAGCCCGGCCGCCTTCGTGGTCGAGTCGACGAGGTCCGTGAAGAGGAGGGTGGCGAGAACGCGGGTCCGGACGCCCGTGGCGAACCCCGTGAAGGCGCGCATGCCCGACCACTCGACGAGCACGCACTGCACATCGCCGATCGTGTACCCGTCGTGCCCCGGCGGGATGTCGAAGACGTCTCCTGCGTGGAACTCGTGGCGCGTTCCCTCGGCGAGCTCCACCCCGAAGCTCCCGGACACTACGTAGCCGATGTGCCGTGCCTGGCACCACTCACCGCCCACGATCGGGCGGACGTCCTTCGACCAGCGCCAGCCTGGCTCCGAGACCTGGTAGCCGACCGTCAGGTCGCCGAGCTCGACGATGCTCGTGCGGATCCCGGGGAAGTCGACGACGTCGTCCGCCTCGTCGAAGCTCTTGCGGAGCGCCTCCGCCACGCTAGCGCGCGCTGACCGTGTCCCCGACGTCCGCGATCGCGCGCATCGCCTGCGCGAGCGCGATGGGGATCGTCGCGATGAAGATCGACACGGGCAGGCCCACGAACAGGACGCCCAGGGTCTGCCAGAACCCCTCGACCTCGAACGCCCACACGATCGAGCCGATGGCCGCGGCGATCATCCCGAGCACGCCGACCAGCGTGGCGATGAACGCCCAGGCCCGGAGAGTGCCGTACTGCGTCATTCCTGCCTCCTTCGCGAGCTGACGAATCCCGATCACGGCGAGATTACTCCGAGCGGGCGCGGATCGCGCGGATCGCGTCGATCGTGTCCGCCTCCGCGGGGCTCTTGTCGGGCCGGTAGCCCTTCACGCGGGCGAAGCGGAGCGCGACGCCGCCGGGATAGCGCGGGCTCGCCTGGACCCCGTCGAACGCGACCTCGACCACGAGCTCGGGGCGGACGTGCACGACGTGCCCGTCACGGCCCGTCTCGAGCCCGAGGAGGTGCTCCGTCTGCCACGCGAGCATCTCGTCGGTCATGCCCTTGAACGTCTTCCCCAGCATGACGAAGCCCCCCGCCGCGGGATCACGGGCGCCGAGATGGAGGTTGGAGAGCTTGCCCCGGCGTCTGCCATGACCCCATTCCGCCGCGAGGACGACGAGATCCAGCGTGTGCGCCGGCTTGACCTTGAGCCACGCGGCCCCTCGCCGTCCGGCCTCGTACGGCGCAGCGAGTGCCTTCACCACCACGCCTTCGTGACCGCGTGCGAGCGTCTCGTCCAGGAACCGCTGCGCCTCCTCGGCGTCGCCGGTCTCGATGCGCGGGACGACGAGTGACTCCGGAAGGCGCTCGCCGAGCCGTGCGAGCCGCTCGCGCTGGGGGAGGTCGAGGAGGTCGTCACCGTCGAGGTGAAGGCAGTCGAAGAAGAACGCGTGCAGAGGGACTCCTCCGCCCGCGGATCTCGTCCCGAAGCGGCTCATCGTCACCTGGAACGGGAGCGGCCTGCCGTCCTCGTGGAGTGCGATCGCCTCGCCGTCGAGCACGATCGCGGCCACGGGGAGGCCGAGAACGGCCTCGACGATCTCGGGCGCTCGATCCGTGATGTCGGCGAGGTTCCGCGTGAAGAGGCGAACCTCGTCACCGGCCCGTTGCGCCTGGATCCGGGCTCCGTCGAGCTTCCACTCGACGCTCGCGGGGCCCGTGCGCACGAGCGCAGCGGCGAGGTCGTCTGCGGTCTGCGCCAGCATCGGCTTCACCGGCCGGAGAGGCGTGAGGCGGAAGCGCGCGAGCGCCGAACGCCCGCCGGTCGCGGCCGCCGCGGCCACCTCGGGGAGGCTCCCGGCGAGCATCGCCGCCCGTCGAACCTCGGCCGCCGGGATCCCGACGGCCTTCGCGACCGCATCCGCCATCACACCCTCGAGCGCACCCTGGCGCAGCTCGCCGAGGAAGAGCCCGGTGAGGAACCGCTGCTCGGCCTCGGTCGCCCGTGAGAAGAGGCCGTCGAGCTCGTCCCGCCTGGCGGTCTGCGAGCCCTTCCCCGAGATCGCCTGGAGCCGCCCGACCGCCGCGTCCACGTCCAGGAGGCCCAGCGAGGGCTCTGCTGCCGATGCCGGTGGGTCGCGAAGCGCGGCCCACCCCACGCCGACCGAGCCCTGCGGGAGCTCGCCGGAGAGGTAGGAGACCGCGACACCGACCTCCTCCGGGCCTGCCTGCTCGAGGCACTCCGCCAGGCGCGCGATCTTGGCGAGGCGTGACGACGTCGCGGCGACGTCATCCGAGGTGGACGCGATCTCCGCGAGCAGCATGGCCGGGATTCAACCGGGTCGGCACAGCGATCCAGACGTCGGCACCACCGCCCGGGCGGCCTCCTGCACCGACCGACCCCCCGTGAGCGCGCGCGACTGCCGCGACGATCGCCAGCCCGAGGCCCGTTCCGCCCTGCGAGCGCGCGTCGTCGGCGCGGCTGAAGCGCTCGAAGGCGACCGGGACGAAGTCGGGGTCGAGCCCGACGCCTTCGTCCGTGACGTGAAGCTCCACCGTGCCGCCGCGAGCGACCGCGTGCAGGACGACGGTCCCGGCACCGTGCCCGAGCGCGTTCGAAACGAGGTTGCCCACGGCCTGTCCGAGGCGCGTGCGGTCAGCCTCGACGACGGTTCCCGACGACGCGACGTCGATGACACGCGCGCCGGCCGCGCCCCTGAACCGCTTCGCGACCTCGGCGAGCAGCTCGTCGACGGGGACCGGCTCTGGCTCGATCCCGAGAGCGCCCTGATCCGCTCGCGCGATGACGAGGAGATCCTCGGCGAGCTGCACGAGCCGGTCGGTCTCCTCGGCCGCGGACCGGAGGGCGAGCTCGAGCTCTTCGGCGGAACGCGGATGCCGGAGAGCGACCTCGAGCTCCGCCTTCAGCACGGCGAGCGGCGTCCTCAGCTCGTGGCTCGCGTCGGCCACGAACCGCCGTTCGCGCTCGAGCCCGGCCTCGAGCCTCCCGAGCATGTCGTTCAGGGTCTCGCCGAGGCGATACACCTCGTCACGCGCGGGAGGGAGCGGAAGCCGCCGGTCCGGGCTCGACGACGAGATCTCGGCTGCCTCGCCCCGCATGGCCTCCATCGGCCGGAGCGCGGCTCCGGCGACGACGTAGCCGACCAGCGCCGAGACGAGGAGCGCGACCGGCAACACGACGAGGAGCTGTGTCAGGAGCCCGCCGAGCGCTTCGTCACGGTCGTCGAGCGACTCGCCGACGACGACGACGACGTCGTCCACGGGCGTCGCCACGAGGCGGAAGTCGACCCCGGAGATCTCGCGCTCGACGGTTATCGGGCGGACGAGAGCTCTTGTGAGTTGCGCGGCGGAGAGCGCCGAGACCTCCGCGAACGCAGGGCTCCCCGCGACGACCGAGCCGTCCGACTCGAGCACCTGCGAGACCCCGTCCTCGCCCGTGACGGCGGGTGACGTCACGTCGAGAGTGGCGGCGAGCGCGCTCGTCCTCGCCTCCAGCGAGTCGGCAATCCGCTCGTCGAGGGCGTCTCCGAGCCGGATGTAGAGGATCGTGCCGACCGCCGAGAACACCACGGTCATGACGATCGCGAACGCGAGCGTCAGACGGATGCGGAGGGGCCGGCGGCACAACCGCCGTCCCTCCGGAGCCGGTACCCCACGCCCCGTACCGTCTCGAGCGACTGCCGGCCGAACGGCCGGTCGACCTTCTCGCGCAGGTAGCGAACGTAGACGTCTACGACGTTCGAGCGGCTCTCGAAGGCGTGGTCCCAGGCGTGCTCGAGGAGCCGGTGCCGCGAGAGCACGTCGCCGGGTCGACGCATGAACGCCTCGAGCAGCGCGAACTCCTTCGCGGACAGCTCGATCTCGGCCTCCCCGCGCCATGCCTGCCGGGTGGCCGGATCGAGGCGGAGGTCGCCCACCTCGAGAACCGGTGGGCGCTCGGGCGCCCCACGTCGCGCGAGCGCGCGCACTCGCGCCAGGAGCTCGGCGAACGCGAACGGCTTGACGAGGTAGTCGTCCGCCCCCGCGTCGAGGCCCACGACCCGGTCCGCGACCGCGTCTCGAGCCGTCAGCATCAGCACCGGGGCCCAGACACCGCTCTCCCGCCAGCGGCGGCACACCGCGGCGCCGTCGAGCCCCGGCAGCATGCGGTCGAGGACGATCGCGTCGTACTCCACGACCTGTCCCATCCAGACCGCCTCGGCTCCGGTTCGCGCAACGTCGACCGCGTGCCCCTCCTCGCTCAGGCCCCGCTGAAGAAGACCCGCCATCTTCACGTCGTCCTCGACGACCAGGATGCGCACGCTCGCATTGTCCCGCAGGAGCCGAGAGCCGGACGAGAGGAGTCGAAGGACCCGACCCCTCTCGCCCGCGTCAGTCGTTCACTCGGAGTCGCCGCCCGAGTCGTCGTCTGCGGCGGAGCCGACCGGCTCGAACCGGGCGCCCAGGTGGACCTCCACCTGCGATCCGTCCTCGCGCTGGACCTCGACCTCGTAGACGCCCGCGCCGTCGCCGTCCTGACGCTCGACCTCCAGCACACGCCCGCCTCCTGCTGCCGCGACGGCGGCGGCATCCGCTCTCTCCGCCGCCGGGCCCGTGACCGGCGCCTCCGGGCTCGACACCGCCTGCGCGATCCCGGCCCCCGCCGGCACGGCCAACGCACCCGCCGCAAGACCGACCAGCACGAGCTTCTTCCCGCTCGTCATCGCGTCCTCCTAGCTCCCGTCGACGAAGCGCACGAGCTCCTCGCGGCCGGCGCCTCCGGACACTCCGATCGCGAGCACCGGGCCGACCCCGCGCGCGTAGAACTTGAACTCCAGGACCCTCGGCTCGAGCGGGTTCAGGTCGCGGGTCATGAGCACCCTGCCCGGTCGGAAGTGCCCGAACGGAACCTCGACCTGCTCCCGCAGGCTCACGACCTCGGCACGATCCTCCGCCTCGCCCGCGTAGTACTCCTGCCGGTAGCGCATCCCCGGCTTCGGCCTCGCCGGCACTGCGACGCCCGCCGGCGCGCCCTCGACGCCGGCCTCGAACGAGCCGCGCGTCGAGACGGGCCGGCCGTTCTCGTACTCGGTCGTCGCCTCGCCCAAGTACCAGACGTTCCCGCACCGGTCCTGCGCGTACCAGTCGTCCGTGACCTCGACCGGCTCGCCGCCCTCGGTCACGACATCCCGGACGACGCGCGCCCGCACGCCGTCGGCTGTCACCTTGACCCTTCGCGTGACCGTTACGACCACCCGCTGCGTCCCGGCCGTGTTGGCCTCCCGGTACACCCAGCGGCTCCCGGGCCGCATGGGCCACCAGGGATTGTCGATCTGCGTCGTGAAGTCGGCGGGGTCGAGCGGCACTCGCTCGCTCCCGCGAGGAAGCGGGCACGTCGCCGACGTGTGCGCGCCTCCCGCAACCACGCCGACCGCCGCGACGACGGTTGTGCAGAGGAGAGCGCCGGCTCCGCGGAGCTGTCTGTTCATGGCCGCGTTGTACGACGCGCGGATGAGATGACCATGAGAGGCACGAACCTGGCTAACGTCCTCGCATCGGCGACCCAGAGTCACGGTGAGCACGCATCCGGAACGGCTCCTCCTCCGGCTCGACGAGCTGGCCGCAGTCCTGTCCGAGCGTGGTGACGCACTCGCCCTCGTTGCACTCGGCTCGGTGGGCCGCGACCTCGACCGCCTGGACGACCACTCCGACCTGGACTTCTTCGTCGTCGTGAACGACGGGGTGAAGGAGCGCTACCTCGAGTCCATCGACTGGCTCGAGGCTGCAGGCCCGGTGGACTTCAGCTTCGCCAACACCGTCGACGGTCGCAAGGCGCTCTTCGCAGACGGGCTGTTCGCGGAGTACGCCGTCTTCACGCTCGACGAGCTGCGCGCGGCGAGCTACCCGCCGGCCCGGCTCGTGTGGCGGCGGCACGACGCTCCCGATGGTCTCGAGAGAGCGGGCCGGGAGCCCACGCCGTCCGCGCTCGCGACACCCGAGTGGCAGGTGAACGAGGCGCTGACGAACCTCTACGTCGGCCTCCACCGCGATCTGCGCGGCGAGCGCCTGGCCGCGATGCGCCTCATCCAGGTGCACGCCGTCGACCGGCTGCTGGCGTACGTCGATCTCACCGGAGCCAGTTCGCGACCGCGCCAGGATCCGTTCGCGATCGAGCGAGGCGCGGAGGCTCGTATCCCGGCGGACGTCCTTCCGCTTGCCGTCCTCGTGCCCGGCTACGACCGGAACCGGGAGGCGGCGATCGCGATCCTCCGGTGGCTCGAGCTGCACGCCCACGTCGACTCCGTGATGGCCACTGCGATCCGCGACGCGGCCGCCGGAGCCTGAAACGGGTCGACCGCGTCAGAGCGTCGCCAGCTCCTCGAGCTCGCCCGCGCTCAGCCGCCAGGCGGCCGCAGCGGCGTTCGCGCGCACCTGCTCCGGCTTCGTCGCTCCGGCGATGATCGAGCCCATCCCCGGGGTCGAGGCGAGCGCGGAGATCGCGAGCTCGAGCAGCGTATGGCCGCGCTCCTCCGCGAAGCGGCGGAGCGCCTCCACGCGCGCGAGACGCTCGTCGGCGATCTCCCGGCCCGCGAGCCGCGTCCCCGCAGGCGCGGGCTCGCCCCGCCGGTACTTCCCGGTCAGGAGGCCGCTCGCGAGCGGGAAGTACGGGACGTACGCGATCCCGAGCTCGCGGCAGAGCGGGAGCACGTCCTCGTCGTCGCCCCGCTCGAGCAGGCTGTACCGGTTCTGGAGGATGCTGAAGCGGGCCGTCCCCTGCTCGCGCGCGACGCGGTCCGCCTCCGCGAGCTCGGCGGCGGTGAAGTTGGAGCAGCCGAGGGCCCGCACCTTCCCTGCGCGGACGAGCTCGTCGAGCGCGCCCAGCGTCTCGGCGATCGGAGTCGTCGGGTCGGCCTTGTGCAGGTAGTAGAGGTCGACGCGATCCGTACGGAGCCGTTCGAGCGACCCGTCGATTCCCTTCGCGATCGTCTCGGCGCAGCCGTCTCCGCAGTCGTCACCCCACCCGACCTTCGTCGCTATGACCGCCCGGTCACGCCTGCCTTCGAGGATCTCCCCGAGGAAGCGCTCGCTGTCGCCCCCGTTGCCGTAGAGCTCGGCCGTGTCGAAGAACGTGATGCCGGCGTCGAGCGCGGCGTCCACGACGGCCCGCGTGCCGGCGAGATCCACCCGGCCGCCGAAGTTGTTGCACCCGAGACCGACACGCGAGGCGCGGAGGCCGCTCGAGCCGAGATCCACCTGCTCCATGGCCGACCGACCCTACCGGCGCGGATGCCTCAGTCGGGCACGACCAGCGTCCCCGCCTCGCCGGCGAGCGCGAGCTCGACGTCGTCCGGGTCGGTGACGATCGCGCGGCCGCCGCCCCGCTCGAGGAAGCCGATCACGGCGCGGATCTTCGGCGCCATGCTCCCCTCCGCGAAGTGGCGCCCCTCCGCGAGGTACTCCTTCGCCTCGGCGAGCGTCATCCGCCGGATCGGCCGCTCGTCCGGCGTGCCGAACTCGAGCGAGACGTGCGGGACGGAGGTCGTGATGAGAAGCAGCTCGGCGTCGATGCAGGTTGCGAGCAACGAGCACGCGAGGTCCTTGTCGATCACCGCAGCGACGCCCGCAAGGTCGCCGTTCTCGTCGGCGACGACGGGAATCCCGCCGCCGCCGACCGAGACGACGACGAAGCCGGCGTCGATCAGCTCGCGGATCGCGTCCACCTCGACGATGCGGAGCGGCGTGGGCGAGGCGACGACCCGGCGCCAGCCGCGGCCGGCGTCCTCGCGCACCGTCCAGCCCTCCTCGTCGCGACGGCGCACCGCCTCCGCCTCGTCCAGGAACGACCCGATCGGCTTCGACGGCCTCGCGAACGCCGGGTCGTCCGCCGCGACCTCGACCTGGGTCACCACCGCGACCGCGTGCCGGTCGAGCCCGAGCCGCCTGAAGTCGTTCTCCAGGTTCTGCGCGAGCGCGTACCCGATGGCGCCCTGGCTGTCCGCGCCGCACACGTCGAGCGGGACCTCGTGCAGCTCGTGCGCGGCGAGCTCGGAGCGACGCAGGATGAAGCCGACCTGCGGCCCGTTGCCGTGCCCGATCGCGACCTTCCAGCCGTCCTGGATCATCGACGCGATGTGCCAGCACGTCTCCCCGGCGGCGACGTACTGGTCGCGGACGGTCTGGTGGAAGCGGTCCTTGATCAGCGAGTTGCCGCCGATCGCGACGACCGCGGTGCGCGGCTTCATGCCGTGAACCCGCCCATCGTGAGCGCGCAGAGCGCCTTCCCGGTGTGCATGCGGTTCTCGGCCTCGTCCCAGACGACCGAGTGCGGGCCGTCGATGACCTCGTCGGTCACCTCGGTGCCCCGGTCGGCGGGCAGGCAGTGCATGTACAGCGCGTTGTCGGCGGCCAGGGACATCCGGCGCGCGTCGCAGATCCAGTCCTCGAACTGCGCGGACTCGGCGAGCGCCTTCGTCTCGTCCGTGAAGGCGTCGATCCGCCCCCAGGACTTCGGGTAGACGACGTCGGCGCCGCGGAACGCCTCGTCCATGTCGTGGACGACGGAGATGGTCGCGCCGGCCCCGGCCGCCGCCGCCTCGGCCCGCTCCATCACCTCGGGCATCAGCTCGAACCCCTCCGGGTGCGCGAGGACGACGTCGATGCCGAAGCGCGGCAGCAGCGTCAGGAGCCCCTGCGGAACCGAGAGCGGCTTCGCGTACGAGGGCGCGTACGCCCAGGACACCGCGACCTTCAGGCCGCGCAGGTTCTCGCCACGCTGCTCGCGCAGCGTCATGAGGTCCGCGAGCGTCTGTGTCGGGTGGTCGACGTCGCACTGGAGGTTGATCACCGGGATGTCCGCCCAGCGGGCGATCTCGCGCATCCAGGCGTTGCCCTCGTACGGCGCGAGGTCGTGCCGGATCGCGAGGCCGTGCCCGTAGCGGGAGAGAATGATCCCCATGTCCTTCGGGCTCTCGCCGTGGGAGACCTGGGTCTTCTCCGCGTCGAGGTAGATCGCGTGGCCGCCGAGCTGGGTCATCCCCGACTCGAAGGCGTTGCGCGTCCTCGTGGACTTGTCGAGGAAGAGCATGAACAGCGTCTTG
>CAZMUG010000025.1:18538-22493 GCA_964569165.1 uncultured Gaiellales bacterium
TTGTCCGGGAGGAGCCGGTGCGGCTTCCCCTCGCGGAACGCCTCCTTCAGCTCGCCCGAGACGGCGAGCGCCTCCTCGATCTCCTCGACCGTCCAGTCGAGGGTCTCGATGTAGTCGCGCCCGGTGAGGGACGCGCGGTCGACTGCCACCTTCTGCATCAGATGCCTCTCTCTCTTCGCAAGGGGCGGTGTCTGACACCACCCCACGCAACCATGCGGGTTTGCGGGGCCTCGGTGTCAGACACCGGGTGATCGACGGCAACGGCGGCGCTCACCGGACGGCCACCGTCGCGAAGGCCTCGAGCATCGCCTCGACGTCGTCGCCGAGCGGGTACAGGACGGGGCACGTGCAGCCCGCGTCCACGTACTCGGCCACCTTCGCCCGGCACTCCTCCGCGGTTCCGGAGGCGGTGACGAGCTGGACGACGTCGTCGGGGACGAGCTCCATCGCCTGCTCGATCTGCGCGTGCGTCGCCGGCCAGCCGAGGATGCTGCCGATCTCCTCGAGAAGCGACGCGTCCACGCCGCTCGCCTTCCCGATGTGGGGCTGCTGCCCCAGGTACTGGGTGACGAGCTCACGCGCACGGTCGAGCGCCAGCGAGCGGTCGTCGTCGAGCGAGCAGACGACGAGCTGCGGGCGGTCCACGTCATCGAGCGAGCGCCCCGCGCGCTCGGCGCCGAGGGCGAGGTGCTCGAGCGCGAGCCGGGTGTACTCCGGGCCGACGAGGTAGTTGAGGAGCACGCCGTCCCCCAGCTCGCCCGCGAGCTCCATCATCTTCATCCCCGTCGTCGCGGCGATGTAGATCGGCACGTGCTTCGGCGAGCGGTCGCCGTGGACGATGTCGATCTCGATGTCGTCCACCCGGACGAACGCACCGTGGAACGTGACGCGCTCCATCCCGAGCAGGTGGCGCGTGACCTCGACGGTCTCGCGCATCGCCTCGACCGGGTGGCGGCGGTCGATCCCGACCTTCGCGGCCAGGGGGTCCCACCACGCGCCGATCCCGAGCAGGATCCGGCCGGGCGCGAGGTCGTCGAGCGTCGAGAAGGTCGCGGCCAGGAGGCCGACGTTGCGCGTCCAGTTGTTGACGACGCCCGAGCCGATCTTGATCCGTTCCGTGACCGCCGCGAAGGCGGCCATGGGGACGGTCGCCTCGCGCACGAGGCGGCTCTCCGCCTGCCACACCGCCTCGAAGCCGTACTGCTCGGCGAGCTGTGCGTAGCGCATGCCGTCGCGGATTGGGTGCTTGTCCTGGAGGTAGAGGGCTACTCGATCGTGAGCGGCGACGGCCATCGCAGGCCTCCTTTGGGCGTGAACGTGTGGGCTGGGATGTCCTCGAGGCGCGCCCAGAGACGCGCCGCCTCCGCGCGGGCCCTCGCCGCGAGCTCCTCCTGGTCGACGCGCGTGAGCCGCCTGTCGAGCACGACCCACTCGCCGGCGACCAGCACGTCTCGCACGTGCCTCGAGCCGAGACCGAAGATCCAGTGCCCGGGAAAGCTGCGGGCGTCGAGCGGCGCGGGCACCGAGTAGTCGAGGACGACGAGGTCCGCAGGCGCACCGGTCTCGATCCTCCCGAGCCGCCGCTCGCCGAACGACTCGCCGGCGAGCCGCGCCCCGACCGCGAGGCGGTCGAGCACCCAGTCGGGCCCGACTCCGGAGCCGTCCTCGTGGAGACGGAAGAACGCGGCGCGCGACTCCTCGAACATGTCCGCGCCGATCCCGTCCGTGCCGAGCGCGACCTGCCTGCCGATCACCTCGACGCGGGCACGGCCGACGGCGTTGTTCATGTTCGAGCGCGCGTTGTGCGCGAGGTACGCGTTCGCGGCCTGCACCATCGAGAGCTCGCGGTCGTCGAAGTGGACGCCGTGCGCAAGGACCGTTCGATGGTCGAGCGCGCCCGCGTGTGCGAGCCGGGCCGCGACTCGCCGGCCGTGCACGGCCAGCGAGTCCGTCTCGTCGGCGGCGTCCTCGGCCGCATGGACGTGGAGCCCGACCCCGAGCGACTGCGCCACGTCCACGCACGCCGCGAGCGTCTCCCCCGAGAGCGTGAAGGACGCATGGGCGCCGACGAGCGAGCGGACGAGGGAGGGCCTGTCGCGCCGCACGCGCTCCCCGAAGCGCCGGTTCTCGTCGAGGCCCGCCCGCGCCCGCTCGGGACCGTCGCGGTCGGACGTCTCGTAGCAGAGGACCGAGCGGATCCCGAGCTCGCCGAGCGCGTCGGCGACGACGTCGAGCGACCCGTCGATCGCGTTCGGCGAGGCATGGTGGTCGACGACCGTGGTCGTCCCCGAGAGCAGCGCCTCCATGCCGCCGACGAGCGCGGATGCGCGCGTGAGCTCGTCGTCGAGCGCGCGGTCGAGCCGCCACCAGACGCGCTGAAGGATCTGCAGGAAGCTCTCGGGCGGGTCGAGGTCGTACGGCATCCCGCGCGCGAGCGCCGAGTAGAGATGCGTGTGCGCGCAGACGTTCCCGGGGACGACGAGGCAGCCCGAGCAGTCGCGGACGGCGCCTCCGCCCTCCTGCGCGACGCGCCCGGCGACGACGTGGACGTCCCTCCGGTCCACGCGCACGGGATCGAGCGAGGAGACGACGATGCCGCCGGACAGGATCACCGCCGGCCCGCCTTGACGAGGTGCGGGACCGCGGCGATCGCCGCGGCCGAGTCCTTCATCGGCAGCTCCGTGCGCCTGATCCCGTCGTAGGCGAAGAGCGCGCCCGCGACGGCGGCCGCGGTCGGGACGAGCGACGCCTCCCCCACGCCCTTCGCGCCGTACGGCCCCTCGGGCTGGGCCTCCTCGACGAGGACGACCTCGACCTCGGGCATCCCGGTGGGAGGAAGGATGCGGAGCGACTTGAGCGTCTCCGTCACGGGCATGCCGTCCTCGAGGACGTACTCCTCGGACAGCGCCTGGCTGATGCCCATGTGGACGCCGCCCTCGATCTGGCCCTCGACCAGCATGGGGTTGAGCGCCCGGCCGACGTCGTGCGCGGCGACGACCTTCACCAGGCGCCCGTCCTCGTCGAGGATCGCGACCTGGGCGCCCCACGCGTAGGCGAGGTGCGTCACCGGCTCGTCGGCGTCGTTCGGCGTCGTCCAGTCGACCACGAACGCACCGGGGAACTCCCGCCCGGCGAGCGCCCCGAGCGGCCGCCCGGCGAGCTCGTCGCGGAGGCGGCGGGCGGCGTCCACGACCGCGTTCCCGCCGAGCACGGTCGCGCGCGAGGCGGTGGTGATGCCGGTGTCCAGGTCGCGCTCGGTGTCCACGGCGACGCGCACGCGCTCCGGCGCGACGCCGAGCTCCTCGCAGGCGATCTGCCGCAGGACCGTGTGCACGCCCTGCCCCATCTCGGTCCAGGAGTGGAAGAGGGTGAGCGACCCGTCCTCCTCGACCCGGAGGACGACCTTGCCGCGCTCGACCATGCCGTTGCCGATCCCGGTGTTCTTCACGCAGCAGGCGATGCCCGCGTTCAGCTCCTCGTGGTACGCGTCACGCACCGCGACCAGTGTCTTCTTGAGGCCGACTCCGGGCCCGAGCACCTGCCCGGTGCCGAAGCGATCGCCCTCCTCGAGCGCGTTGCGCCAGCGGATCTCCCACTCGTCGATCCCGACCTCGGCCGCGAGGCGGTCGAGCATGCCCTCGATCGCGAAGTTCGTCTGGCTCACGCCGAAGCCGCGCATCGCCCCGCAGGGCGGGTTGTTCGTGTAGACGGCCCTCGCCTCGACGTCCACGTTCGGGACGCGGTACGCGCCGCAGGCGTGCCCCGCCGCGCGCTCGAGGACCTTGGCGCCGACGCTGGAGTACGCGCCGGTGTCGCCGACGATCCGCGCGCGAACCGCGAGCAGGTGGCCGTCCTCGTCGCAGCCGACCGTGTACTCGAGCGACAGAGGATGCCGCTTGGTCGAGAAGCGGAGGCTCTCCCTGCGGCTCAGCGAGATCAGCACCGGCCGTCCGGT
>CAZMUG010000026.1:0-22426 GCA_964569165.1 uncultured Gaiellales bacterium
TCGAGCACGTCCTCGAGGGTGACGATCCCCTCCATCGCCCCGTACTCGTCCACGACGACCGCCAGGTGGAGCTTCTCGCGCCGGAAGTCGGCCAGGAGCGCGGCGAGGTCCTTCGTCTCCGGGACGACGTACGCGGGCCGGACGATCGAGCGGAGCTCCACCGAGGCGATCCCGAGGTCGTGGATGGCGGCGAAGAGGTCGCGCACGTGGAGCACGCCGACGACGTCGTCCAGGGACTCGCGGTAGACGGGGTACCGCGTGTACGGCGAGTCCACCACCGTGGCGAGCGCGTCCTCGGGGGGCAGGTCCACCGAGATGGCCGTCACCTCCGGCCTCGGGACCATCACCGCCGACACCTCCTTCGACGCGAAGTCGAAGACCTTGTAGAGCATCTCCTCCTCGGCCTGCTCGAGCTCTCCCACGTCCTCGGCCGCGGCGACGCTGTGGCGGATGTCCTCGCGCGTGTAGGCGATCATCCCCGCCGGGGCCGGCTTCACCCGGAGGAGGCGCAGCACGGCGTTCGCGGAGTGCTGCAGCACCCACACGACCGGGTAGGCGATGCGCGCGAGCCAGTCGAGGGGGACCGCGAGCGCAACGGCGAGCCGCTCCGCCTTCTGCAGCGCGACCGCCTTCGGGACCAGCTCGCCGAGGACCACGGACAGGTAGGTGAGGACCGCGAACGCGATCAGGAAGGAGACCGCGGAGGAGAGGGGGGGCTCGATCAGGTCCGAGAGGAGCGGCTCTCCGAGGGCACCGATGAGGATCGCGAAGATCGTGATCCCGACCTGGACGGTGGAGATGAAGCGAACCGGGTCGTCCATGAGCCGGAGCGCCGTCCTCGCCCCGAGCCCCCCACGCTCGGCGCGCTCCACGAGGCGTGAGCGCCGTGCCGTGACGAGCGCGTACTCGGCCGCCACGAACACGGCGTTTCCGAGCACGAGCAGGAGCACCAGGAGGATGCGAAGACCGCTGCTCATCAGTCAGCGGCTGTGGTACGGAGAAGACAGGCCGGCGCCCCAGGGGGGGCCCCGGTACTCGGCGGTTGCGCGTCGCCCACGTTGATCAGGCCGCAGTATAGGTGACGGTCCCGCCGTCCTCGTGGCGCCGAGCCATCCCCTCGCGGACGAGCCGCTCGGCGTGCGAGAGCGTCTCCGCGACCGCGAAGCGCCGTCCCGCAGGCTTGAGCTCGCTGCCGAAGAGCGGAAACGAGAGCTCGTACCCGGTCTGCGGCTCCGGCCCGAGCGCGGCGACCGTCTCCTCGAGCCGGAGCCGGTGGTGCTCTTTGATCTCCCTCGCACGACCCGCCGGGTCCGTGAGCACATCGCCGTGCCCGGGCAGGGCGATGCGCGGATCGAGCTCGATCGTGTGGTCGAGCGCGGCGAGGTAGTCGCCGAGCGGGTCCGCCCTGCTCGCCGGCCACAGCCCGACCGTCGGCGTGATCCTCCCGAGCAGGTGGTCGGCCGCGATGAGGACGTCGTCCTTGAGGAGGCAGAGCTGCCCGTCGGCGTGCCCCGGAGCCGCGACCGCCTGCCATCCGTCCACGTGCTCCCCGACCTCGACGAGGATCGGGTCGCGCTGGTAGCGGATGAACGGCGCGAACACCGAGCTCTGCCCCACGAGCTCCGCGGTCACGTCGTCGGGCGCGCCGTGGAGGTGGAACCAGTCGACGAGCCGGTCGGCCCAGGCCGGGTTTCCCCAGACGAGCTCGCACTGCGCGTAGTCGAGCGCGCCCTGGAACACGGGAGCGCCGGTCAGCTGGTGCAGGTCCGCCGCCGCCCCGACGTGATCGGGATGGAAGTGCGTCACGAAGACGCGCGCGACACGTACCCCCTGCCGCTCGAGCTCGGCGGCCCAGGTCTCCTTCGCGTCCGGGAGGCCGATGCCCGTGTCCACGAGCAGCCACCCCTCCTCGCCGGGGACGAGATACGCGTGCACGTGCCCCGGCCGCGTCGGCAGGGGGAGCGTGATGCGGCGAATGCCGCCCGGGAGCTCGTCCACCGCGACGACTCTACCCGTGGGGCGCGGGATCGCGGCGCCGCGCGCCCCGACGGCCCGTTGCGGGAAGGAGCCTGCCGACCGGCACCGTAGAATCCGTGCGTGGCCGACGAGATCACCTGCCTCATCGCGGACGACCACGAGGTCGTTCGCGAGGGCCTGCGCCTCGCGCTCTCGCGCTCGCCCCGGATCCGCGTGATCGGCGAGGCGTCCGACGGCGCCTCCGCGGTCGCGATGACGGAGCGGCGAAGGCCCGACGTCGTGATCATGGACCTGCGGATGCCCGACATGGACGGGCTCGAGGCGACCGAGCAGGTGCTGCAGAAGGCGCCCGACACCGGCGTGCTCATCTTCACCGCGTACGGCGAGCGGTCGCTCCTCCAGCGCGGGCTCGAATCGGGAGCGCGCGGCTACATCCTGAAGGAGACGCCGCACGAGACGCTCCTCCGCGCGATCGAGAAGGTCGCGGCCGGCGAGACGTTCATCGATCCCGGCCTCATGGCGGAGTTCGTCGCCGGCCAGGCGCAGGGAGACATCCTCACCCCGCGCGAGCGCGAGATCCTGCAGCTCCTCGCCGACGGGATGTCGAACGCGGACGTCGCAACGCAGCTCTTCATCAGCCAGGAGACGGTGAAGAGCCACGTCCGCCACATCCTCGCGAAGCTCGAGGCCGACACGCGCACGCAGGCGGTCGCGATCGCGCTCCGCGAGGCGATGATCGATTGAGCGCCGACGAGACCGAGCGGGCGCTCGTCGCCGAGCGCGTCCTCGCCGAGCAGGAGGAGCGGAGGCGGCTCGCCGAGCTGCTCCACGACGGGCCGGTGCAGCACCTCTCGGCGGTCGCGCAGATGCTCGACGCCGGGCTCGCATCCCTGCGGGAGGGCGACGGAGCGCGGGCGGCGGAGGTCTTCGAGCGCGGGCTCGACCTCGCTCGCGAAGCGGTCCGCGAGCTCCGCGCGCTCTGTGAGGACCTCGAGCCGGACACGCTCCGCAGCCTGGGATTCGCGGCGGCGGTCGCCGCGCTCGCGCGCCGGGTAACCGCGCGGCACGACGTCGCCATCGAGCACGACGTCGACGACGCGGACGCGCTGGGCGAGAACGCCCAGCTCGCGCTCTTCCAGATCCTCCGCGAGGCGATCGACCAGTCCGTGCGCCGGGGCACTCCCTCGCGAATCGTCGTCTGGGTGAAGACCGGGCCCAACGGCGGCGCCGAGCTGGTGGTCGCCGACGACGGGCCGCCGGAGCGGCGCGCCGCGGTGCTCGAGGCGCTCGCAGAGCGGGCCGCCACGCTCAACGCGCGTTTCAGCTCCGAGATCAGCTACCCACGCGGGTCGACGATCCGCGTGGACGTTCCTCCATCCGCGGCGAGTCGCTAGGTGGGGAGCAGGTAGGCGCACCTGCGCGTGTCGCCCGGCAGGGGCGACGGTGCGACCTTCGCGACGCGATACCGCCGGTGCTCGTCCTCGACCTCGGTCCCGGGATGCGGCGGCTCACCCGCCTGCTCCACGAGCGCGTACCCCGACGGCGTCCAGACGAAGGCGAGGTAGCCCCTGTTGCCGTTCTCGGTCACGGCTACGCGATCGGCTCGTTGTGGACGTCGTTCTCGAGCGCGTACGCGTCGGTGAGCGCGTTGATCTTCGCAGCGTCCGGGAAGGCGTAGTTGATCTCCACGAAGGCGTTCCACTTGTCCGGGAGCGCGTCCTCGGGAAAGATCGCCTCCACCGGGCACTCGGGCTCACAGGCGCCGCAGTCGATGCACTCCTCGGGATCGATCACGAGGATGCGCTCGTACTCGTGGATGCAGTCGACGGGACAGACGTCCACGCAGGAGCGGTCTTTGATGTCGATGCAGGGCTCGGCGATGATGTACGTCACGGGGGCGAGTCTAGCCAGACCATGTGTCGGCCCAGGAGGGGTCCGGCGCTAGGCGGACTCGCCGGCGCCGGCAAGCTCGTCGACGAGCTGAGATGCGCGCTCGGTGAGCGCCGACTTCACGATCACCTGGTCGAATCCGGCCGTGTGCGCGCGCTGCAGCCCCGAGCGGTCGGTGTGATTCGTGTAGCCGAGAATCGGCACGTCCGGCCACGCGTCGACCACCTCCTCGGGCTCCACCCGGGCGATGTCGGCGATGACGAGGTCCGGAGCGTGCACGCTGTCCGTCGTCACGAGCCGGTGCCCTGGGAGCAGGCTCTCGAGTTTCCCGCGGAAGAACAGGTCGACCCCCACGAGCAGGATCGTCGCCACGGCGCGAAGGTACCACCTGCCACGGACGCCGGATAATCGCCGAATGGCGCTCGAGCGAGGCATCGAGCTGATTCGCGCCAGCGAGTACTTCGACGCGCACGAGGAGCTCGAGGACGAGTGGCGCCTCGCTCCCGCGGGCGAGCGTGACTTCCTCCAGGGCCTCGTCCACGTCGCCGTCGCCTGGCATCACGCCGGGCGCGGGAACAGGCCCGGCTGCGAGCGCCAGCTCGAGAAGGCCGAGCGCAGGCTGGGCGCGTACCGGCCGCTCCACCGAGACGTCGACGTCGACGCGCTGCTGGCGGAGATCCGCCGCGCTCGCGGCCTCGTCGAGCGGGGGTCGCTCGAGCTGCCCCGCCCCCTGCCCTGATCAGAAGGCGGGCTCGATGCCGACGGCCTCGAGGAAGCGGTTCAGGTACACGCGGAGCAGGTAGAAGCGCTCGAAGAAGAGGAGCAGGCCGAGCGCGACCATGATCGCGCCCCCGGTGACCTGGATCGCCCGGTAGTGGTCGCGGACCCACCTGAACGCCGCCATCGCGCGCGTGAAGAGCGCAGCCGCGAGGACGAACGGAACGGCGAGGCCGAGCGAGTACACGCCCAGGAGCGCGGCGCCCTCGAGCACCGTGTCGGAGGATCCGGCGAGGACGAGGATCGCGGCCAGGACCGGGCCGATGCAGGGCGCCGCGCAGACCGCGAACGCGCCGCCGAGGAGCACGCGGGAGCCCCGTCCCCTCGCCTGCTGCAGCAGGCCGGCGCCGACGAGCCGCTCGGGCCACGGAAGGAGCCCCATGAGGGCGAGGCCGAGCACCACGAGCAGGAGCCCCGCGACCCGCTCGAGCAGGAACTGGTTGGCGAACACGCGCCCGCCCACGAGGGCGGCGCCCACCCCGAGGAGGACGAAGAACGCCGTGAACCCGAGGACGAACGGGACGCTCGAGGTGATGACGCGCCTGGCCGTCCCCGGCTCCCCGAGCTTGTCCGCGTCCACGGCCGAGACCGCCGAGAGGTACCCGGGCACGAGCGGGAGCACGCACGGGGCGAGGAAGGAGACCATCCCTGCGACGAACGCGACCGGGACCGACGTCCAGCTCATCTCAGGCGTCGAACCGCGCGAGCTCCTCGTCGATCCGCCGCTCGAGCACGGGGTCGAGGGGCTCCTCGCCGGAGGCGGCCGGCGCGCGCCTCCTGCTCCAGGAGCGGACGAGGATCCCCACCACGACTGCACCGGCGAGCAGCGCAGCGAGCGGGAGAAGCCATGCGAGCAGGCCGAACCCGCCGTCGGGCGGCTTCGCGAGCACGCCCGGCCCGAACTCGGCGACGAGCGCGTCCTTGATCTCCTGGGCCGAGTCGCCCGCGGCGATGCGCGCGCGGATGAACGCCTTCATCCGCTCGGCGACCGGCGCGTTGGACTGGTCGAGCGTCGTCTCGCAGACGGGGCACACGAGCTCGGCCTCGAGATCCGCGGCGTTCGGGGTATCCGCCCGTGCCGCCGCAGCGCCCCCGGCCAGGGTCAGCACCACGGCGAGCGCGACGAGCGCTGCCGCCCTCACGAGCCCAGCGCGCGCTCGATCGAGGAGCTCAGCCGCTCCCGGTCCTCGTCCGAGTTGACGGCGCCCGCGAAGGCCTCGACCACGCGCCCGTCGCGGTCGAGCACGAACGTCTCCGGGAACCCAGTCACGCCCCACTCGCGGATCGTGTCGCCGGACCCGTCGCGCACGACCGGGAACGTGAGGTCGTACCGGCTCACGAAGCGCCGCGCGTCGCTCCGCAGGTCCTTCGCGTTCAGCCCGACGACGACCACGCCGCGGTCACGGCCGTCCCGCCACACCTGCTCGAGGTAGGGCGCCTCCTCCTTGCAGGGGATGCACCAGGAGGCCCAGGCGTTGAGCACGACGGCCTTTCCCCGAAGTGACGACAGCCGGAGCTCCTTCTCGCCGTCGAGGCTCCGGAGCACGAAGTCGGGTGCCTCGGGCCGCTCGCCGCGCGCTGCCGCGGCGGCGAGGTCGCCCCCCTCGTCGCGGACGAGCGACCATGCGAGGAGGCCGAAGAGGAGCACGACGAGGCCGATCGCCACGCCCTGGGCCACGAGCTTCGCGCGGCGCCCCACCGTCGGCTACCGGTCGATGATGAAGACCGGCGTCCCGACGTCGACCCGCTTGAAGAGCCACTCGGCGTCGGGGATCTTCATACGGATGCAGCCGTGCGAGGCCGAGTAGCCGATCGAGGCCGCGTCGGGCGTCCCGTGGATGCCGACGTACGGCGCCGAGATCCCGATCCACCGCGTCCCGAGCGGGTTGCCCGGGCCGGGAGGCACGGGGTCGGCGCTCTCCGCCCACGGGGACGGGGGCGGATACCACCACGGGTTCCGCTGCATGGTCACGACCTCGTACGTGCCGAGCGGCGTCGGGTACGACGCCTGCCCGGTCGCAATCGGGAACCACCGGATGAGCTTCACGTCGTCGAAGAGCAGGAGCCGCTTGGACGCCCGGAGAACGACGATCGCCTGGTCGAACTGGGCGGAGGTCACCCGCGGCCTCAGGGTCACGTATCTCAGACGGAGCGGCCTCCTCCCGTTCGTCGCGAGCAGCGTGCGGATGCCGCGCGAGGCCTCGACCTGCTTCAGGTGCCGGCCGGCCCGAGCGGGAACGGCGCGCGGCTTCACGCCGTCGAGCTCCAGCCGTGCGTCCTGCGCCTTGCGATCGACGCGGCCCGCGAGCCGGGCGACGTACGTCCGGACGCGCTCGCGCGCAACCGCGACGTCGAGCGGGACGGCCGCGCCGGGCCGTGCGACCCGCGCCCGGCGGATCGCCTTCGCGACGTTGGGTCGGGCGCCCAGCGCAGTCGGGGCAAGCCGGAGCGCCTCGCCCGGCTCCACGACGAGCACGAGCGGCCGCGCGAACGACGTCTTCACCTTCGCCGAAGCCCGGTCGGGCATGAGCCCGCCGACCGTCACCCCGCCGACCGTCACTCCGAAGGGGATGGGCGCCGGGGTCGGCGGGAGTGGCGTCGTCGGCTCGGTGGGAGGCGGTGGCTCGGTCGTCGTGGACGCGGAGGGCTCGGTGGACGTGACCGTCGTGCCCGTCGTGTCCGCGCCCGCGCTCTGGGCAACGCCGAACGCGGCGGCAAAGCCGACGAGCCCGGATGCGACGAGGAGCCCCAGGGCGAGCAGGCGAGCGGGGAATCTCACGTTTCCAGTGTAGACACGAATATCGTCGGGTCGTTCGTCACGACGGCGTCGACGCCCGCGGCATCGACACGCGCCAGCTCGGCCGGCTCGTCGACCGTCCAGGCGACGACCGGGACCCCCCTCGCGTGGGCCCGCCGCACGGCGCACTCGCTCACGGCGGAGTGGTGCAGCACGAGGGCGCCGGCCCGCGCGACGGCCACGGCGGGAGCCGCCAGTAGCGGCATCAGCAGCTTGAGGACGGCCAGACCGTGACGTGCGACGGCCGCGCCCCGCCCCTCCTCCGTGATCCCGAGGATGCTCCGCGGGAGGGTGATCCCCGATCGCAGTGCCGGAGCGAGCGACGCGAGCGCACGCGCAGAGCGAAAGTCGAGCGTGCTCACCAGGCTGCGCTCGCACAACGCGAACCCCTGGAGCGCGGCCACGACCTCCCGCTCGCAGCCTCGCACCTTGAGGTCGAGATGAGCGCCGACCTCCGGCGCCTCCTCGACGAAGAACTCGAGCGCCTCCGCGAGCGTCGGGAGCTCGGGGCACAGCTCCCGCAGCGCCGGCAGGGTCCGGTTGCGCACCGTTCCCTCGTGGGCGCCGTGGCTCACCTCGAAGAGGTCGTCGGAGTGCGCGACGACGAGCTCGCCGCCCGCGAGGGCGAACACGTCGAACTCCACGAGATCGACACCCGTCGCGACCGCTGCCCGGAACGAGCGGAGCGTGTTCTCGGGCGCGAGCGCGGCGGCTCCACGGTGACCGATGCGGAGCGGCCGCCCGCCGCGGCGCGCGAGCTCGATCACTCGGGCCTCGTCGGCAGGAAGTCCTCGTCCAGGCGGCCGCCCCCGGCCGCGTAGGAGACGATCATCCGGTCGGTGAGCCACTCGACCGGGGCCCGGTCGTCGGTCCACGGACTGGCGCTCGGCTGGACCGGCCGCGCGCCGCGCGCGAGCAGCTGCCGGAGCGGCGCGAGGTCGTCGGGCCCGGACTCGAGCCGGCGGCGGAGCTCGGGCACGCCCACCGGCTCCGTGAAGCCGAGGACGACGGTGTTGAACCGGAGCGCCGGCCAGGCGAGGACCTGCGGGAGCTCGGCCGCGAGCGTTCCCCCGACCGCGCGGACGAGCCTCGCGTCGTCGGGAACCGTCGCGACGTTGAGCGCGACGATGCCCCCCGGTGCGAGGTGCTCCCGCACGAGGCGGAAGAACTCGCGCGTCGCGAGGTAGAAGGGGACGTACGGCTGGTGGTACGCGTCCACGACGATCAGGTCGTACCGCTCGCCGGTCGAGCGCAGGAACGGCCGCGCGTCCGCGTCGTGCACGGTGAGCCGTGGGTTGTCGCCCATGCCGAAGTAGCGGAAGCCGACCCGGCTCACCGCGGGGTCGAGCTCGACGCCGTCGATCCTCGCCTCCGGGTAGTAGACGCCGAGGGCACGGGCAGTCGTGCCGGCCGCGTTCCCCAGGATCGCGACGCGCTCGAGCGGCCGGCCAAGGAGCGGCGGGATCGCGAGGAACGCGTCCCAGACCCCTCCGGTCAGCACCGAGTCGGGCTGCCACACCGAGTGGACGGCGACGCCCTCGTTCAGCGACAGCAGCCTCCGCCCGTCCGCCTCCTCCTCGACGCGGATGTACTGCTGAAACGACGTCTCCTCGTGGATGAGCCCGTCCGTCGCCTTGACGGCTCCGGGCGGGACCGCGACGAGCGCCCCGAGAGCGAGGGCCACGACCGCGTACCTGACTCCGAGCAGGAAGCACGACGAGACGGCGAGGAGCGCGGCGATGACGAGGAAGGTTCGCTGGGTCCCGATCGCGGGAATGAGGACGAGCGCGGGCAGGAACGTCCCGAGGAGCGAGCCGGCGGTCGAGAGCGCGTACAGGCGCCCCGCGACCGCCCCCGCCGTCTCGATCCCTCGGACCGCGAGCCGGATCGCGAACGGCGACACCATCCCGAGCAGCACCACCGGCGGCGCGCACAGGAGAGCGACCGCGAGGAAGCTCCCGACGACCGCCCCGGCGGACACCGTGTCGAGACCCTCGACGGTGAGGTCGAGGAACGGCCTGGCCGCGAACGGGATCAGAGCCACGAAGAGCGCGGCCCCGAGGACGATGAAGCCGAGGAGCGACGCCCGCGGCCGGCGGTCGGCCAGCCGCCCCCCGAGCCAGTAGCCGACGGCAAGGGCGGCGAGGACGATCCCGATGAGGTTCGCCCAGACGATCGTCGACGCGCCGAAGTACGGCGCGAGGAGCCGCGACGCCGTGATCTCCGTGGCCAGTGCGCCGATCCCGGCGCCGAAGACGAGCGCTCCGAGCGCGGCGCTCCCCGGCCGCTCGTCGGCGGCGGCGCTCATCTAGAGCCCGAAGACGCGCTCGAACTCGCCGAGCGTGCGGGCGGCCAGGAGCATCGCGACGGCGATACCGACCAGCAGCAGAAACCAGAAACGGACTCCCGCCCACCGCTTCTCGCGGTGGCGTCTCGCGCGGGCAGCGCGTCTCGCGCGGTGCGCCCGGTACGCCCTCTCGATCGCGAAGGGGTCGATCGGGGGCTCCTCGGACGCCGTCCGACGAGCCTCGATGGTGCGGGCTGGCTGGGCCACGGACGGATTGTAGGAGCACAGGCCGGTACCGTGCCGCCCGTCCAGCCGCCCCGAAGTCCTATGCTTCCCCCCGGATGCAGAGCCCGACCGGACGTAGAGGCCCGTCCTTCGACGGCTTCGGCGGCGCGCCGAGCGTGGGCGGGCGGCTCATCTTCCTCTTCGGCGTGTTGCTGACGGTGTCGGCGTTCACCGGCTGGTACTCGCGGGACGGCGTCGGAGCAACGGTCTCGGTGCTCGGCTGGAACACGGGCACGATCGGGAAGATCGTCTTCTTCCTGGGGCTCGCGACCGTGCTGATCGTCGTGCTGCGCGAGGTCGGGGTCGCGATGCCCGCGTCGATCCCCGAGAGCCTCGTCGCCATCGCCCTCGGCGCGCTGGCGACGATCCTCGTGCTCGTCCGGGTGATCTCGATCCCCGACACGTTCTTCGACTCGAGCCGCGGGATCGGCATCTGGATCAGCCTCGTCTGCGCCGTCGGCATCATCGTCGGCGGCCTGCTCGAGGCCTCCGAAGAGCTCTGACCCGCCCCCCGACGGCGGTCTCACCGGCTACGGCTGCGTGACGGTCTCGGTCACCGTCCGCGCAGGCGCCTCCTGCGGGCGCGGCGTGAGCGTCTGCACGGTCGTCACGGGCTCGCCCGTCCGCGGCCGCTCGTCGAGAGCGCGCGAGAACGCGATCCCGAGCAGGAAGAGCAGCGCTGCGGCGAGCAGAATGACGACCACGCGGACGAGCTTCCGACGTCCCGGCGGCGGCGACCGGTGTCTCCGGCCAGGCTGCTCGAGCGCGGTCACGGCGCGTAGTCGACCGCGCCTCGGGAGTAGAGGTGGAAGGCTGCGCCCTCGACCAGTGCGAGGCCCCGTGGCCAGCCGGCGAGGCCGAGCTCGGCCAGCGCCTCTCGCACCCAGACCTCGGCGCGCGCGTACTCCTCGGAGAGCTCGCGCAGGGTGAACGTGCCCCCGACCCGCTTCCGAAGCTCGCCCGTCACCGCCTCGAGCTCGCGCCGGAACGCTTCCTCCCGGCGCCCGCCCGACGCGGCCTCCGCCAGGCGCCGGTAGGCCTCCTCCCACTCGAGCCGTACGCTCCGCTCGTCCCCGGTCACGGGGCGCCAGCTTAGAGGCCCGGCACGGCGGAGCAGCACTCGTGCGGGGGCCACGGCTCGGCGACCTCGCCGAGGATCCGCTCGCCGAGCAGGTACCCCGGGCGGGCAAGCGCGAAGGCGACGTGGGCATGGAGGCACTTCAGGCTCTCCGCGGAGCGCGAGCCGCCGATGCCGAGATCCAGCGACGCACCCCGATCGACCCGCTCCGCGTCCCCCGCGAGCGCGTGGCGAACGCGGCGCTGCTCCTCGTCGGCGGCACGCAGCGAAGCACCGAGCGCGGGGTCGTCAGCGGCCGCGCGCGTCCACCGCTCGACTCCGCCCGCCGCCTCGAGGCGCGCGATCGCCGCGACCAGGTGCCGGCACGTGAGGTAGTACGTCGTCGGGAACGGAGCACCCGCCCGGTCGTACGGCTCCTGCTCCGTCACGGCAGGCAGGCCGAACGGGCACCGTACGACGACGCGCCGGAACGCGCGCGGCGCGCGGCCGAGCTGCCTGGCCACGACGGCTCGATCGTCCATCTGCGAGAAGCCTAGGCCGGGCGGCGCCAGCCGGCCGTCAGCGGCTACTTGCGCTTGCGGCGTTCCGCGGCCTGCGCGCGACGCCACGCGTCCACGCCCTTGACCACGAAGAGCTGCTCGCCGGGCCGGACGTATCCGAGCCGGCGGGCCTCGCGCTCCGTCGCCTCGGCGCTCGTGGAGTTCGCCAGGCGCAGCTGGAGCGCGCTCCGCGCCTGGCGCAGGGATTCGACCTCCGCCTGCCGGGCGGCGAGATCGTCGCGCGTCTCGAAGTAGCTGGAGAGCGGCCGGTAGTAGAGGTACACGGCGACGACGACGATCGTCACGGCCCAGATGAGCCGCAGCCTGCGGCGCCCGATCCTCGGCCTGCGCGAGCCGCGGCGCGGCTCTCGCCTCCCCTTCACCGTCCCTGCCACGCTGCCAGGTTCCACGCGCGACGGGGTGTCCCTCCCGCCACCAAGCGCGCCGCTTCAGCGGTGCGCCGCCCGAGCGCACCCGGGCTAGGCGATGTCGACCTTGATGACGTTGGTGGACCCGGGGATGTTCACGGCGGTCCCGGCCGTGAGCACGACCCGGTCGCCCGGCTGCACGATCCCGGCGTCGCGAGCCGCATCGATCGAGCGCCGCCAGAGGTCGTCGACGTCGGACGCCTCCTCGATCTCGAGCGGGATCACCCCCCACTCGAGCGCCATGTGCTGGAGCGAGGTCGAGAAGTGCGAGAGCGCGACGACGGGGCGGCGAGGCCGCAGGCGCGCGACCGCCGACGCCGTCTTCCCCGTGAAGGTGGGCACGAGGATCGCCGTGGCGCCGAGCGCCTCGGCGAGGTCGCAGGCGGCATTGGACATGGCGCGCCCGACGGTCGGGTTCTCCGCAGCGGCCGGGATCTGGTGCCGGTAGTCGAGGCTCGGCTCCACGGCCCGGGCGATCTGCGTCATCGTGGCGACGGCCTCGATCGGATAGTCGCCGATCGCGGTCTCGGCCGAGAGCATGAGCGCCGAGCTCCCATCCAGGATCGCATTCGCGACGTCGGACGCCTCGGCCCTCGTCGGCTCGCTCCGGTGCACCATCGACTCGAGCATCTGGGTCGCGGTGATGGCCGGCTTCCCACGCTCGAGCGAGCCCGCGATGATGCGCTTCTGGAGGAGTGGGACCTCGGCGGCGCCGATCTCGACGCCGAGATCCCCTCTCGCGATCATGATCGCGTCGGCCTCGTCGAGGATCGACTCGAGCGCGATCACCGCGTCCTTCAGCTCGATCTTGGCGATGACCCAGGCCTTCGATCCCGCCGCCTCGATCCTCGCCCTGAGGGCGGTGAGGTCCGCGTGCGAGCGGACGAACGACTGCGCGACGTAGTCCACGCCGAGACCGAGCGCGAGGTCCAGGTCCGCGAGGTCCTTCTCGGTCAGCGAGGGCACCGGCAGCGGGACGCCGGGGACGTTCACGCCCTTGTGCTCCAGGACGATGCCCCCGGTCACGACCCGGCAGAGCGCTCGACCCTCCTCTACTCGCTCGACCCGTAGGTGCACGAGCCCGTCGTCGATGAGCACGTCGTCGCCGGCCTCCAGGACCGAGCCGAGGGCGTCGGGAGCGACGGGAAGGTCGTCGGGCTTCGCCGAGTCCTCGCCCGCGATGACGACCTCGGCCCCGTCCGCGAGCTCGACGGGCGCCGCGAGGTCGCCGATCCGGATCTTCGGCCCCTGCAGGTCCGCGATCAGCGCGAGCGGACGTCCACACGCCTGCTGGACCTCCCGGACCCGCCGTGCGCTCGCCTCGTGCTCGGAGCGGGTGCCGTGCGAGAAGTTCAGCCGCAGGGCATCCGCGCCGGCCTCCACGAGCTCCGCGAGCGTCCCCGCATCGCTCGACGCCGGCCCGATGGTCGCGACGATCTTCGTCCTTCGGTCGTGCGCCGCCCGCGGAGCCACGTCAGCGCTCGCGCCCGAAGGCGGACCACCCCGGATAGCGGGCGTCGGCACCGAGCTCTTCCTCGATCCGCAGGAGCTGGTTGTACTTCGCCACCCGGTCCGAGCGCGAGGGTGCTCCGGTCTTGATCTGCCCCGCGTTGACCGCGACGGCGAGATCGGCGATCGTCGTGTCCTCCGTCTCCCCAGAGCGGGGGGAGATGACGGTCGCATAGCCCGCGTCTCGCGCGAGCTCGATCACGTCGAGCGTCTCGGTGAGCGTGCCGATCTGGTTCACCTTCACGAGGATCGCATTCCCGATCCCCTCGGCGATCCCCCGCCGGAGGAACTCGACGTTCGTCACGAACAGGTCGTCGCCGACGAGCTGGACGCGATCGCCGAGCCTCTCCGTGAGCGTCTTCCAGTCGTCCCAGGCGTTCTCGTCCAGGCCGTCCTCGATGGAGAGGACTCCGAACCGGTCGGCAAGCCGCTCGTAGAAGCCGATCATGGCCTCGGGCTCGAGCGTGGCGCCCTCCCCCGGGAGCTCGTAGGCGCCGTCGCGGAACACCTCGCTCGCGGCAGGATCGAGGGCGATCCCGATCTCGTCGCGACGACCGGCCCGCTCCGCGGCTTCGAGGATCGCCTCGATCGCGAGCTCGGTGGACTCGAGGTCGGGCGCGAACCCACCCTCGTCACCGACTCCCGTCGCGAGCCCCCGCTCGTGCAGGAGGGCCTTCAGGTGGTGGAACACCTCGGCCCCGATGCGAAGCGCCTCCGAGAACGAGCTCGCCCCCGCCGGGACGACCATGAACTCCTGGAGGTCGAGCCGGTTCTGCGCATGAGCGCCGCCGTTGACCACGTTCATCAGGGGCACGGGGAGCGTCCGGGCGCCGGCTCCGCCGATCGAGCGGTAGAGCGGCACCCCCGCGTCCGCGGCCGTCGCCTTCGCGGCGGCGAGCGAGCAGCCGAGGATCGCGTTCGCGCCCAGGCGACCCTTGTTCGGCGTCCCGTCGAGCCCCCGGAGCAGGTCGTCGAGCGCGCGCTGGTCCTCTGCATCGACGCCCTCGAGCGCCCGGGCGATCTCACCGTTGACGTTTCCGACCGCGGTCGCGACACCCTTCCCGAGGTACCTCGCCGGGTCACCGTCGCGCAGCTCGACGGCCTCGTGCTCGCCGGTCGAGGCGCCCGACGGGACCGCAGCCCGACCGAGCGCGCCGGACTCGAGCCGGACGTCCACCTCGAGCGTCGGGTTGCCGCGGGAGTCGAGGAGCTCCCGTGCGTGAACATGGGCTATCGCGGTCATCCGAGGGTCTCCTTCGCTCGCTCGTAGTAGTCGTCCTGCGCCTCCAGCCCGAGGCCGCGCCACTCGACACCGTCCCTCGCGGCCAGCTCCTGTGCCCGCTCGACGCGAGCCGTGAAGCGCCGCGTGGTCGCTCTGAGGGCCAGCTCGGGGTCCACGTTCACGCGTCGCGCGATGTTCACGACCGTGAACAGCAGGTCTCCCAGCTCGTGAAAGACGTGCGGGTCGGCCTCGGCCTCGGGTCGGGGCTCGCCCGCATGCTCGAGCGCCGCGACGAGCTCGTCGAGCTCCTCGCGCAGCTTCGTGAGCGGGCCGCCGTGATCGGGCCAGTCGTAGCCGACGGTGGCGGCGCGTCGCTGCACCTTCCGCGCGTGGAGCAGCGCAGGCAGTGCGTCGGGAACGTCGTGGAAGATTCCCTCGCGCCCCTCGAGCTCGGTCTTGATCTCCTCCCACCGCTCACGAACGCGGGCGGGCGTGCGCGCCTCGGCGTCGCCCAAGACGTGCGGGTGGCGGCGCACGAGCTTCGCGTGTGCATCGCGGGCGACCGACTCGAGGTCGCCCTGCCCGCGCTCCTCGAGCAGGAGCGCGAGGAAGTACACCTGGAAGAGCAGGTCGCCGAGCTCGCCGGCCAGCGCCTTCGGATCACCCGCGCTGACGGCGTCCGCGACCTCGTACGCCTCCTCGAGGGTGTGGGGAACGATCGTCCGCTCGGTCTGCTCGCGGTCCCACGGGCAGTCGCGGCGAAGCCGCCGCGTCAGATCCTGGAGGTCGAGGAGCGCCTCCGCGAGGCCCATTGCGGAGAGACTACTCGGTGGCGGTCGTCGGCATCTCGGGGAGCTCCGGTGCCTGGAAGCCGTCGGCGTAGCTCACCTTGCCCTCGTACTTCTTGGTGAGGTCCTCGAGCCAGTCGGAGAACTCCTCGTTCTTCCGCTCCTGCAGCATGCTCGCACGGACGACGTCCTTGTACGACTCGTAGCTGCCCCGAATGGACGAGGTCGGCTCGATGAGGTGGTACCCGAACTGGGTCTTGATCGGCTGCGAGAGCTCGTGGTCGCCCAGCTCGAAGGCCGCCTTGTCGAACTCCGGGACCGTCTGGCCGCGCGTGACCGTGTACTTGCCCCCGTTGTCCTTGCTGCCGGGGTCGGCCGAGTTCGCCTTGGCCAGGGCCGCGAAGCTCGCCCCGTCCTTCAGCTCCCGGTACAGCTTCTCGGCCTTCGCCTTGCTCGCCGCGTAGTCGATCTTGCAGTCGTCGCCCGTGCAGCTCGGGTCCTCGTTGACGCGAACGAGGATGTGCCGCACGTCGCGCGACTCCGGGTAGTTCGCCTGGTTCTCCGTGTAGTACTTGAGCACGTCCTCGTCGCTCACCGTGACGTCCTTCGTGAGCGAGTCGAAGAGCTTCGTGTACAGCGTGCTCGTCTCGTGGATGACGCGGTACTCGGCAGGCGTGAAGCCCTGAGCCTTCAACGCCTTGACGTAGTCGGCGCGCTTGCCCCCGAACTTCTCGGCGATGAAGGCCTTCTCGGTCTTGTCCACGTCCTTCGGGGTGACGGTGATGCCGAGGTCCTCCGCCGCCTGGGTGAGCTCCGCCCGCTGCACGAGGTACGAGACCCACTGCGACTGGATGTTCTGGTACTCGGGCGTGCCGACCTTGGGGAACTCCTGGTTCGAGGCCTCGAACTGGTTCTTCGCGTAGCCGATGAACTTGTCGAGCTCGGCCTTCGTGATGTCGGTGCCGCCGACGACGGCGACGACGCCCTGCGGGACGCCCTCGCTGCCGCCTCCGCCGCAACCTGCGGCCACGAGAGCGAGCGCCGCCCCGGTCCCCGCGAGTGTGATCTTCAAGGCCCTCATCGAAGCCCGCTCGTTATAGCCGTCATGGTGTTAGGCACGGGTTGCGGTCCGTTACGAAGCTCAGTGGTCATCGTCCGTCTCGGAGGAGCCGGCCACGCGGTCAGGCGGCCTGGCGGGCGTGGACGATAGCATCGGGAAGGCGGAGTGCCTCCTGCAGGGACTCGCTGCGGAGCGACACCTCGCGCTTCTGGGTCGAGTAGATCACCGTCGGCAGCGCCGCGGTCAGGGCGTGGACCTCGACCGAGCCGAGCGAGAGCGGCCCGATCGTCACGCGCCCGCCCCTGAAGACGAGGTAGTCGGCCCCGAGGCGGGCGAGCTTCAGCTTCGCCTCCTGGATGGCGAACAGGTTCTCGACCGGCTCGGGCAGCGGGCCGTACCGATCCTCCGTCGCCGCGACGAGCTCTCGGAGCTCGTCCTCGGCCTCGGCCAGGGCGATCCTGCGGTGCAGGTCGATCTTCAGCGCCTCGGCCTCGACGTAGGCCGCGGGGACGTAGGCGTCCACCCGGGCGTCGATCCGGATGGGACGCGCGACCGCCCTCGTCGTGCCGGTCAGCTCGGCGACGGCCTCCTCCAGCAGCTCGACGTAGAGCTCGAACCCGAGGGCGGCGACATGACCGGACTGCTCCGGGCCGAGCAGGTCGCCGGCACCCCTGATCTCGAGGTCGCGCATCGCGATCTGGAAGCCCGCCCCGAGCTCGGTGTGATCCGCGAGCGTCGAGAGGCGCGCCCGGGCCTCGGGGGTGAGCTCCGCCGCCTCCGGGTAGAAGAGGTAGGCGTACGCGAGCACGTCGGAGCGGCCGACGCGTCCACGGATCTGGTACAGCTGCGCGAGGCCGAGGACGTCGGCGCGCTCGACGACGAGCGTGTTCGCCTGCGGGATGTCGATTCCCGACTCGATGATCGTCGTCGAGACGAGGACGTCGGCGTCGCCCGCGAGGAACGCGTGCATCCGCTCCTCGAGCTCCTTCTCGGACATCTGCCCGTGCGCCACGAGGAACCGGAGGCCGGGGCAGAGCTGCCCGAGCCTGGCCGCCGCCTCCTCGATCGACTCGACCCGGTTGTGGAGATAGAACGCCTGGCCGCCGCGCGCGTGCTCGCGCTCGAGCGCCGTCCTCACGAGCTCCGCGTCGTACTCCCCGACGGTCGTGCGAACCGGCCTCCGCCCCGCCGGAGGCGTCTCGATGATCGAGATGTCTCGGAGGCCCGAGAGCGACATGTGCAGTGTCCGCGGGATCGGCGTGGCCGACAGCGCGAGCACGTCCACCTCCAGGCGCAGCGAGCGGAGGAGCTCCTTCTGCGCGACCCCGAACCGCTGCTCCTCGTCGAGCACGACGAGGCCGAGGCTCTTCGGGATGACGTCCCGGGAGAGGATCCGGTGCGTGCCCACGAGCACGTCCACCTTCCCCGCCTGGAAGTCGCCGAGGACGCGCTTCTGGTCCGCGCGCGAGCGAAAGCGCGAGACCATGTCGACCCGGACGGGCAGGTCGCGGAAGCGCTCCCGGAACGTGTGCCAGTGCTGCTCCGCGAGAATCGTCGTCGGGCAGAGCACGAGCGTCTGGCGCGAGTTCAGGGCCGCCGCGAACGCCGCCCGCACCGCGACCTCGGTCTTGCCGAAGCCGACATCCCCGCAGACGAGCCGGTCCATCGGCCGGGGGGCCTCGAGGTCCTCCTTGACCGCCTCGATCGCCTGCTGCTGGTCGTCCGTCTCCCGGTACGGGAACGAGCTCTCGAGGCGCTCGAGAAGGTCGTCGGAGAGGTCGTAGGCGAGGCCGGGCGCCTGCTGGCGGCTTGCGTACAGGGAGATCAGCTCGCCCGCGAGCTCGCGGACCGACGCGCGGGCGCGGCTCTTCAGGTTGTGCCAGGCCTTGCCTCCCAGCTTCGACAGCGAGGGGGCGCGGGCATCGGCGCCGATGTACCGGGAGACCTTGGAGAGCTGCTCGTGCGGAACGTACAGACGGTCCTCGCCGCGGAACGCGAGGTAGAGGTAGTCGCGCGTGACGCCCGCCACCTCCTTCGTCTCGAAGCCGAGGAGCTGCCCGACCCCGTGGTCCTGGTGCACGACGTGGTCGCCGACGCGGAGGTCCGCGAACGACTGGAGCGCACGGCCCAGGCGGGCGTCTGCGCGCGGCGGGCGCTTGCGGAAGACCTGCGTGTCGGGGAGGAGCGTGAGGCCGAGATCGCGCCAGACGAAGCCCCGCCTCGCGGGGCTCACGACGAACCTGACGGACGGCTCCGCCGGAAGCGTCGCGGCCACGTCGTCGAAGGCGGCCTCGACCTTCCGCAGGAGCCGCTGCGTGCGCTGCGCCTCGCCTGCGTGCGGGAAGGCGACGACGACGCGCCGGCCCTGCCTCACCATCGCCGCGAGCTCGCCCTCGGCCTCCGCGAGACCGCGAGCGGCGATCGCCGGACGCTGGGCCTCGAAGACGTGGGGCTGCGAGCGCGGGAACGAGTCGAGCAGCGCCGCGCCCTCCAGCGACTGCGCCTCGCTCCCGTCCTCCTCCCACACGCGCCGGACGTCGTCGGCCTGCCAGACGAGGTCGGGCGGGCGCTCGAGGAGAGGGACGCGAGCGAGCTGCTCCCCTCCCGACTCCGGATCCTCCAGCACTGCCGGCCGCTCTCGCGCCGGGTAGATCACGGCGGAGTCCACGTCGCGGAGCGCGCGCTGCGTGAACGGCGAGAAGGCGCGGACCTGCTCGATCTCGTCCCCGAAGAGCTCGATGCGGAGCGGCTCTCGACCCGTGCTCGGGAAGACGTCCACGAGCCCTCCGCGCACGGCGATCTGCCCGCGCTCCTCCGCACGCTCCGCCCGCTCGTAGCCCGCGTCCGTGAGCGCGGCGACGAGGGCATCGAGCCCGGTCTCGATTCCTCGCTCGACGCGGACGGCGTCCGGTCGCTCGTCCGCCGGGGCAACCCCTCGGCGAGCGCCCGCGCGGAGACGCAGACCAGCCCTCCCGCGGCGAGGACCTCGAGCGCCCGCGCACGCTCGCCCACCAGATGCGCGGGCGGGTCGAGGCCCGAGCCCGGCGCGACTCCGCGGCTCGGCAGGAGAGCGACCGGGTCGGAGCCCAGGTACCAGCCGACGGCCTCGGCCGTGTCGCGCGCCTCCTCGTCTTCCCCGAGCAGGCAGGCGAGCGGCCGGTCGAGCGTCGCGTGCAGGGCCGCCAGCACGAGCGGCAGCGCGGGCTCGGACACGCGCGCCGCGGCGGGGAAGGCCGTGACGAAGTCGCGGAAGCGCTCGCTCCCGGCGAGCGCGGCGACGAGCGCGGCGAGAGGTCCGGAGGGCTGGTCCATGCGTCGGGCGGGACACGCGTCCCGCGGCGCCATCGTACGTCGTGGCGACGAGGCGCCGGCAGCGCTCAGTTGAAGCGGCGCTGCGCCTCGTCGAGGCCTTCGGCCAGGAGGAGCTCGACCGCGTCGGCCGCCCTGGACACCATCCCCTCGCGGTCGTCGTGGGGCTCGAAGGCCGCGAGGACGTAGTCCGCGACGTCGCGCGGGTCGCCGCGCCCGGGCCGCCCGACGCCGATGCGCAGGCGGAGGAACTCCCGGGTGCCGAGCGCCTGCGCGATCGACCGGAGGCCGTTGTGCCCGGCCAGCCCGCCGCCGAGCCGCGCCTGCAGCCTGCCCGGGTCGAGATCGACGTCGTCGTGGACGACGAGGACGTCGTCCGGGTTGACCTTGAAGAAGCGCGCGGCGGCCGAGATGGAGCGGCCGGACTCGTTCATGTACGTCTCGGGCTTCAGCAGCGCGACGCGGGCGCCCGCGACCCGGGTCTCGCCGACGCGCCCGTTGAACTTCGACTTGAAGGACGCGTCGCAGCGGCGAGCGAGCTCGTCGATCACCATCCAGCCGACGTTGTGGCGGTCGCGCTCGTGCTCGCGGCCGGGGTTGCCGAGCCCGGCGACGAGCAGGTCCAGCGTCGAGGCGGAGCCGCCCCGACGGAAGAGGCGCACGGCTACTCCTCGGAGTCGGAGCCCGAGGGCTCTGCTTCCCCCGCGGCCTCGTCCGGCGCCTCGGCAGCGCCTTCCTCGCCCTCGGCGGCTGCGGCCTCCGCCTCCTCGAGCTCGGCGTAGCCGCGCGGGACGGAGACGGTCGCGATCACCGTCTCGTGCGGGTCGTCGAGGAACGTGACCTTCTCGGGCACGGGCACGTCGGCGAGCCGCAGGACGTCGCCCACCTCCAGGTGCGCGATGTCGACCTCGATGTGCTCCGGGATGTCGGCCGGAAGCGCCTCCACGCTCACCTCCCGCGTGACCAGGGAGAGCATGCCGCCCGACTTCACGCCCACGGACTCGCCCACGAGCTGGACGACGACGCTCGCGTGGATCGGCTGGTCGAGCCGCACCTCGCGCAGGTCGATGTGCGAGATCGTCCCGCGGATCGGGTCCTGCTGGTAGTCGGCGAGGATCGACGGATGCACCGTCCTCTGGCCCTCGATGACGACGTCCAGGATGGCGTGGAGCCCCGACGGGCCGCTCATCGCTGCCCTGAGCTCGCGCTCCGGGACCGCTATCGCCCGCGAATGGCCCTTCCCGTACAGCACGCCCGGAACGAGACCCTGCGCGCGCAGGCGCCGGGTGCGCCGCGACCCGCGGTCCTCTCGCTCCCTGACCTCCAGCTTCAGCCTGTCTCCGGACACGGCGGCGGATTGTAGCGATCGCCGCCCGCACGGCTCCCGGAAGCTCGCGGCTGTCCGCCGGAGCTCGCCGTGCGGATCCTCGAGCGGCGTGGCGTCGGCGATCCCTCGAATCGGGGAAGGTGTCGCCCGGGTGATGGGGAAGCTCGCAATCGCGACCGATGTTCTTCGCGTGAGGAAGTACGAGATCCGCTCGGGGCGCCGGACGGTGTCCGTCCAGACGTCGGTCAGCCCCCTCCAGGCCGTCGTCGACTACGTGCGCATGTTCGGGTGCAGCGACTCGGAGATCAGACGGCTCGGAGTGGACAGCGTCTCGTGGCGGGGCGCCCGGTTCAGCGCGGTGCCGGTTCCCGCGGAGTCTCCGCCGGACGAGTAGCCCGCCTCCGTCGAGCTCGCGACGGGCTGGGGCTCGTCAGAAGAGCTGGTTCTCGCCCGCGAAGATCGCCGACACGGACTCGTCCGTGAAGACGTTCGAGATCGTGTCCGCGAGGATCCCGGCAACCGTCAGGATCTCGACGTTGTCCGGCTTGGTCAACGGATCCACGGGAACCGTGTCCGTGACGACCAGCCGGTCGATCTCGCTCGAGGCGATGCGCTCGAGCGCCGGGCCGTTGAAGAGGCCGTGCGTCGCGCATGCGTACACCCTGAGCGCGCCGGCCTCCTTGAGGGCGGCCGCGCCGGCGACGAGGGTCCCGGCCGTGTCCACGATGTCGTCGGTCATGACGGCGACCTTGCCCTCGACGTCGCCGATGACCGTGGTGACGAGCGCGACCTGCTGCTCCGGACGCTCCTTGTTCAGGACGACGAGGTCGCCGCCGATCATCTCGGCGAACTTCCCGGCGAGCTTCGTGCGGCCGGTGTCGGGCGAGACGGCCGCCACCGGCTCGGAGAGGTTCAGGTCCCGCACGTACTGCGCGAAGAGCGGCACCGCGGTCATGTGGTCGACGGGGATGTGGAAGAACCCCTGCACCTGTCCCGCGTGGAGGTCCATCGTGAGCACGCGGTCGGCGCCCGCGGCCTGCAGCATGTCGGCGACGAGGCGTGCGCTGATGGGCTCGCGCGGGCGCGACTTCTTGTCCTGGCGCGCGTAGAAGTACCAGGGGACGACCGCGGTGATCCGCCGCACGGACGCGAG
>CAZMUG010000027.1:0-22046 GCA_964569165.1 uncultured Gaiellales bacterium
CGGGGTACGAGGTGCTGCCCACCGCCAACTACTACTTCATGGTCGCCTCGGTGTCCGGGGCGTGCAGCGCGTGCTGCTGATCTCCACCGACGGTGACAACGCGACCCGGCTCCGCCAGCACCGCGCCGCTGTCGCGGAAGCCGCGCGGGCCGGCGTGGAGTTCATCGCGTACACGAGCCTCACGCGCGCTGACGCCAGCCCCATGGCGCTCGGACAGGTGCATCGCGAGACCGAAGCGGCCATTCGCGCGACGAAGATCCCCTACTGCTTCCTCCGCAACAACTGGTATCTCGAGAACGAAGCGGGAACGATTCAAGGTGCGGCGGCCGGTGCGCCTGTAATCACGGCCAGCGGGGATGGAAAGATCGGCTGGGTTCTTCGGAGCGAGCTCGCCTTGGCGACTGCTGCCGTCATGGCCGGGCCGGGGCACGAGAACACCATCTACGAGCTGTCGGGTCCGCCCCACACCTACGCGGACCTGGCGGCCGTGATTGGCCACGTGCTCGGCCGCGACGTACCGGTGCAGCACATCGACGATGCGAGCTACGAACGCATGCTCGCGGGGTACGGCCTTCCTGCCTTTCTGGTGGAGTTGCTGGTGGATGCACAGCGTGCGATGCGCCAGGGAGCGCTCGACATGGAGAGTGGAGACCTGGAGCGGCTCCTCGGCCGCCCGGCCACGCCCTTGACGGACGGCGTCGCCCGAATCCTCGCTGCCGGGGCTGGCGGCTGACAGGATCTCACCACGACTGGCGCCGGTTTCGTGGACGTGATGCCGCACGACAACAGGAAGGAGAAACCATGAAGGCTCTCTTCGTCGCGGGTCGGGTACTCTTCGGCGGGTTCTTCGCATTCAATGGGCTGAATCACTTTCTCCAGCTCGGGTTCATGGCCGGGTTCGCCGAGATGAAAGGCGTTCCCGCGCCGGCGTTCGCCGTGGCGCTCACGGGAGTGCTGCTGCTCGCGGGAGGCCTGAGCATCCTGTTCGCCGCCTGGCCGCGCGTCGGCATCGCGCTCCTCGTGGTGTTCCTACTGCCCACGAGCGTGATCATGCACAACTTCTGGAGCGTGCTCGATCCCATGCAGCGGGTGGTCGAAATGACCAGCTTCATGAAGAACATGGCGCTCGCCGGCGCCGCGCTCATGCTCCTGGCCGTCCCCGAGCCGTGGGTGGGGAGCCTGTCAAGGCGGCGGTCCGGCGCCTGACGCGGAGGTCGGGGGGCTCCTTCTTCGCGCCGAGTGAAGGTGTCCGACACGTCTGCGTCGCAACGATGCCGGGTGTCGTCCGATGCCGTCCGCGTTGGCCCGGAGAAGCCTTCGTCGACCAACGCCTCGACGGCGTCCTGACACAAACACCTGATCCACGCGTCACTGCCGTTGCACAGACACGGCCCATGGCGACGCCGTCACCCGACAGATTTGGGTCCGCCGTTCAGCTCGCGTTCCGCCTGCAGCCAATCTTCAAGATCGTATCCGTCTTCACAGCCGCGCGGGAGGTAAAGGTCATAGGCGGGCAATCCCTAGCTCAGCGACGGTCGCCGGCCGCGCGGCGTCCTGCGAAGCACGGTCAGTTGCTGTTTCGACCCCCTGAGGTTTCGTAATTGATTTCCTCATTGTTGCCCTCGATCAACGGGTTGGATATTGTCGCTCCCTGCCACTGACTGGACGATGGCACATCGAACCATTGTTCGATATCAATCAGCAAGTGCAAGTCGCGCTATATTGGACAGATGTTCAATGGTACGCTGCCAGCATGGCACCCACACGTGGCGGGACGGCGTTCCAGGCGTACCGAACTCGAACGTCTCGCGAGCCTGTGCGGCGGAGCGGTCCGCATCGATGTCTCGGAAGTGGCTGCGGAATGCACCTCGGGCTCGGGGCCGCTGTCCCTCGTCGGTGCGGCGCTGCATCTGTTTGCCACGACGTCGATGGGGATCGTGATGGCGATGCTGGCGCCCAGCATGCCGCCGTTGGCCTTGCTCACGATCCTGCCCCTGATTCCGCTGCAGTTCCTCTCCGGTGGCCTCGCGCCGCGCGAGAGCATGCCGGCGCTCGTGCAGACCCTGATGCTCGCGGCGACGACGACGCACTTCACGGAGCTGAGCCAGGCGATCCTCTACGGGGCCGGGCTCTACTAGGTCGTGTGGCGGCCGTGTGCCGCGCTCGTCGCGATCGGCGCGGTGTTCTTCGGGTTCGCGATAGTGCGCTTCCGCAGGGCCAGCGGGCAGATGGCCCGAGTATGCGTCATGAGCACGAAGGGCTTTGTGCGCCGCTTCTGGAGCACTGATCAGCGATGCGACTGTTTCGCCGTGAGAAAGGCCCAACGACTGGCATCGGCGCGGCGCCGTCGGTGGAGATCGACGTCCGGGTAGTGCCGGGAAGCCCAGACTCCACCATCGAGGTCGCCGGGCGCGTCACCGTCGACTCGTCGCCGCGGCTGCGGGCCGTGCTGCACGAACGGATCCGCGCCGGGACGAGCCCCGTGATCATCATTGATTTTTCCCGCGTCTCGTATTGCGATACGGCGGGCATCGCCACACTGCTCGAGGCATCGATCGTTGGGCGGACGCACGGCGTTCGACTGCGTGTGATCGGGATGGAGGGCGAGGTGAAGGTGCTCGCGAACGTCGCGGAGCTGGATGAGGTGTTTCGTGCGCTGGGATCCGAGGTCGTGTTCAGGTGACGCTCCTGGAGCGCGTCGGACGGCCCGTCGTCCGCTGGGCGGAGGACGTCGGCGGCCTGACGTTGCAGCTCTGGATCGCCCTCGCGACGCTGCCGCGGGTGCTGCCCATCGTCGGAAAGCGAAAGCGGTGGCAATCCGCCGTGCAGCAGATGCTCGTGATCGGTGCGAACGCCCTGCCGATGGCCGGCATCATGTCGCTGTGCGTTGGGTTCGTGCTGGCGCTGCAGACCGCCTCGGAGCTGCGCCGGTTCAGCGCACTGGAGTTCGTGGTGGATCTCGTGGCCGTGAGCTTCACGCGGGAGCTGGGCGCACTCATCACCGCCATCGCGGTGAGCGGCCGCTCCGCGTCCGCCATCTCCGCGGAGGTCGGCACGATGGTGGTGACGGAAGAAGTGGACGCCTTGCGCGTGATGGGACTCGATCCGGTGGAGTTCACGCTCGCGCCAAAGTACCTCGGCGCGCTGATCACAGTGCCATGCCTCACCGTCCTCAGCACACTGTGCGGCATCTCCGCGGGCTACCTCTTCCTGGCCATCAGCATCGACATGAGCCTCCGCGTCTACCTCAACGAGGTCGTGGAGTCGATCCTGTTGCGCGATGTCTGGCTGACGCTCATCAAGAGCGCCATCTTCGCCACCATCATCGTGCAGGTCGGCTACCGGGAAGGGCTGCGTGCGCAGGGCGGCCCCGAAGCCGTCGGCCGCGCGGCGACAGCGGCGGTCGTGAAGTCCACGTTTCTCGTCATCGTCGCGGACCTCATCGCGACCGCGCTCTTCTACCTCATGGGGTGGAGCGCCGCGGGATGATGCCAAACGCCACCGACCCGCTGATCGCGATACGAGGCCTGTCAGCGTCGTTCGGGGGCCGCCGCGTGTTGCACGGCATCGACCTCGACGTCCACCGCGGTGAAATCGTCGTGCTGCTCGGCGGCAGCGGCTCCGGAAAGACGACGCTGCTCAAGCAGGTGCTCGGGCTGTTGAAGCCCGAGGCGGGCAGCGTCCAGATCGGGGGGATCGACATCACCTCGTGCTCCGCGCCGGAGCTGGCGGCGGTGCGGCGCCGCACCGGCGTCGCGTTCCAGGCTTCGGCGCTGTTCAATTCCCTGTCCGTCCAGGAGAACGTCGCGCTGCCGCTCCAAGAGCTGACCGATCTCGCGCAGCCGATCGTCGATATCATGGTCTGGATGAAGCTGAACGCGGTCGGCCTGGCCGACGCCGCCAGGCTCTATCCCCATGAACTGTCGGGCGGCATGAAGAAGCGGGCGGCCATCGCGAGGGCGATGGCGCTCGACCCCGACATCCTGGTCTTCGACGAGCCGTCCGCCGGGCTCGACCCGATCGTCGCGGCGGGCGTCGACGAGCTCATCCTCTTCCTGAAGCGCGTCTTCGGGATGACGATGCTGGTGGTGACGCACGCCATGGACAGCGCCTTCCGCATCGCCGACCGCGTGGCGATGCTCCACGAGGGCCGGCTGATCGCCGTCGACACCAAGGCACGATTCCTGGCCGCCGATCAGCCGCGCGTGCGCCAATTCCTCGATCGGCAGCCCGACATCGTCTCGAGCGACGGCCGCGGGTTCGGCACCTCATTTCTTGAATGGATTGCCCATGAGCACTGAAGCCAAGGTTGGCGCCTTCGTCATCGCGAGCCTGCTGGTGCTCAGTGCGACGACGTACTTTGTCCGCGCGACGCAGAACGTGCGCGGGCAGGTTCCCTTCACGACCCATCTACGGCACGCCGGCGGCATGGCCCCGGGCACAGCGGTCCTGTTCGGCGGCATCCGGGTAGGACAGGTGACCGCGGTGCGTCCGTGGTCCGAGGATCCGACGCGGATCGAGATCGCGTTCGCCGTCCGAGCCGGCACGCCGATCAACGCGAACTCGATGGCTCGCGTCGGCTCGGTGAGTGTGATGAGCAGCCCGACGCTCCAGATCACGACCGGCAGCAACGACGCCCGCCGTCTGGCCCCGGGTGAAGCCGTGCCGTCGGAAGAAGCCGTCAGCCTGGATGAGATTACGCGGCACGTCGGAAACCTAGCGGCGTCCGCCAATGAGCTGGTCGTGGAGCTGCGCCATGAGGTCCCGGCGCTCACGAACGAAGCGCGCACGGTGCTGGCGAATGTCAATGCCATCACCGGCCCGAGGAATCAGCAGCACATCGAGGCGATCCTCGCCCAGCTGGACACGGTCGTGGCGCGCGAGTCGGCGCGACTGGCACAGATCGGCGAACGCGTGTCCCGTCTGGCGGAACACGCCGACGAGGTCGTCGTGTCCGCCAGGCCGCTGGTCTCCAACGCGGACCAGGCCGTCGCCAACGTGAACGACTTGGTCGTCGCGATCCGCGAACCGCTGACGCGAGACCTCGAAGAACTCCACAGCACGCTTCAGAAGGCCGGCACACTGCTCGGCACGGTGGAGAACGTCATCGGCAACAATGAAGGGGATCTCGTCGAGACGATGCGCAACCTGCGCCTCACTTCGGAGAACGTACGCATGCTCACCGAGACGCTCAAGCAGCGCCCGTGGAACCTGATACGGACCACCCAGCCCCCGGACCGCAAGGTCCCCCGTCGATGAGTCCTCGGATCAATGCCGCAGCGGCGACTTGGCTCCTCGCGGCGCTGGTGGGCAGCGGGTGTGGGAGTGTGCGATATCCGGCCGGCTACGTCCTGAGCGTCCCGACACCGCTCGAGACGTCGGCGGAACCGAGCGGCCACGGTGCGCTGGCGGTTCGGCCGTTCACCTGCACCGACTACCTGTGCGACGGGCGGATTGTCTATCGGCCGAGCCCCGAGGAAGTGGGGTTCTATGAATACCATCGGTGGGCGGCGGACCCGCGCCAGATGGTCACCCAATTCGTGGTCCAGGCCGTTGACGCGAAACGGGTCTTCACGCACGTCGGGCTCGACCTGGGCGGCAGTCGGCCGGCTTACGTCTTGAGCGGCCACATCGAGGAGCTAGAGGAGGTGGATCGCGGCAGTGACGTGCAGGCCGTCTGCACGATGTCCGCGCGGCTGGTGGACGGGCGGACAGGGTCGGTGGTCTGGAGCGGGCGCACGTCATCGAGCGTCCCCGTCACCGAGCGCAACGTCGCGGGCGTTGTGCGCAGTCTGTCGAAGGCCGTGCACGAGACAATCGACCGCATGGTGACATCGATGACGAAGGAGCTGCCGGCCACACCCATGCCGTGAGCCAACGCCCACCCCGAAAGGCCGCGCCCGCGTCGCCGGAGTTGAGCTCCAGATCTGCTGCTGGCGTGATTCCGCGCAGGAACATCACATAAGCCCGGCAGATACACCAATGTTCCGGCGAGCGATGGGAAGGTTACGCACGACACTCGCTCATGTCGCCTCCGGCCGAGCGGGCCGGTCCCCGGTCCCGCGCGCCGTCACGGGCATTCGACACGCCCTTCGGTCTTGCGCCGGTAGGCGCCATCGCTTGATCGTTCGAGGAACGCCGCGTCGACGAGCTGCTCGAGGATCTGCCGGCACGTGTCCTCGTCGATCCGCCACAGCCGCTGCGCCTGCGCCGCGGTGAGTCGAAGACCGGGCATCTCCATGAACTCGCTGAACACCCGGACGATGATCGGGTGATTTGGGAACTGTCGCACGTCCGCCTCCAGAATCCAGCCGTCAGCGTGACGAGCCCTCATCGACGTCGGCAACTCGACAGTGACTTGCGAAGCCTTTGCCGAAGCAGCACCGTACCAGGTCGACTGCAGTACGGGGCCGAGACTGGCGCGTCGGTGCTCGCGTAGGCAGGAAGGGGCTGAACCTGGCCGACACGAGACTGTACAAACCGCCCGGGTCCGGACTCTAATCCTTCGCTACGGGTGAACCAGTCTTGTTCGCCTGTTTCAGCTCAAAACCGCATCGGTGCCACAACCCCGGGCACATGACGCCCCCAAAGGCAAAGCGTTGCCCCGCTGAAGCCCAGGCGCGCGGGTTGATCAGGCTTTCTGCCACGCGCCACGCATTTCGGCTTCCGCTTGGAGCCAGTCGCCGAGCGCGTTTCCGTCGGCGCTCCCGCGCGCGAGATACAGATCGTAAGCCCTGCGCGCGATGGCATCATGACTCATCGTGCCGCCGTCCCGAAGATCTGACTCAACCCCTTGACGAGTTGATTCCACCGGTCGCTCAGTTTTTGCGGTTTCCATGTGACACCTCATGATTCAATCGTTCTGCGGTAGGTCGCTCACGTCGATCTTCACGCCACCTCCGATGTGGCCGACAGAGGGGCGTCGTGTTCTCACGACGCCCACCTCAGCGGGTCCGATGATCGTCAGGCTTCCGACATCGGCGCCGATGTGCGGCACCGCCCGGCGATCGCGACGTCGGAGGTACACGGGGCGCTGCCCGTGTACGTCAGCAGGTGAGGCGGATTCATGGACCGCGTGCCCGTCGCAAACTCGATGTCCTGTTCGATCGGTACTGCGTCCCACTTCGCCCTTAATACAGCTAATGCGGTTGGCGCTGATCGTCGCGAGCCGGAGGACGCATATGTGCCGAATTACGGGCGACACGGTCGCCGCTCTTGAAGAACATTCCTCGGGTCTGTTGTCGCCGCCATCCTATCATTGAACATTTGTCCAATATCAAAGCTATTACTCCTCCTTGACGTGAAAAGTCAAGACAACTTGCGCCGAGTCGAATGAACTCTTCGTTTCGCGGCTGTAAGACGCGGACACGGCACGTCCGTGTCGTCCCGACGTCACGCCGAGCGCACTGACGGCGGGTCCGGCGCGAGCACACATGCGGACCAGCGGTGCGCACACGCCTGACGTACACAAGAACCTGACGCCGAAGTGCCCCGCTGCACGGATTGTCATGCACTTCTGCGGGTGCGGGATGCGCCGGGCGATGGCCTCGACGCATCTTCGTCTATCACTATTCCGCCGTGACCAAAACGATCACGCTGGTTGCGCGCTGAGGCTCCCGTTCGAGCAACCTTCGCATCCGGACGCTGAAAAGACTCGCCGACGCCTGAACCCTCAGAGTGCGGCCGACGAGAGGACGCACGCGGTCAAGCGTCGACGCGGGTAGCACGCAGTGTCGTCGTCCGCTGGCCGACAGGAACGCCACGAGCTCGGCATCGCTCATAAGCTGCTGGACGGGACGGCGCCCGTAGAAGACGAACCCAGGCCCTCCATAACTGCCGGCGATCGCCAGCGGTTCCGTCCGTGCGACCACGACCCGCGCGACCTGCGCGAGTTCAGGCACCGGCTGGAAACGACGGAGCTCGCGCGGCGCCACGACGACCGCCAGCACCGCGTATGTGGCCACTAAAAGCGCAACGAGTACCGCGATAGCGGGCACCGGGGTTCGAAACCACGCCAGAACACCGAGGACAGTCGCGCCCGATACTAGGAGTATCGGAACGATGAACGCGCGGTCCGGCGGCTCGAGACCGAAAGCCCGGTCCAGCAGCAGCCAGAGCAGTACCGCCGCTGCGGCGAGCACCACCGAGAGCAGCAACACCGGGACGCGCCACCACCAGGGCGAGAGTCGTTGCTCCACAGCGGCATTGAGAAAAATCCCCGTCGCGAGCGCCATCCCAGGGAATGCCGGGAGGATGTAATGCGGGAGCTTGTATTCCGAAAAGGAAAAGACGAGGAGCACCGTCACAAACCAGATGACCGCGAGACTCGTGCCCATGGCTTCGCCGTCCCGCAACGTATCTCGCCGTAGCCACGCCCAGGCGAACGCCGGAGCGGCGAACAACGACCAGGGTGCGCCGTCCCCCGGCGCGACGCCCAGGTAATACGAGAAACCGCGGTCGCGACCGGGGAACGCGTCGGACAGGTATCGGGCGACCACTTCATAACCGAGCGCGATGTCCGTGAATGCGGACCCGTGCTTCCAGACCATGAAGACGAACCAAGGCGCCGCGACGAGGCCGGCGATGAGCAGCCCCGTGAAGGGGCGCGTGCGCGCGAGCGCCGCCCTGCCACCCGACACTGCGGCCCAGACCGTCCAGATCACGGGGGCAAGCAGACCAACGGGGCCTTTGATCAGGATCCCGAGTCCGACGAGCACCCAAGCGCCGTATACGAAACCGACGGACCCCTTCGAGAGACCGAGCGTCATGGCCCACAGGGCGCCGCTGATCGCCGCGGTGACCGGTACATCCGTGAGGCCCTGTCGCGAGTAAAGGACGAAGCGAAACGTGGTTGCCAGAGCAAGCGCGGACAGGAGGCCGGCGAGCGGCGAGACAAGATGGCGGCCGATGCCGAAGACCGAAACCACCGTGAGGAGCCCGCAGATCGCGGCGGGCGCTCGCGCCGCGATCTCTGGCGTATCGAGCACTGCGAAAAAGGGGAGCTGAAGCCAGTAGAGCAGGATCGGCTTCTCGAACCTCGGCGCCGCGTTGAACCAAGGCGTGAGGAAATCGCGACGCTCGAGCATCTGCCGCGTGGCCTCTGCAAACCGGGGTTCGTCCGGTTCCCATAGCGCCGTCGTCCCGAGTCCCGCGAAGAACGTGAATCCACAGCACACTAGGATGACGGTGGCATGGCGTCGGAACTGCTCGAACGCTGAGGGTGCCCCATCGCCCCGCCCTGCCGCCAGGATCTGTGCAGGCTCACGGCGCGTCATATCCCGGTGCCCCACCGCCGTTCGACGATGTCACGCGGCAGCCTATCATTGTACAGACGTTCAATACAATTCATGATGCGACAGCCGCTGCGTTCTCACCGCCAATTCGAGAGCGCGCAACCGAGATGAAAAAGGCGGCCGCAGAAGTGCGTGCGAGGCGCACGTCACCCCATGGAGACGTCGTTCCGTGTGTGGGCCTCGCGCTGAACGCCGACGTCAGAGTGCGGTAGCCGGCGTCGAACCGCTCGGCATCCGCAACTCCTCGCACCGGGAGAACCGGGTCCAACGGGTTCCGAGATTTCGGACGAAATCAATGTCCGCGGCTCGCGGGGTTCGTCCGCGATCCCGCGGCGGAAAAGAGCACCAGCGGCGCCGCGGCCTGAATCGACTCGTGCAGCGCCACTAGGAGCGAGATCCTGGCTTCAGCAGGATCCGGAGAGCATCGATGAACATCGCGCAGCAGCGTGCGAGCGACAGACGACAATGTTCGTACGGGCCCTACAGTGAGACACCCCAGCAGAAGAAGAGCGCCGACCGCCGCGAGCGATACAGTAAGGCGTGGTCGGTCGGCTGTATGGTTCCTGTCTGTCTTCATACCGTCGCCCTTGGCAGCGCGCGGGGACGCTGGCGCTGAATACTGGTCCGAGCCGCGTTGATCGCCAGGCGCCAGTCCGGGCGAACCGTCGCCAGCAGATCGTCGCGCGTCCGACGCGGGAGCGGCCGTCCCCGGTAGATCGCGCCCGAACGCGCGAGCCACTGCTCCGGCAGGACTCCCGAAAACTGCACCAGCGGCCAGGTGAAGTTCGGTCCGTTGACGCGCCTTAGCCGGGTGGCCCACAGCACCAGCGCCCCGATGCCGAACGACCATTTGCCCCACGTGGACTGGAGGCCGATCCGCGAGGCAACCGCCCACGCCTTCATGATGACCTGCCATTGCAACGGCGACAGGTGCTGGGTTTCGCGAATGCCTTCGCCGTTCTCCATCCGCGTGCGCACAAGCGGCGTGAAGATCGACGGCACCCACATGCACTGTAGACCGCGACGCTCGACTTCGTACAGCAGGTCGAGCGTCGCCATCGAGTCGTCGTCGGTCTCACCCGGTGATCCGACGATAAGGGTACAAACCGGGAACCAGTTGTTCCTGTTCAGAACCTCCAGTCCGTTGAGCACGATGTGCGGCCAGTCGGCGATATCGAATGGGAGCGCCTTGCCGGCCATGATCTGGCGTGCGACCCGCACGGAACCCGTTTCGATGCCGATCAGGGGCGCGAGCGCGCGGCCCTCAGCGTGTGTACTCACCGACCGCAGCCGGATGGGGCTCCGATCCAGCAACAGCGCACTCAACTCAGCAATGAGGTCAGGATCGACGAGCGCGGGAGCGATGGTCGCGTGCGAGAGCGTGATCTGCTCGACACCCGAGTAATCGATGATGCTGCGATACAGGTCGAGCAGTTCGGCGCGATTGGGCACGAAGAAGGGCAGGCCTGCTTCGTCGGTGCGCCACACGAACATGTCCTCCGTCGCGAGTGAGACCTGATGGTTCCCCGCCGCCACATTGGCCGCAACCGCCTTGAGGATCTCGGCTTTGGGTATCGAAATCCGCGGATTGAGATCGGGCTGGCAAAACGCGCAGCGCCTGCCGCATCCGGTAGTCATCTCGATCACGCCGAACGACGTGCGAGACTCCGGAACGAGCAGCTGGGCTGCATCCTGCGGATGGTGCGCCTCGAGACGTGGCGGCAGTGGCTCACGCGCAAGTGCACGACGAAATAGATCGATGACATCGCGGCTCTCGGCGCGTCCTGCGACGACGGTGTCAATCCCGAGATTGTTGCGATTGTCGGTCTCTTCGATCTGCCAGGCACCGGACCCGCCGAGAATGACCGCGAATGGATATTGCCCCCTGGCGTGCCGAATAGCGTCGAACATCCGACGCGCGTAGAGCGCGTTGATGGGCTCGCGCGACGATCCAAAGATCGAGGCATAGACGCCGGCGGCAAATGTCGTCCCCAGCGGGTTGTGCGTCGAGACGCCCACGACACGCGTCGCCAGGCCAATGAATTCGTGGAGTTGTTCTGGATAACAGACGGCGACGTGGTCAGCTCCAAACTCGCGCGCGAGGACGGCTTCAAGGACGCGCAGGCCCGCGGGTGCCGTTCCCGCCTGGCGGCTTCCCGTGAGCGGCACGTCACGCCAGGCGGGATACTTGCGATCGATGACCCACTCCATCCACTCGGGAATGGACGCCAACGACATCTGGATAAAGAATCCCGCATGATCGATGCTTTCGCTCAAGGGGGCGGTGAGTACGATCGGAACCCCGTGATTGGGCATAGAGTCACATCGCGACGAGCGCGGCACAGGACGTGCCGATGTCGCCGTCCCTTTCAAACACGCCTCGCGTTTCGCCGATCATGACATTGAACCCGTGTTTAATGTCAAACCAGCAAGCTCGACGACCAGCTCCTGCGGTGGTGTCGCTGATTCGGGGTGGAGCCCCTCATCGTCCAGCTAATCGAAGAGAGGCGCAGGAACAGCAAGCCTGGATGACCAAAGTCCTTAAGGGGGGAGTCCCGGCCCCGGTCGCTGGTTGTCTCGGCCACCCGCGAAGCTTATCATTGTACCGATGTTCAATATCTCTAATCGGCTGGCTATGCACAGTGCAATCACCGGCACACAATATGTGCGCGCATGCGGCACATGACGTCCGCGCTACAGCCCCGACGAGACGACCGCGCGAGCCTCACACACGTCATCGAGACACTGCTCGATAAGGGCATCGTCCTGAACGCCGACATCATGGTGTCGGTGGCGGGCGTCGAGCTGCTCGGCATTCGCATTCGGGCGGCGCTCGCGTCCTTCGAGACGGCGGCGACGTACGGATTGGAATTCCCCAGCGGCACCGACACGAGCGCGCCGGGCTGGCAGCGCGCCCTGGTGGCCCGCGAGAGTTGCCCGAGCTGCGGCAAGCTCAGCGACGCGCGCGAGTTGCTCGAGAACTTCTGCCCCTGGTGCGGGTGGCAAAGCGCGCGCGCGCGCGCTCTTCCTGCGCCCGCGACCTCCCGTGACATCGACACCAAGTCGACAGCGACGATTCGGACGCCTCGGAAGAAATCGACTGCGCGCGGCTCGGGAAAGGCGACGCCGTGAGTGACAAGATGGTGTTCGGTTCACAGGACGACAACCTCCTTGCCCTCGAGCCGGTTCGGGATCCGCGGGCGACCGTCGCCGATTTGCTGGAGGTGCTGCTCGACAAAGGGGTCGTGCTCAATCTCGATCTGCTGATTGCCGTCGCTGACATCCCACTCGTGGGTGTCAGCGTGAAGGCGGCGCTGGCGGGCATAGAAACCATGCTGGAATACGGGATGATGCGCGACTGGGACGAGCAGACGCGAGCGTGGGTGCAGCGTGCACTGGCCCGTCATGTCCCCCTGGCTCCGGGTGAAACGGTCGTGTTGCGCATGTCGGGGGCATGCCACGACGCCGACGCCAAGCTGTGGCGTCCGGGCACGGTATACCTCACGGACCAACGGCTCCTCGTCTTTCGCCGACACCCGCCAGCGGTGCTGCTGTCCCAGTCCCTCGGGCAGATCCGGAGCGTGCGCATCCAGGAGGAGCCTACGTTTGGTGGAGAACGACGCGTCGAAGTTCGTGTGGCGCGAGACGAAGGCAACGACCTGCGCGTGACGGCGGAAGATCCGCCGCGACTGGCGCGCCGCATCAGAGCGCGCATCGCGGACACCGACGGTGACGTGACGCCGCTCTTGACGACCGCGCCTCTGATCCACGGAAATCTGTGGTACGAGGAACCACGCGGCGGCGGGGCCGTGTGGCGGGCAGGGCGCGGCGTGCTCGATCGTGACCTGGGCTTGACGTGGCGTGGCGCCGCGGATGCCCGACCCGCGGTCGCCCTGAAGCACACTGATATCCGGGAGATCCGGCTCGACACACGGCGGACGCCGACCAGCGCGCCGGCTCTCATCGTGGCCGCGATCGATGGCGAACGCGTCTTCGCCGCGGAGGCGACCCAGCAGTGGTTCGAGGTCCTAAGCCGGTGGCACAGCAGCGAGGAAGACCAACATGGGCATCGCCGTTGACGAGAACAGTCTGAAGCAGGGTGTGTTGACGCTGGTCGTCGGGCTGGCCGACATCATTCGCGAAACACTCGAGCGGCAGGCGATCCGGCGGCTCGACGCTGGGGACCTGACCGAGGCGGAGCTCGACCGCCTGGGTGACGCGTTGAGGGACCTCGAGGTGGCGCTCAACCAGATCAAGAAGGATCACGGCCTCGAGAAGTCCGTCGACGACCTGCTCCGGGGCTTGGATGACGTCGTCGATGATGTCGTTGACAAGTTCCTGAACCCGACCCGATGGACCGAGACCTCGAAGTGACCTCCACCGCGCTGTACGTGTACGCGGTGATTCCCGATATCGGCCGCCGCGAGTGGGGAGCCATCGGTCTCGACGGGGCAGTGGTCCGGGCGGAAGGAGACGGTCCGCTAGCGGCGCTGGTGCACGACGTGCCGGCCGCCCGGCCGTACGAAGGAGACGACGAGCAGGTGCGTGCCTGGGTGCTTCAGCACAGTCAGGTCGTCGAACAGGCGTGGGAAGCCGCAGGTACCGTGCTGCCTGTGAGTTTCGACGTGCTCGTGCGCGGTGACGACGAGGTGACGGCGCCGCAGCGGCTCCGAGAGTGGCTACACCAGGCGCGCGACCGGTTGACGGCGGGACTCGATCGGTTACGGGATCGCGTCGAGCTCAAGATCGACATCGGCTTTCCCTGGGGGACGGAACGACACACGTCGGCGTCGCCCGACCGCCGACAGGCTGGGGGCCTTCAGCGACTTCAGGAGAAGAGACGGGAATTGGAACGCGGCCAGGCGTTGGACAAGCGCGCCGATGCTCTCTACCGCGCGGTCCGACGGAAACTCGCCAGCCGCGCCGACGATCTGGTGGAGCATCATCGGAGCCGTCTGGAAGGGCTGAAGCCGGTGTTCTCCGGGTCGCTTCTGGTAAGGCGTGATCGCATCGACGAAGTGGGGCTTGAACTCGCGAGGCTTCAGTCGCGAGAGCCGGATCTCGTGATCAAGTACCTCGGCCCCTGGCCGCCGTACAGCTTCGCCGCTGCCGTCCAGCAGTCAATTCCGTATAGCCCGGAGATCGGCCCGTCCCCCGCACACTGACCGGAACTCGTTCTGCCGACGCCGTATTTTCAGCATGTCCTGTTTCGGTGATCGAACCGGGGCCAACGTGCTCGATGCCTTCGTCGCATCGTGTCGTAGACGATGAGCACGGCAGAGGCTAGAGGGAAAGCCCTCATTGCCGCGCGCACTCCGCTGCGAAGGACCGCATGGGCTGCCGACGGTTAGGACCTGATGCACCGTCCTCGGAAACACCCGGCGTTGCGTCGGTCGCCTCCAACTCCCTATCATTGGACCAATGTTCAATCTCGCCGCCTGTCCTCGCGGTGATGCGACGTGCAGATCGAACGCTCTCAGGCCGTGACGAGACAACGCATCGTCACAGCGGCCGCGTGCATGGTGAAGAGGCGAAGCGTGTCTCTGTTCAGCATGAGGGGGCTGGCCCGCGAGTTGGAGTGTCAACCGGCCGCCCTCTACCACTACGTTCGATCCAAAGATCACCTTCTCGAAGCCGTTGCGGGCCTTGCCGAGCGGAAACTCACAGCTGCGATGTTCTCCGTGGCGAGCGATATTGTCGACACGCGGGCACATGAAACCGCTCGGCTGGCGGTCGACGCGTTCCTGCGGTTTGCCGGCGAGGATCCGAACTCGTGGGAGATTCTCTTTCTCCACACGGCGACGTCGTGTGCCGGGCGACGAGCTCGCCTGAAACTCGAGCGGCGCCTGGCGTCTCTCATGTGTCGCGGTGAGAAGACTGACGAAGACCGCGCCAATGCTGCGGCCTCCGCCAGATTAATCATGACTGTCGCGATCGGCGAGGCCGCCATTCGCGTCTGCCGGCCGGCCCTGATTCGTTGCGAGCTGTCGGCGGCGCAGATTGTCGACCTGCTCCTTCGACGAACGCATGAGGGGTGAGCGGTGGGTCATATTGCGCTTCGGCAGGGGCGGCGGCGTGGGACGAGGCGTCGGCATGCGGGCCAGACACGCGACCGTATCCTGGAGGCCGCGACAAACGAATTCGCTGCCAGAGGCTTCGCGGGGGCGCGGATCGGTCGCATTGCGCGGCACGCGCGCGTCAATCGGGCGATGCTCTATTACTACTTCCGCAGCAAACGCGGGCTCTTCGAAGAGACGCTCAGGCGAGTTACCGACAGCGTTGGAGGGAGCATCTGGGACACGGGGGACCCAGTCGTCTCACTTTTAGCGTGGTTTCGAGCGGCCGTCCACGATCCCCGGCGTGTTCGGTTGCTGCAGTGGGAGACGCTTGAAGGACAGGTGCTTCCCGTCGAGGCCTACGGACTCCAGCGCCAGGCCTTCGCTTCGCTCGTACGCGTCTTTGGCAACGACGCCGTCGCAAGTCATAAAGCGTTCCTGGTCGTGTCAGCAACACTGCTTCCGCTCGCGCTCCCGCGGCTCACGGAGACGCTGGTCGGCCACTCCCCTTCTGAGGCCGTCTTTGAATCGGCCCACGAACGATGGATACGAGTGCTGATCGCACTTTTGAGCGAACCCGGATTTCCGCAAGCGAAGGCCCGGCCGCATGGAAGCTCCTGACGAAGTCCGGCTGCTCTGCGCCCACCTCGCTGCCAGGTTCTATCCGAGCTCGAATGTCAATCCCATGAGGGTGGAATCGCCCCGCGCCTACCGGCATGAGGCGTTTCCTTGCACCGTGCAGCCTCTGTCGGCCGCCGTGACGCGAAAGCTGGGTAACGCGATAGAAGGGCCAAGGCAATGAGGCTGACAGGCGGAATCGTGTTGAACTCTTACGCCTCGAGTCACCGCGGGCGCGTGGGCCTTCACTAACGCGCTCCTCTCTTCGATTTCTCGTCCAGCCGGTCCAGAGCTGCCTTTTTTGCATTCAGCCGAATGTGTGAATAGTGTTCCAACATGCGTCGCGAGAGGTGGCCGGTGATCGACTCGACGACGTGGTCCGGCTCGCCGGCCTCGAGCAGCCGGGTGACTACGGTGTGCCGAAGGTCGTGAAACCGTAAACCGGGCAGGCCGGCTGCGTCTCGCAAAGCGCGCCAAGCTGTGTCCCACTTGCTCGCCGGCTTGGTCGGATCCAGCTTGTGATGCTGGCATGCGCACCAGAGATAGTTCGTTGGGTCCGTGTGGCCAAGGAGATCAGCGCGGTGAACCATCCTCTGCACGGCGTCGAAGGCGGAGTCGTTCAACGGAATGACGCGCTTGCTTGTCTCATTCTTGCTTGTGCGGATGTAGACAATCCGCTTCTCGGGATCGAAGTCCTTCCGTCGCACGTGCTTCACCTCTACGCCGCGCATCGAGGTGTTTGCGGCAAGGATGGCAGCGCTGTACACGTGCTCCCATTCCGGGTTCACTTCTGCGGTCTTGAACAGGCGCTCCTGCTCCTCGTTGGTGAGCACTCGGCCCACAGGCTCGCCGCCCGACTCGGTGAGCATCCTCACGTCGTCCTCGAGCCGTCGCCATTGCTTGAACCGCTTCATGACCTGGCGCAAAGCGCCGATGTCCATATTGACCGTGCGATTGCTCGCGCCCTCAACACGCCGCTTGGCCTGGAACCCTTCGATTGTCCTTGCCGTGATCGCGGACAGCTTGATGTCGCCGAGCACGCGCTTGACGACTTCGAGGCGTTCTCGGTCGAACTCGATCGCTCGCTGCGTGTTTGCGGTTGCCTTCTTTGCCTTCAGGTAGTCGTCAACCGCGGCGAACAATTTGATTGAGTGACTCTGCGCCGGCAAGCTGCCCTGCAGGGCAGCGCGGATCAATTCCTTCTCGAGCCGAACGGCTTCCTGCCAACTTGTCGTCGCGCGCGTCGAACCCTCCGGGCAGAGAGGTCGTCGAATCCACACGCCGTTGACCACTGTCTGCGTCCAGTAGCGCCGACCACGTTTCCAGAGTCCCATGGCCTTTCCCCCATCGGGCAGGCATCGCGAGCGCCGTGGCGCTCGCGAGCTGCGTCTGTTTGATTCGGATGGGCAAGCGTGCCAGTGGCGCCGCAATCGCAGCCGATCACGCGGGCGCGCGGTCGGGTTCAGTCTGCGTATCGACGAGGGCCTGCCGTTCGTATTCGTCCACGTCCTGAGGCCGGTACCGAACCGCGCGGCCCATCTTCAGAAACCGTGGTCCGGTGCCCTTGAGGCGCCACGACCGCACGGTGAACCGAGAGACTCCAAGCCGCGCAGCGACCTCGACGTCGGTCAGCGTGCGCTTGTCCGAAGGCGCGAACGAACTCTCTAATCCTACATCGTTGTCCCGCTGAGCGTGCGCCATGATGACCTCCTGCTGAATTCCTCGATCTGCGTGTTGCGGGATGGTGCGGACGCCGCACCAAGCGGCGTCCGCAGTCTGGCTTCTCTACGAAGCGGCCTCGGTGGCCGTCTCCTCGTACTCGGCGTATGCCTGCAGCACGAGATCGCGGACGCGTTCCTGCGCGGCGGTATCAGCGACGGGACGCAGCAGCGCGAAGCTACGACGCTCACCGTTGACCGAATACTGCCGCGCGGGGAACGTCACGTTGCGTCCTCCGCCGCTGCGGCGCTCCCAGACGGCGAAGCCGATCAGCTTCAAGCCTTCGAGCACGCCGTCGCTGAAGTGCAGCTCGGCATCGGCGAGTTTGCCTTGCGGGTTGCCTTTGTCGTTCGGAACGATCTTGACCACCATGATGTGACCTCCTGTGAAGCTCGCTGCTCCAGCGAGCGGTTGACGGTGACGAATTGATTGAGGGACTCATGCGGCCACCTGTGGGGTGGACGCCCGCAGGCGTTGCCACAGCCAGTGCTGCAGCGTGTTCAGGCCAACGAGTCCGGGGTCCGCGGAGAGCAGCTGGTGCTGACTCCCGCGGTACTTGGCTCGCTGCCAGGCGAGCTCCATTGCGTCGACGAGCACCAGACGTGCGGGCATTCGGCCCTTGGTGTCGTCGAACGTGATCGGATCGGCCGCAAAGCCGACCAGCTCGGAGAAGGCCCCGCCGTGAAGCGTGACCGTCGCCGGTGAATCGAGACTGATCGGCGCTGTCGTGACGAACGCGAAGTAGACGCGCGTGTGCTGGCCGATCGTCACGTTGATGCTCGGTGCGAGCGACCTGTCGGACATGAGAGTTCTCCCTTCTTCGAGATCCCCCGCCGCGCCGATAAATGCCCTCCGTGAGAAGTGCGGAGACCGAGTCAAGGCCGCGGAGCGGCGAGCGCAGCGAGCGAAGCCTTGACGCGGGCGAGCACTTCCACAGAATCGACACGTCGGAGCGGCGGGCATGGGCATCACCTCGTGGTCGGAGTGGCTCCGAGCACTCCGGCTTCGCGGAAGCTGTAGTACCGGTGCTCGTCACCGACGATCAGGTGGTCGAGCAACGGCATGTCGAGCACGTCTGCCGCGGCACACAGGCGCAACGTCAGTCGTGCATCGTCCGGGCTTGGTGTGGGATCGCCGCTCGGATGGTTGTGCACGACCATCAGGCCGGTCGTGCCCGGTGTGAGACACGCGGGCACGAACACATCCGGCATCGAGACAGGCGTGCTCGCACGTGTTCCGCGCGAGAGCACATGCCAGGCGAGTAGACGATTCTTCGTGGAGAGGCACGCGACGCCGAAGACCTCAACGGGCTGATCCGCAATCAGCGGCGAGAGGACGGCGGCGGCGGTGCGTGGGTCCTTCAGCACCACGGTGGGCACGTCGACGACGCGGCCGTCACCGTCGCGCAACGGTCGATAGGCGTAGACGAGTTCCCGCACGCGGTGACCGCGTGCTGGAGCCGAAGGCGAGACAGACGGATTCACCATGACTTCTCCTTTCAGCGCTGGTGCGTACGTGGCTCGGCGAGCGACGCACGCGTGATGTCGCGGCGGCGGTGTCCGCGGTCGCGAGGTGTGGGTGATTCGGAGGTGAAGGGCGCAGGACTGCCGCCAGGACGCGGCAGTCCGAGTCGCGCAGCCGTGCACGACAAGTCCTGAGGACACCAGCTGTGTCTCAGAAGCAGCGCGATCGCGAGCAGGCGTGGGTACTCACTCGCGGGCAGGTGGGCCACACGCCCGACGAGCACGTCGAAGTCATCGCTGATGTGGAGTTCTTCGAGCAGCGCGTGCAGCAGCTCGTGCGACAACGTGAGACCGTTCGCCCCTTCGGCTAACCTGCGAAGGTCATCGAGACGGCCGTGTCGTCGCCAGTCGTGAACCTGGTTGATGTCGATTAACCCGGCCACTGACTGTGGGCTCGTGCTTCGTCGGCGTGTGGATCCCTCGCGCATGGCAGACACCTCCGGCAGAGCGCCCGGCTCTGGGAGCGAAGGCGGCCACCTGCGCGACGGACGTCGCGAGGGGCGGATAAAGGACGTGGCGTGTGCCGACGTCCGCTGTGCGTGGAAGGAGCCGCGGGGCTGCGCCCGAGCGGCGAATGACCTGGTCTAGTGGACCGTGGTCAGGAGGCGGCTGGCGGCACGATCGAGGGCGAAGCGTCCATCCTGCCAGGGCGTGCGTTGGCTCAAACGCGTGAGCCCCTGCACGTAGCCCCAGACCGAACGGGGATTCGTCTCGAACGCCTCTGCCAGCGTGTACGCCTCGGCGGCCTGCTTCTGCGACAGCTCGAGTCGCTGAACGGCCGCATCAACGACCGCGTCACGGGTTGGCCCGAGCTCCTGGGACGTGGCCCGCAGGAGAACGAGGCGATCGTGCGCGGGGTCGGCGTCGAGCGCGGTCCGGACACTGTCGAGCGACGTGGTCCAGGCCTCTTGAATCGACGCACCCACGTGTCGGCGCCGGAATCCGACCACGTGCTGAAAGCCCCAGATGATGTGGTTGCCGCAGACGGCGCGGAACAGGAACACATCCAGGGTCAGGGCGGCGGCACCGACGTCGCTGTTCCGGAGAATGAATCCGCGGAACACGCCAGCGTGCGACGTATCGGTCGGGTCGTCGAGATCGCGATTGCCGTCCACGAGGAACAGAAACATGTCTCGGTCTCCCAGGTAAGCGCCGGACGGAACCCGTTCGGCGCCGTACACGCCGTCCTTGTAGGCGAGCGGCAGGGACCAGGCGGGGTGCTGGGCGATGAGGTCGAGCACCCGGCCGGCCAGCTCGTCGTGATGGACCCGCGCGTACCTCGGAGAGGTGACCGCGTGAACGGTCCACGGATCGTCGCGGTCCACGAGGAGCTGGTGCTCTTCGCGACGTTGACGCCGCAACCCGTAGTTGATCGCGTCCGACGCGATCGCCGCGGGCAGCGTTCGGAGGTACTTCGGCGGCGCGGCGGCAATGCCGGCGAGCTGCTCGAAGCTCCAGTGCGTGAGGGCGGCCTGGCGACCCGACGTGTCGCGTAGCGCGAGCGCGTCGGATGCCACCGCCTCGGTCGTGAGTGCGACGGTCTCGATGGTGCGCTCTTCGGTGCGGAGGCGACGTGCGCGCGCCGCATCGTAGAGGGCCTGGACGCTGGCGTACCGTTCGTCGGGTGGGCGCGACGCCCATTCCCGGTGAGCCGTGTACGCATTCACAGCAGACACACCTGTCCCGTTCATTGGAGTGCTCCTTTCTGCGTGCCCTGAGGGCGACGAGGTGGAACGAAGCCTCACGTCGGGCGACGTGAGGGGGTGGCCAGGACGGCCACAGCGAGAGATGCTCGAAATCTACGCCTGTCGCACGGCCGTGTCAAACACGGCCATGCCACACCTCGCGACTTTCACGTGATGGCACCGAGAGTGGTCGCCGGCGCCACCGACAACGCATATTCGCGCCGCAACGTAAACGGCCCGTGCTTCATGGTCACGAGGATTCCGTGCTGCACGACAGGCGGCGGCGCGGAATCGCCCTTCAACGAAATGCGGTGCACCCGCAAGTGCACCGTCGCCTCTGGCATGAGTGCTCTGAACGTCTTGACGACCATCCACTGCTCGGCGCTCGCCATCTTCGCGTGCTCACTCTTGACCACCAAATCGCCAGGAGCAACGGGTTCGTGGGCGCGACCGAATCGGGCGAGTTGGGCGCGCATCTGCTGCATCCCGTCGCGCGCGTACTGAACATGTTCGCAGAGCGGAGAGAAGACCTGGTCTGTGATGGCTTCGATCGCTTCGTCCATCGGCAGCACGCCCTCCGCCTGCCGCGTCCGCTGTTCGTCGGTGCCATTCCGCGCGATCCAGTCCGCAATGAACCGCTTCTTCTCTTCATGGAGTGCCAGTTGCGCGGCACGATCCTGGCGGTCGCGTTCCTGCTTGCTCCGCAGATCGGCACGGAAGCGCCGGTGCGCCTCGGCCGGGACATCCTTCGCAAGACCCTGATCGATGGCGACATCGAAGAAGAACCGTCCACGCTCGGTGATGATGCAGCAACGCTTGGGCGTCGGCGGCGGATGCGCGATTGCCCGTTGGCCCTTGTCGGCCAAGAACGCTTCGGCCACCCGTTCGCGCGACTCGCGATCCGAGTCACGACGCTTCGCCCGTTCAGCGGTGCGCTGCGCGTAGTACGCGCTCTCGAGTTCGTGGTTCTTGGCCGCGGCGCGGTACAGCTCTTCGATCGAAGGCGGCGCGTCGTACATCGGCGCAGCGTCGATGCGGACGATGCCTCGCTCTTCATCGGTCTCGAACCGTGGTCGAAGCTTCAGGCGCGCGACGCCTTGCCGATCGACCGACACGAGGTGCAGTCGATTGCCGGGAACCTGAATCGCGAGC
>CAZMUG010000028.1:0-21893 GCA_964569165.1 uncultured Gaiellales bacterium
TCGCTTCCGGCATTCCCCCAGAGGAAGTTCGTGCCTGCGTTTCCCAGGATCGAGTCTCGGAACTGCGAGCCGTTCGCGTACTCGATCCCACCCAGCTCGTCAAGGCCCTCACCCGTCGCGCGGCCGACGAGCAGATTGACGTTGACCCCCCCGACGCTCTCCCGGTAGGAGACGATGTCGGCGCCGGCGTCTCCGTCGACCTTGTCGCCACCGGCGTCTCCCCCGAGCTTGTCGTTACCGGAACCGCCGCTCACACTGTCGTTCCCGTCGTTTCCGAAGACCGAGTCCTCCCCGCCCCCCCCGCGAAGCACATCGTTCCCTTCGTCACCGAAGACGCGGTCGTCACCGCCGCCTCCGTCCAGGACGTCCTCGCCCTTGCCGCCCGTCAGGTAGTCCGGGCCGGCGCCGCCCGTGAGGACGTCCGGAAGGTCCGACCCGATGAGACCCTCGATTGCGATCAGTTCGTCGGCTCCCTCACCGCTGGCAGTTCCGCTGGTGAGGCTTGCAGTGACCGCGTGGTCAAAGCCCACGAAGTCGCGACCGCCACGTCCGTCGATCAGGTCGTTTCCGGCCCCCGGATAGAAGAACTCGATTCCGTCGCTGCCGCGTACGGCGTCCGCGTAAGGCGTGGCGATCACGATCATGACATCGACGAGCTGGTCCGATCCCTCCCCGACGGCAGTGCCCGCCGCGAGATCCACCTGAACCGGGGACGGCGAGAAGGAGAATGCGACGTAGTCCAGGAAGCCCAACCCGAATCCGCCGCCTCCGCCGGAGACGCGATCGTTCCCCGGACCGGGCAGTGCTGCGTCGTTCCCAGGCCCTCCGCAGAGTGCATCGTCCCCGCCGAGCCCGACCAGGTTGTCCGCACCGCCGAGCCCGACGATCACGTCAGGCCCTTCCGTTCCCAACAGCTGATCGTCTCCCTCGGTTCCGACGATCGTTGGCGAGAGCCCGAAGCAAGAGGGTGTCTGAGAGGCGGTGGTCATACCCGCCGACGCCCCGGCGACCATGGCGATCCCGACGAGTGATGCACCCGCCACTGCTCGCACGAGCCTCATCGGAGCGCGATCGCGGCGCAACTCGCTCGGCTCGGGTTGCCGCTGGCGTCCCAGGCCCGGACGCAGAATCGAAGCGGACCGGTCACACTCTTCGGGACACGCCAGCGCTTGGCGTAGATCGTCGTCGCTCTGCGCCGGCCCAGCGCGGTGTGCTTGACCTCGATCAGCGATCGGGCGCGGTAGATGGAAATCTCCTCCCTCGCCTTCCCCGTCTCGTCGAACACGACGTACCGCAGCAGCACGACGCCGCCTCGCGCCTCCTTGCTCGGGAGCGCCTTCACGCGAGGCCGTGTCCGATCCCTCGGAGCAGGCGGCGCCCCGACGACGATCTCGTAGATCCAGTCGGAGGTCGCATCGGACACGGGTGGCTGGCCGTCGGACGCGACCACCGCGAAGCGAAGGCTCCTCGGGCTCCCGATATCCGGGATCCGGATGCGAAGCAGGAGTGTCTTCGTCGCGGCATCGAAGCCCATCGGGACGCCGTCGCCGACCAGCTCAGTCTCGCAGTCCGATCCCCATCGGAATACAGACGCCAGGTTGATCTGTCCGAAAAGATCGATCCGCCAGTCCCAGCCCGACTCCCCGCCAAGGTGACAGCCCGTTGCAGCGGAGACGTCCGTGTCGAGAGCGATCGTGATCCAGTCGGCGGGAAGGATCTCCGTACGGTTCCCGAGCACGATCCGAAACTCGAGGTTGCCGACATCGTCGTTCGAGACGCGGATCGTCGTCACGTCCGGGGCGGTGCCGTTCTGGTCTCCCGCCGGATCGACGTACGTCTGGGAGTTCACGAGCGCGCGCGTACCGCCGTCGGCACCATGTGGCGTATAGGCCGCGCTCGGTCCCGGACCGAGCACTCCATAGATAGCCGTCGCGACACTCAAGACCAGGAGCGACCGACGGGCGTAACCGGGGGTCGTCCGCTGCCCGATGCTCGTCACCGGATCGTGAACACGAACGCCTTCGTCACGCGACTCGATCCGGCGCGAGCAGTGATCGTGCCACGCAGCTTCCGACCCCGGCTGCCGTGCGGGAGCCTCATGATGCAGCGGGCACTGGCCTGGGCTGCCTTGCCTCGGGTCGCGATCTTCTTGGTGCCAGCCCGCGCACTACAGGTCACCGCTCCGGAGAACGGCAAGCCGTTGCTCTGGCGTACGGTCATCGAGACGACGATCGACTTCCCGGCAACGGGGCCGGGAACCGCCCTCGGCTGTCCGGCCGTCAGCTTCAGCGGCGGTGGCGGCGGATCAGTCTCGTCCGTGTCGTCGGCGCCTGCGCAGCCGGGATCGGCACCGTCGATCTTCGCGTCGCCGTCGTCATCGACTCCGTTCGAGCATCTCGGGAAGTCGTAGATGTACCAGCCCTCGTCGGGCGCTCCGTCGAATGCGTTGCCGTCGATGTCGAGCGTCAGGACAACGAACCCGAACCCGGCTGAGGTCGGAAGCTCGGTGCGCCCAATGGAGACGTCCACAGCCGTCTCGCTCACCCGATCGACACGGAAGGTCGCTGGCGTCGACTCCACGTACTGGGTGCCGTCCCAGCGGAAGAAGAAACTGGAGGCGAGCGTGGGAAACGCCAGAACGGCGGCATCGATCCCCGGTGGGCTCCCGGTAGCCGGGTTTCGGTCCGCGTCGAATGCGACGAACAAGCCGTGATTGAGCGGAAGCGGTTGCGCTGTCTGGATGCGAACGGTGATCACGCCCGACGCGTCGTTGCGCACCGCCAGAGAGGTGAGATCCGAGCCGACCCCGGCATCGCCACTCGGATCCGCATACGTCTGCTCGCCCGCAGCCACGGAGCTCAGAACGAGTGCCGCAGCCGCGACGCATCCAGCCACACCGGCTCGAAGCCCCACGATGAGCGCGACTCTGAAGGACGGTCGACCGGGAGTCAAGCGGGTCGTGCGATCTGTTGCTTTCGCGATTCGCGTGGACATTCCAGCTCAAGAAGGCAGCTGGCGCACCTCGAGGAGGCTCGTCTCGTCTGATTGCTTCTTGCAGGGTTCGGCACCGCGCACAGCGGTCGGGAGCACGAGTCGTCGGGTCGCCGGGGCGAGGAGCCCGACCGAGGAGCTGCTCACGCCCGATTCGGGCTGCTCCTGGGGGATTTGGGCACTGGAACCGAGCTGGTGCCCACTAGTTCGCGGCGCTTAGCCAGTCCAGCCGTTCGCGGACCCTCTCGTAGTCAGAATCCTCGGCAAGGATCCGTTCGAGATCCTTTCGAGCCATCCCCTTCTTTCCCTGAGCCATGTAGTTCTCAGCTCGCTCTGAAAGCGCTAGGTGACGGATCGGCGCGGCGCGGGAACGACTGCGAAGCGCCTCCTTGAGAGTCTCGTGCGCGGCGTCGTGGTATCCCTGCTGACGAAACGCAGCACCGCGGAAGACGAGCAGCAGCGCGCTTGCGTCGTCCTCATTGGTGACACCCTCTGTGAGCTCGATCACCTCGTCCGGGCGCTCGGCAAGCAAGTACAGCTCGGCGAGCGAGACGGCCGCGTAGAGGCTCGGCTCGAGACGCTCGACGACATCTATGGCCCCCGCTAGGTCGTCGCGCTCCTGGCGGAGCTCCGCGAGGGCGAGCCCGACGGCGTCACGGGAGACCGGAAGCGCGGCGGTGACCCCCGCAGCGATCGGGAGCTCGATCCACGTCCGCAGGTACCTCATCACGAAGCGGTCCTGGGCCGGTTCGCTACCGCCCGCGAACACACTCGCGAGGAGCTCTTCGGCCTGGGCCGGGTCGTCGTCGAGGAGCATGAGCCCGCTGAGGCTGTACGAGGCGACTCGGAAGTCCTGGTGCGTGTCGCCGACCGCGCGGATCGCGGGGATGCTCTGCGCCTTGACGGCGTTGTAGAGCTCCTTCTCGCCCTTCGGCGCAAACAGCCCCGGCTTCAGCGGCTTCGCCGGCGCAGCCGCCGCCGGTGCCTGCACCTGTCTGCTCTGCCCCCCTCGGCCCGAGACGCTCTTCTGGTAGTAGATGCCCGGCACACCGGTGCTCGAGGAGACCGTGCGGCGCCCGGACGAGTGGGCCGAATAGCGGCCGTACTTGCCGCCGACCGAGGCGCCAACCCCCCGCCTGGAGACGTTCAGCCGGACGCCCGGCACGACCTTGAACGACCTCCGCATCCTGAAGCCCACGTCAGCACCATTCTCTGCCCGGTTCTGCGCCGGTGCAACCGCGTGAGCGCTTTGGGTCGCCGCTTCATGTGGCACGCGAGTGCGCCTCGGCGTAGGCTCAGGACGTGCGCAGGCTCGTGCCGGTTCTCGCCTTCGCGCTCGCATCCCTCGTTCTGGTTGCAGGCGCCGCTGCATCCGTGCGAAAGGTGGCCTTCACCACGGTGGTGAGCCCAAACGACCACGCGAGCCTGACGGTGTCAGTCAGCCCGAGAGCGCGATGCACCATCAAGGTGGTCTACAAGACAACCGTGTCACATGCCAAGGGCCTCGGCCCGAAAACCGGGGGTCGCATCATGTGGCGCTGGAAGATCGGCTCGTCAACGCGTCCGGGCCGCTGGCCGGTGACGATCGACTGCGGAAAGAGTGGGAAGCTCCACCTTCGGCTGCGAGCGCTACCAGGCTGACGGCTCCGAAAGAGCGCCCCTGAGCGATGGCCGTTACCACCAGCCGAGTTGCTTCCCACCCACGTAGATCCCCGCTCAGTCGCGATGGGCTCCCTCCGACGTTCACGTTCCGCGTGTACAACGGACGCCGTGAAAACTGCGGGACAGAGAAAAGCCCCGCGCTAGCAGGGCTTTCGTAAGGTGGGCGGTACTGGGCTCGAACCAGTGACCCCCAGCTTGTCGAGCTGGTGCTCTCCCAACTGAGCTAACCGCCCAAAAGTAGCCCACTTGCAGGGCCTTCCTACCGGGTCACGCTCTTCTCGACTCGTCGAAAGGCGCGCGATCCGGGGCGATTCTAGCCGACTCGACGCCGAGCTCGCGTTTCCCCACGTACGTCCTCACAGCGCCGGGGCGGTCATCACCCGCGCCTTCGAGCGGCGCGAGCGAGCGTCGCGAGAGTCCCGGCGTCAGGTGAACTGAAAGTAGTCGCCGTAGAGCTCGATGTACTCGTCCGCCAGTCTCACGGCCGTGTCCAGGTCGCGGACCATCGGGTCGATGGCGAGAAGCTGGTACACGAGGTCGCGGTCGCCCGTCACGAAGGCGCTGACGTTCAGATCAGCGATGGTCAGCTGGGTGCGGCACAGCGCGGCGATCGGCTCCGGGAGCCGGCCGACATGGATGCCGCTCGCGCCGTTCGCATCGACGAGGCACGGAACCTCGACCACGGCCCCCCAGGGCAGGTTCTCGATGTAGCCACGGTTGGGAACGTTCAGTGCTTCCTCGTACCCGTGCGTGTCGTTGGTGATGGCATCGATGACGAGCTCGACGCGTTCACTGTCGGCGCCCAGGATCCCGGCGACCGGCGTCGCGCCCTCCGCCATCGACCTCACCGCGTGCTCGTGGCGCTTCCGGCGCTCCCTCGCCCAGGAGAAGTCGTAGAGCTGGATGCCGTAGTCCTCCCATGCGTCGGGATGGCTCGCGAACGGCACGTATTCGGAGACATGCGTGTCGCTCTGAACCGGGATGAGGCCGAAGACGTCCGCCAGACGGCGCGTGAGCGGCTCGAACGATGCGGGGAGCTCCCTGAGACGCCGGCGGACGAGCGGCAACACCTCCTCGCCCGTCTCGAGATCTCGTACCGCCAGGATCCAGGAGAAGTGGTTGATGCCGGCGGCCCGGATCGAGTACCTCTCCTTCGCGACCCGCTGGGAGTACTCGAAGTGTTCGATCATGTCGTCGCGCCACAGGAAGCGCGGGTCGTCCGGAAGCGCGAGGCCAAGCTCGCGGTGCAAGGCCGTCGCCACGATCCAGTAGCCGATTCCGATCCCGTGGCAGATGCCCACGAACCGAAGTCGAGTCTCCGTGTTGATCGCCGAGCAGATCCGTGTCAGCGGGTTCGTGAGTGTGAGCACGTGGGCCGACGGGCACAGCCGCTCGATGTCGCGCACGATCGGAAGCACGAGGCCAAGGTTGCGGCAGGTGTGCGCGAACGCCCCGGGGCCGCCATTCTCGGCGTAGTGGGTGATCCCGTGACGGAGGGCAACCTCGTGATCTCGCGACCACGTTTCCTCGCGATCGATCGCGACCGCGAGGATGACGAAGTCGGCCTCGGGCAGGGCATCGGATCGCGAAGGCGTCGCGAGGACCTCGATCTCCGCGCCGGTCAGGTCATTCAGGCGCACCGCTATACGCTCGGCGAGGTCGAGCTTCTCCCGATCGATGTCGACGAGGACGAGCACGCTCCCCCGCAGGCCGGGGGTCCTGAAGACGCCGGCGAGGCACTCGATGCCGAAGTCCGCGCTGCCCGCGCCGAGGACGACGATCTTCGGTCCGCCACCGCGCCCGCTCGCCTGGGTCGAGGCGGCGCTCACTGCGCTCCACCCCGCCGCGCCACTCCGTGCGGCGGGCCCGTTGGTCTCGAAGCCACGCGCTCGAGAGCCGGGCTACGGGGGCGCATCCGTCACTGCTTCGTCGAGCAGAGATCGCAGGAACGCGACACCCTCGCGAACGCCCTCGTCTGCAGCCACACAAAGGTCCTCGTGCTCGAGACTCAGGACCCCGTCGTACTCGACGGCGCGCAGCGCCCGCACGAGGTCCAGCCATTCGTCGCGTCCGTGTCCGCGCCCGAGGAGGCAGCTGTTCCACGCTCGCACGTCGGTCTGCTCCGGCGGACGTAGATCGAACACGCCGTTTCGCCGGACCTCGTCGGCGACGAGCTGCATGTCCTTCGCATGCACGTGGACGATGGCCTCGCCCAGGAGCTCGATCGCCGCAACCGGATCGATGCCCTGCCACCAGAGATGGCTCGGATCGAGGTTGACCGCGATGTCCCCGACTGCGGCACGGAGCCGAGCGAACGTCGCCGGGTTGTAGACCAGGAAGCCCGGGAGGAGCTCGAACGCGACGCGGACTCCATGCGCGCGGGCGCGTTCCACCTCACGGCTCCAGTAAGGCACGAGATGATCCGACCACTGGTGCTCGAGGAGCTCGGCGAACTCGTCCGGCCAGCCGGTGGCAACCCAGTTCGGCACGCGGGCCCCCGGGGAACCGTCGCCGGGGCACCCCGAGAGGACGTTCACCGTTCGGACTTCGAGCTTCTCGGCGAGGCGCAACGTCTCGAGCCAGCTCTCGTGCGCCGCCACGGCGCGCTCACCGACCGGGTGCAGCGGGTTGTCGTGCACGCTCAGCGCGCTCACGACCAGGTCGTGTGCCTCGAGCGCCTCGCAGAGGCCGTCGAACGCCCGGGCATCGCGCACGAGGCGCTCCGGGTCGGCATGTTCGCTACCCGGCCACCCACCGGTTCCCAGCTCTACGGCGTCTGCGCCGACGGACTTCACGCGCGCGAACGCGTCACTGACGGGGAGGTCGCGATAGACGCTCGTCGCAACTCCGATCAGCATCTCGCCATCCCTCGGTGCGGGCCCGACGCGGTGCCGCCGGCGCGAGCGCCGCCGCTCATCCTGCTGCGCCGGGCGCCACGGGGCCGAGCAGCCCCTCTGCGACGCCCCGTGCGCGGGCCAGACGCCGGCCCGTCCGCTCGCGCTGTGACGAGCGGGAGCGGGTCGGCGTATGTGCCCGCCCGTGCTGCCGGCCGAGGAGGGACAGCCGGCTGCCCGAGGTGGTGAGAGGGGAGTTCTCCGACCCGGCGCCGCATTCGCTCAGTCGGCGGGCGCTCTCCGGCGCGCGACGCTGTCGAGGTGCCCGGGTGGCATCCGGCCCGCGATCGACCAGCCGCCGTCCGCGAAGAGGAGCTGCCCGGTGACATACATCGACTCGTCGGAGGCGAGGAAGAGGATCGGCGCGACCATCTCTTCTGGCTGCGCCGCGCGCCCCCACGGCACGACCTCCCCCCACACCTCGTCGTAGTTCGGCTCGTCTGCGAGATTTCGCTGCACGAGCGTCGGCCCTGGCGCAAGCGTGTTGACGCGAATCCGATACGGGGCCAGCTCGACGGCGAGCTGTCTCGTGAGAGCGTGGATCCCTCCCTTGCTGGCTGCATAGCAACTGAGATTCGTGACGCCGAGCGCGGCGATGTTGGACGAGATGTTCACGATTGCGCCCCCTCCCCCATCTCGCATCCGTTTCGCAGCCTCGACGGCGCAGAAGAACGAGCCCTTCAGATTGGTGTCGACGACCGAGTCCCAGACCTCCTCCGTGACGTCCAGAGCAGGCGACCAGCCGACGACGGCGGCGTTGTTGACGAGCACGTCGATCCTGCCGAAGCGCTCGCAGGCGGTCTGGACGAGAGCGACGATCTCACCGACCCGCTCGAGATCCACGGACACGACGAGAGGCTCACGACCATGCCCGCGAACGCCGTCCGCCGTTGCCTCCGCGCCGGCCTCGTCGCCGCGATAGGCGACCACGACGTCGGCGCCTGCTGCCGCGGCGCCGATCGCCACCGCCCGGCCGATTCCCTTGCTGGCGCCCGTGACGAGGACGACCTTTCCGGCGAGCTTCATGCGCGTCGCTGGCTCCGCCGTCGGCGTGGAGCCCGCCCCGGGAGCACGGTGGCGCGCGTCATTCGCCCATCGCAGCCCGCACCCGAGGCAAGCTCTCGATCGTCTCGAAGTCGAAGGGCTCACGGAACGGCAGCGTCGCGTGCTGGCAACCGGCATCGGCGTACTTCCCGAGCTCGGCGGCGATGACTTCGGGTGGACCGCCGATCTGCAGCGGCTCCGTGTTCGTGTGCTGCTCACCGTGCCGCGCGGAGATCGCGTCCCAGTCCTCCACTGCCTGCTTCGGGGTTGCCCGCACGAGCACGTTCCGCATGAACAGGCGCTCGAGCGTCGCTGGATCCCGTCCGCGATCCACGCACAACCGGTCGAGGCGCGTGTTCAGGTCACGAAGTTCGTCGAGCGTCCCCCAACCGTTCCACATGTCGGCCAGTGCGGCGGCGATGCGAAGCACGCGCGGGCCTGCACCGCCCACGAGAATCGGCATGTGACCACGCGCCGGGGTCGGGGCCACCGATGCGTCCTTCATTCGATAGAACGCTCCCTCGAAGTCGATCACCTCGCCCGCGAGCAACCGCCTCATGATCGTGAGAGCCTCCTCCATGCGGTCGAGGCGTTCACGCGCACTGGATCCGAAGTCGAGCCCGTACGCCTCGTGCTCCCGTTCGTAGTACCCGGCCCCGACTCCGAGGATGACCCGGCCGTCCGTGATCGCGTCGAGGGTCACTGCCTTCTTGACCGTGATCGCCGGATTGAGAAAGGTCGTTGGCTGCACGAGGAGGCCGAGAGTGACCCGATCGGTGAGCGGGCCGAGCGCCGTCAGGGCGGTCCACCCCTCGAGCTTCGGATCCCGCCACTGCCCGTGCACGGGCATCAGGTGCGCGTCGATGAAGACGGAGTCGAACCCGGCCCGCTCCGCGGCAAGCGCCGCATCCCGAAGCGACGGCCAGGAGGTCCTGTCGACCCAGAAGACCGCTCCGAACTTCATCGACCTACGTCGTGCCGGCAGCGCGTGAGCGCCGGGTCTGCCCACCCGTTCCCGGCGAACGCCCGGGGGCGAACTGCGGCAGCCACTCGGCCTGCAGTGCGAGCAGCTCGTCCATGCAGCTCTCGGCCGCATCGACCGAGTGGATCAGCGGGTGTGCCACGATCGCTCGCAGCAGGTCGTCGCGGCTTCCACTCAGGGCCGCCGTCACGGCGAGCTGCTGGCTGAGCACGAGGCTCCACTGGAGACCGAGGACCGCGTCGGGCAGCGGGCCGAGCGCGAACGGATGCGCCCCGAGACGGTCCACCACCCCCGACAGCTCCAGGATCGCATCGTCGGGAAGATTGGACACCGCACCCCTGTTCGGGACGTTCACCACGAACGTCTCCCCCAGGTCGCTGACCATCGAGGCGATGACCCGTACCGCGAGATCGCCGTGCCCGCCCCCGCCCGCGCGGCGCGAGCTCTTCAGAGCGAGGGCGCTTCGGCTGAGGCGGTTGTCGAGATCCTCGAACATCCTCGGCTCCATGTGCTTCATGTAGAAGCCGGCCATCGAGACGTAGGTTCCGTTCGCCTGGGCCTCGACGATGGCGTCCTGGTCCAGGAGGTACCGCCAGTAGTAGCGGGGCCCCGGCAGGAGGCCGAAGATCCTGAAGAGCTTGAGGCTGAACGGGAACGGGTAGTGCGGGATGAACTGCTTGTAGATCTCGTCGTACGTGTAGTTCACGCCGAGCACGTCGATCACGTCCGGACGCGGATACAGCCGATCGATGTCCTCGTCCGACAGCCCGTCGAGGCGGGCGCGTAGCAACGGGTACCCATCCTCGCCGGCGACCGTGAACCGGACGACCCAGATGGCGTGGTTCGTGCCTGCGGGGTAGATGGTGATGTCACCGGGATCCACCTCCAGCAGGTAGGCGAGGTCGTCCACCACGTCGACGAAGCCGTCACAGAGGCTGATCACCCGCAGGTCGCTGATCCGCTGAATCGTGTCCGCGACGTACTGGGTGGGGTTCGTGTAGTTGATGATCCAGGCGTCCGGGCACAGCTCGGATGCGTCCGCGCACAGCTCGGTGAGCACCGGCGCGACACGGCAGGCCATGAAGATGCCGCCGATGCCGACCGTCTCGTTGCCCTGCAGGCCGTACTTGGGAGGCACCGTCTCGTCCTGTTCCTGCTGGTGGTGGGAGCCGGGACGGAACGTGGTCAGGACGAAGTCCGCGCCGTCGAACGCGCGACGGCGATCGGTCGTGGACTCGAACGTGATCCTCGCGCCCACCTCCTCGGCGAGGCGCTCCGCGAAGCCCCTGACCGTCTCCAGCCGGTCCTCTCGGATGTCCAGCAGCGAGACCGTCGCGCCGGCCAGGTGGTCACTCGCGTAGTCGACGAGGCTCTCGCAGAGCCCGATCGAGAACTGCGAGCCTCCCCCGACGACCGCGATACGAGGGCCGCTCATGGTGCAGCCCGGCGGCTCGAGTCGGGGCCGATGGAGTCAGAGCACATGCTTGACGGCCTTGTACTGGACCTCGTGGGTCTTGAGCTGTTGGAACGACTCGGCGTACGTGACCCCGGAATGGATGCCCCAGTAGCGGTTGGGCCCGAGATAGGAGCTGTGGAAGAGATCGAAATCACCCCCGAAGTTCGACTCGCAGTGAATCGCGAAGCAGTCGATGGACTTCAGCTTGATATCGACCGCATCCGTTATGTCGACGAAGACGTTGGGAACGTAGTCGGATGTGAGCGCCGGCTCCTCGAACCCGTAGGCGCGGCTCGTCCAGTGCGAGGGCAACTCCTCGACCCACCTGCCCGAGACGAGCAACGCGCAGAACATCGCATCCACGACGACCTCACCGGTGTACTTGAAGTCGGGAATGGTGCTGTTCGGGTACCAGTGGGTGAAGACCGTGTCCGGCTTGAGCTCTCGGATGACGCGGTTGAGCGCGATCCGCACCTCGAGCGTGTTCTGGACCTCACCGTCCTGGAACCCGAGAATGCGCGTCTCCTTGAAGCCCAGAAGCTCCGCCGACGCCTCCATGTCCGCCTGGTTGATCTTCGCGAGCTCCGCGCGCGTCACGCGGTCGGTCATCAGATCACCGGCCGTGAGGCTGACGACGTAGACCTCGTCGCCTCGAGACGTGTGGTTGTAGAGCGTGCCAGCGCAGTTGGTGCCCGCATAGTGAGGATGAGCCGTGATCACGAGGATCCTCAAGATGGCCGTCCTTTCTTCACGACGAGAGCCCGACGTGAGGTTCGGCGCAGGCGGCGTCTAGACTTGCGTGCGCTGTAATGATAGGACAACAGGAGTACATCAAGTTGCTGCGCGACTTGTCAAGCGAGCAGGCATGTGATCGATCACGCGAGCTTCATGCGAGGACGGGTGGGCGCGCCGCGGTCAGCGGGCGAGCACGCCTCGGTCGCGGCCCGCGGCGTCCGCCGCGTGGCGCGCCGTCTGCGCCTCGTCTGCGCGCGCCCCGCGCTCCGGGCCGCCTCCACCCTCGCTCTACGCGCCGGTGGGCGGGCAGGCTGCGCTCGCTGCGTCGACGACGACCCGCACGTCGGGGTGACCGTGAACCAGCGTCACCGGGTAGTCGGTCGTCGGCTCGGCGAACAGCAGGATCCTGAGAATCGTCTGCTTCCAGGCGCCCCCGTCCGTGTACAGACGGATCCGGCGGGCTCCGAGGAGCTCGCGCATGCCGAGCGTGATCGCCATCGGCGGGATGCCGAAGACGTTGCCGCCGAGGCTGCGCTGGGAGTGCGCAATGATCGTGTCCACCGCGATCGGAAGAACGCGCGTCGTCGACTGGCGAAGCTGATCGACCGAGATCGGCGTCCAGCGAGTCGACGGCGGCTCGTTGAAGGCGATGTGCCCCTGAAATCCGAACCCGCCATACGTCGTCGCCACCCCGCCGCGATGCGCGATCTCGGCGGCGGGTCGGTCGAGCTCGAACGGGGACGGGAAGATCACGTTCCCGTCGAGGGGCCGCAGCCCCTCGTCGACGAGGGCGAGGAACTCGCGGCGGAAGAAACCCTCGAGGCTGAACGGATGCTCGAGTGGCAGCGGACGGCCCTGCCAGTCGAGCCAGTTGTCCATCCCGAAGAACGTGACGTGCCTGAGACTCAGGCGAGCGGCATTCGCCAGGTCCGCCAGGACGCGGTAGTGGCCCTTCGGGCCAACGGGAACGATCAGCGAGAGCTCCTCCCCTGCGTCCGCCGCCTCGGCGATCTCGTCGAACATCTCCTGTGCGAAGTGCCGGTAGAGGTCGGCACGAGTCTCGACGATCGTCAGCTCGAGGGGCGACCGGGCAGCAAGCTCGTCGGGTGGGATCGCGAGCCACTGGGCGACGCGGTCGGGATCGATTGCCACGATAGGTCCTTTCCGGGGAGTGGGTGAGCGATGGCCGAGCCGATTGTCAACCGTAGCGGCCCGGTCGTCGTCGTCGGCGCGCACGTACAGGGACTGTTCCTCGAGGCCCACAGCGTCCCGCGTGAGGGAGAGACGGTGCTCGCTTCGTCCTTTGGCGAGCCGCTCGACGGCGGAAAGGCCACGAACCAGGCCGTTGCCGCCGCGCGTCTGGGAGCGCGAACGGCGCTGGTGACGGTCGTCGGGACGGACGAGCGCGGGGATCGTGCCCTCGCGTACTTCACCACCGAGAAGATCGATGTGACGGGATGCTTCCGCGTGGAAGGCGCGACGGATGTCGGCCTCGTCCTCCTTCCTCCATCGCGGATACCTGCGATCGTCACGGTGCTCGACCGAAATCGCGAGCTCGACTCTGGGCGCGTGCGCGAGGCTGCCGAGATCATCCGGTCGGGGTCTCTCGTCCTCTGCGCGCTCGAGGCTCCGCAGGAGGCTGCCTCGACCGCCTTCGAGGTTGCACGCGAGGCCGGCGTCTCGACCATCCTCAACCCCGCCCCCGCCGACGAGATCGCCCCGGAGTTGCTCGCACGCACCGACGTCCTCGTTCCGAACGAGCACGAGGCAGCGGCCATCGCAGGTCGCGAGGGTTCTCCGGCCGACCTCGCGAGGTTCCTCGTCCGCGAGCTCCCGGTGGCGGTCGTCGTCGTCACGGCCGGCCCGGCGGGTGCGTTCGTCGCAGGGAAGGACGGCACGGTCGAACGGCTGGCCGCTCCCGCCGTCGAGGCCGTCGACACCACGGGTGCCGGGGACGCGTTCATCGGCGCCTTCGCTTCGCGGCTACAGCGAGGCTGGAGCACCGTCGATGCGGCGGCCTTCGCGGTCAGAGCAGCGAGCATCTCGGTCACGCGGCCCGGGACCATGGACTCGTTTCCAACCATGAGCGAGCTCGAGTAGCAGTGACCCTCTCGACGACACCGGCACGTGGTAGCGAGACAGGCGAGGTGAGGCGTGGCTGAGATCAGCTTGGAGAAGCTCTCGAAGGTGTTCCCGGACGGCACCAGCGCCGTCACCGACCTCGATCTCGTCGTCGGCGACGGAGAGTTCGTCGTCCTCGTCGGGCCGTCGGGCTGCGGAAAGACGACGGCGCTGCGCATGGTCGCAGGGCTCGAGGAACCGACCAGCGGCGAGATCCGGATCGGTGGCGATCTCGTCAACGACGTCCCGCCCAAGAGCCGCGACATCGCCATGGTCTTTCAGGACTACGCCCTCTACCCGCAGATGACCGTGTTCGAGAACATGGCGTTCGCGCTCAAGCTGCGCAAGGTGCCCAAGGCGGAGATCAAGAATCGCGTCCAGAAGGCCGCAGAGATCCTCCACCTGGAGAACCTGCTCCATCGGCGCCCGCGCGCGCTCTCGGGCGGGCAGCGGCAGCGGGTCGCCATGGGCCGCGCGATCGTTCGAGAGCCGCGAGCATTCCTGCTCGACGAGCCCCTCTCCAACCTCGACGCCAAGCTCCGCGTGCAGATGCGGGCAGAGATCTCGCGGATCCAGCGGGATCTCGGCGTCACCACGCTGTACGTCACCCACGATCAAACCGAGGCGATGACGATGGGCGACCGGGTGGCGGTGATGAAGCGCGGCGTGCTCCAGCAGGTAGCGCCGCCCGAGGAGCTCTATCGGCGGCCGCTGAACCTGTTCACCGCCGGGTTCATAGGAGCCCCGGCCATGAACCTCGTCGAGGCGCAGCTGCACCGGGAGGCCGGCGGCCTCGAGGTTCGGTTCGGCGGGCACCGGCTGCAGTGCCCGGACGCGGTCCTCGACGCGCGCCCGGCGCTGGCGGCATACGAGGGGCGAACGATCGTCCTCGGGATCCGTCCCGAGCACTTCGAAGACGCCGCGCTTGCATCGGCGGCTCCGCTCGAGCAGCGGATGCTGGTGACCGTCGACGTGCGCGAGGCACTTGGCTCCGAGGTCCACCTCTTCTTCACCGTCGATGGTCGAGGCGTCGTCGCCGAGCACCTCGGCGAGCAGGCCGGCGGGGGCGGGACGACCGACGATCGCGACATCTTCGGCGATCGGCCCAGCTTCGTCGCGCGCGTCGGCGCGAACTCGAAAGCGAGGCCCGGCGACACGGTGGCACTCGCCGTGGACGTGGATGCCTTGCAGTTCTTCGACGGCGGCGGCGGGCTCGCGATCTACGGTGATCGGCCGTAGGGGTGGTCTCCGACGTCGCTCCCATCCGGATCAGGCTCCGCTGCGTGTCACCAGGGCTCCTATACTTCGCCCATGTTCCTGTGTAATCCTGTCACTACAAGATGGCGCATCGCGGCACACCACCCGAGGGCACGGCGATGACTGACGCGCCCGGAGCCGCCGAGGACGGGGGGCCGCACGCGATGATCGACAGGAGCTCTCCCGTTCCCTTCTACTACCAGCTCCGGCAGATCCTGGAAGCGGAGATCGCGAGCGGCAGGATCGGGGTCGGGGGGCGGCTACCGAGCGAGGCCGAGCTCTGCAGTCGGTACGGGGTCAGCCGGACGGTCGTGCGCCAGACTCTGAGCGATCTCGAGAACGAGAGCCTGATCGTTCGGTTCAAGGGCCGCGGAAGCTTCGTGGCAGGCCCGAAGACGTCGGAGCTTCTCGTCCAGTCGCTGACCAGCCTCCACGAAGACGTCCGGGCCCGTGGCCAGGAGCTCGAGACCCGGGTGCTTCGCCTGGAGACCGAGCCCGTGTCCCCGTATGTGGCCGACGTCCTCGGGCTCGCGCCCGGAGCCGAGATCGTCCTGCTCGAGCGCCTGCGGATCGTCGACTCGGTGCCGTCGCAGCTCACGACTGCGTACCTGCCCTATGCGCTCTGCGCCCCCATCCTCGAGTTCGACATGTCGCAGCGATCTCTCTACGAGGTCCTGGAGCAGGATCTCGGGTTCGTGCTCCACCGTGGCCGCCGGAGCGTCGAGTCCGGGCTCGCCGGGAAGATCGTCGCCGAGCACCTGGCGATTCGGACCAACGACCCGGTGCTCGTCCTCAGCGGGGTCACGTACCTCGCCGACGGCCGCCCGATCGAGCACTTCGTCGGTATCCATCGCGGCGATCGCAGCCGGTTCGACGTCGAGCTGTATCGCCCTCTCGGCACGAGTCGAGATACGGGCAGCGCCGCAGTTGCAGCCGAGGCGACGGAGCCGGGGGCCGCGGCGCTCCTGCTCGACCAGCGATAGGCGGAGCGTGGGCACCCTGCGACCCCACGCACGCATGCGCAGACGCCGCCCGAGCGGCGCGCGCTCTCCGGCGCCATCGAGGCCCACTCCGTGAGTTGCGACGCCGAGCCGCTTGCGGGCAAGCGCGCACTCGTCACCGGTGCCGCACAAGGCCTCGGTCACGAGATGGCGCTCGCGCTCGCGAGCGCCGGATGCGACGTCGCGGGGTTCGACCTTCGTGGAGACAGCCTCGCGGACACGGCCGAGAGCGTCCGGAGGCTCGGGCGAGACGCCCTCGACCTGGAGGTCGACGTGCGCGACTACGCAGGCGTTCACCAGGCGGTGGAGAGCGTCCTCGAGCGCTGGGGCGCGATCGACATCGTGGTGAACAACGCGGGCAAAGGCCAGCGTGAGGGCTTTACCGACGTGACGCGGGAGCTGTGGGACTACATGCTCGACGTGAACCTGACGAGCGTCTTCAACGTCTGTAGCGCCGTCGTCCCGCCCATGATCGCCCGGGGAAGCGGGCGCATCGTCACGATCAGCTCCATCGCCGCGCTGCGCGGTGGGCGGCTGCTCGGACGGACGGCGTACGCAGCGGCAAAGGGCGGCGTCATCGCCTTCACCAAGTCACTCGCCATCGAGCTCGCCGAGCACTCGATCACGGTCAACTGCATCGCGCCCGGGATCCACAACACACCGAGGCGCGCCCAGGACACGCCCGAGGAGCGAGAGCGCGTCCTCGCCCGGGTGCCGATGCGAAAGCTCGGCGATCCCAAGGATCTGGCGCAGACGGTGGTCTTCCTGTGCCTGCCGACCTCCGGCTACATCACCGGCGTCGTGCTCGCCCAGGACGGTGGGCACGCGATCTGACATGAGCACGCTGCAGCACAAGCGGCCGGTCGAGCTGTCTCACGTCCTCGTGCCCGGCGAGGAAGAGTACAGGCTCGAGGTCGAGAACCACCTCGTCGAGGAGCTGCTGCCGGAATACGCGGGACTGCGCCCCGCCGGCGCCGACTACATCATGTCCGAGGTGTCGCTGTGGAGTCATGTCGGCACCCATCTCGAGGCTCCGTACCACTACTTCCGCGATCGCGACGACGTCTCCCGCGTCCCGCTCGAGAGCGTCGTGGGCGAGTGCACGCTGCTCCGGTTCACGGACCGGGGCCCGGGCGAGGCCATCACCGAGACCGACCTCGCGGAGCGCGGGGGCGACGTCCGGCGCGGGGACATCGTCTTCGTCCGAACCGACGAGGGTCACTACCGGACCGCGCAGTCGCACGACCGACCGTACTTCACGGAGGAGGCGATCGCCTGGCTCGTCGAGAAGGGCATCACCTGTCTCGGCGTCGATTGCTCGGGGATCGAGAAGCGCGGAGTTCCGGGGCAGCCCAACCACGCCCTGCTCTTCGAGCACGGCATTCCGCTGATCGAGCACCTCGCGGGTCTCGACCGGCTTGTCTCGAGCCGGTTCTTCGTCGTCGCCGTCCCGTGGCGCGTGCGGGGGCTCGAGGCAAGCCCCGTGTCGGTCGTCGCGTTCGAGGACGCCTAGGGGCCGCCGCGTGAAGATGGTCATGCCTGACGTGTCGACCGTGCGGGAGCTCGCTGCCTACCCGCGCGAGCTCGTCGTCGAGATGTACCGCCGCATGTGCCTGATCCGCGAGTTCGAGAGCCGCGCCAACGAGCTCTTCCTGCGCGGCCTGATGCCCGGCACGATTCACCTCTCGCACGGGCAGGAGGCCACGGCGGTCGGGACCTGCCTCGCACTACGGGACGGCGACCTCGTGACCCTGACCCACCGTGGTCATGGCCAGGCGCTCGCCAAGGGCGTCCCGCCGGAGTCGCTCATGGCCGAGCTCTTCGGAAGGAAGACGGGATGCTGCGGCGGGCGCGGCGGCTCCCTCCACGTCGGCGACATGGCAGTCGGCGCCTTGCCCGCGATCGCCGTGGTCGGAGCATCGGCGCCGATCGCAGCGGGGCTCGCGTTCGCCGGCAGGCGACACGGCTCCGGCCGCGTCGTCTGCAACTTCTTCGGCGAGGGGGCCGCCAACAAGGGCGACCTGCACGAGGCGATGAACCTGGCCGCCATCTGGGCGCTACCCGTGGTCTTCCTGTGCGAGAACAACCTCTACGCCGTGTCGACGCACCTCTCGGACTCGATGCTCAACGCGCACGTCTCCGAACGGGCCGCCGCCTACCACATGCCGGGCGTCACGGTCGACGGCAACGACCCGATCGAGGTGTACGAGGCGGTGGCGGAAGCTGCGGAGCGCGCCCGCGGAGGGAGCGGCCCCACGCTCGTCGAGTGCCTGACGTACAGGCACGGCGGACACAAGCGCGACGACGCTGCGACGTACCGCCCGGCGGCAGAGGTCGAGGCGTGGATCGCGCACGATCCGCTCCCCGCTTTCAGGGCACGCCTCCTCGGGGATGCGCGAATCCGCGACGGCGAGCTGACGGCGCTGGAGGACGAGATCCGCACGCTCATCACCGGCGCGGTCGAGTTCGCGCAGTCGAGCGACTTTCCGGCGCCCGAGTCGGCCCTCGAGGACGTGTATGCCTGACGTTGCACCCGACGCTCTCGAATCGGCTGAGGTGTCCGGTCGCAATCTGACGATCGTCCAGGCGATGCGCGAGGGGCTCGCCGAGGAGATGCGCCGCGACCCCGACGTCTTCGTCGTCGGCGAGGACGTCCGGATCGGCGGAGTGTTCCACCTCACGTTGAACCTCGTGGACGAATTCGGAGCCGAACGCATCATCGACACGCCGATCTCGGAGTCCGGTTTCACGGGGCTCGGCATCGGCGCCGCGATCGACGGGATGCGACCGGTCGTCGACTTCCAGTACGGCGACTTCGTCTTCACCGCGATGGACCAGCTGATCCAGCAGGCCTCGAAGCTGCGCTACATGTCGGGAGGACAGGTGAAGGTACCGCTCGTCGTCCACCTTCCGACGGGCGCGTCCGGCCGCGGAGCGCAGCACTGCAACCCGATCGAGGGCTTCTGCTACCCGATCCCGGGGATCAAGCTCGTCACCCCGTCGTCCCCCTACGACGCGAAGGGCCTCCTCAAGTCGGCGATTCGCGACGACAACGTCGTCCTCTTCTGCGTCCACAAGCACCTGTACGGAAGCAAGGGCAGGCCTCTCGCGAAGAGCAGCATCAGCCGCGAGCACGTCCCGGCCGAGGAGTACACGATCCCGCTGGGCTCCGCAGCGGTCAAGCGGAGCGGCGAGCACGTCACGGTCGTCGCGAACATGCTGATGCTCCATCGGACGCTCAACGTCGCCGAGGCGCTCGAGCAGGAGGGCGTGAGCGTCGAGGTCATCGATCCGCGCTCTCTCATCCCCCTCGACCTGGAGACGATCGTCGTCTCGGTCCAGAAGACGGGCCGCCTGCTGATCGTCGAAGAGAACCACGAGCGCGGCGGCTGGGGGGCGCAGCTCGCGGCGGACGTCTCCAGAGAAGCATTCGGCTACCTCGACGAGCCGGTCCGTCGGCTGGCGACGCCGGACGTCCCCATCCCGTTCTCGCCTCCGCTCGAGGCATGGTTGATTCCGGACGAGGAACGGATCCGGGCGGCCGTCCTCTCGGTCGCGCACGGCGCCTGAGGCTGACGAGCCGATGGTCGAGATCGTCGTCCCTCAGATCAGCGAGGTCGCCTCGGAGATCGTCCTCGTACGCTGGCTGAAGGCGCCCGGGGACGTCGTGAGCAAGGGAGAGCCGCTCTTCGAGCTCGACACGGACAAGTACGTCGTGGAGATCGAGGCGTTCGAGGACGGCACGCTTGTCGAGGTGATCGTTCCGGATGGCAGTGTCGTCGAGCCGGGGCAGGTCGTCGGACGGCTCGAAGGCGCCGCAGGGTCGTCGATCTCCGCCGCTCCGCCGCCGGCGCCGGTGCGGGAGCCCGCGGCGCCCGCACCGATCGCGACGGACGGCGCTCGCCGCGAGCGCAGAGCCCTGGCCACGCCGCGAGCACGCCGGCTCGCCCGCGACCTCGGCGTCGATGTCTCTGCGCTGCAGGGCACGGGCAAGGGGGGCATGGTCACCTCCGACGACGTCCATGCTGCCGTTGCGGAAGCTCGAGGAGCTCCCGCGCCGGGGCTCAGGCCGCTGTCCAGGACGCGGCGCGCGATCGGGAGTCGCATGCAGGAGAGCAAGCGCACGATTCCGCACTTCTACGTCATGGTGGACGTCGACATGGGAGAAGCGGTCCGGCTTCGCCGGCATTGCGTCGACACGCTCGCGTGGGAGCGACCGCCGACCTTCACGGACCTCATCGTCGCCGCCTGTGCGCGGGCCCTTCGAGCCGACCCCGACGCCAACGTTCGGCTCGAGGACGGCGGACTCCGCAGGCGAACGACCGTGGACATCGGGATAGCGGTCGGGCTCGAGGACGGGCTGGTCGTTCCCGTGATCCAGGACGCCGACCGGATCGAGCTTCAGGCGCTGTCGCTCCAGGCACGAGCAGCCGCGGAGCGAGCACGCAGCGGGCGCCTTCTGGAGTCCGACCTGGCGGAGAAGAGCATGGTCGTCTCGAACCTCGGAATGCACGGCGTCGACGCGTTCATCGCGATCGTCGACCCGCCGGATCCGATGATCCTCGCGGCGGGGCGCGTCGCCGAGCGCTGCGTAGTGACCGACGGTACGCCCACGGTCAGGTGGGAGTGCACGCTCACCCTGTCCGCCGACCACCGCGTGCTCGACGGCTTTCTCGCAGCCCGCTTCGTCGGGGCGGTCAAGAGCCAGCTGGAGAACGTGTCTCAGTTCCTACCGGAGGAGGCCTGATGGAGATACTCATCGGCAGCGACCACCTCGGCTATCCGCTGAAGGAGCAGCTGGTCACGGAGCTCACGGGCCTCGGCCACGTTCCCGTGGATCTCGGATGCGACGGAGTCACGGACGAGGTGGACTATCCGGACGTCGCCGAGAGGCTCGCGGAGCGGATCGCGGCAGGCGAGTACCAGAGGGGCGTCCTCGTGTGCGGCACGGGCATCGGGATGGCGATCGCCGCCAACAAGGTTGCCGGCGTCCGGGCCGCGTGCTGCCACGACACGTACTCGGCGGAGCGGGCGAGGAAGTCGAACGACGCACAGGTGCTCTGCCTCGGCGCCCAGGTGATCGGGTCGGCGCTCGCACGGGACGTGCTCGTCCGCTGGCTCGAGTCCGAGTTCGGCGGCGGACGCTCCACGCGCAAGGTCGAGAAGATCAACCGCCTCGACGAGTCGTACCGGGCCGCTCGCCTCCCGCAAGCGTCCTCGTAGAAGCCGGGGCGGAGCGGTGCGCGTCGCAGTCGTCGGCCATGTCGAGTGGGTCGAGCTGTTGCGGATCGACCGACTTCCCGCCCGAGGGGAAGTCGTCGAGGCGACGTCGCTCACCGAGCTCGCGGGCGGATCAGGAGCGATCGCGGCCCTGCAGCTGAGCAAGCTCGCAGGCGAGGTGACGTTCTTCACCCGGCTCACCGACGACGAGCGAGGCCACGATGCTCGCCGCGAGCTCGAACGTCAGAACGTGCGAGTCGAAGCGGTCCACGAGGGATGCGAGCTGCGTCGTGCCGTCGTGTTCGTCGATGACACGAGCGAGCGCACGATCACCGTCTGCGGGGAGAAGCGCATCCCGCGGGGCGCCGATCCGCTGCCGTGGCCCGAGTTGGCCGGCTTCGACGGGGTCTGCTTCTTCTGCGGCGACACCCCGGCGCTCGAGGCTGCCCGGCAAGCGCCGATCGTCGTGGCGACGGCTCGCTGGCTTCCGGGCCTCGAGCGCGCGGGCGTGCCGCTCGACGCGCTCGTCC
>CAZMUG010000029.1:0-21514 GCA_964569165.1 uncultured Gaiellales bacterium
GAGAGACCCCGAAGCCAGAATTCCGGCGCAGAGCGCCCAGCGAGAGAGCGAACGCCTGCGTCTCGTCGTCACCTGCGCGCGTGCCCGCGAAGACCTCGCGTCCCTGTGCGACGGCGACCTGGCAGACGATGTGGGCAGACGCGCCGAAGCCGTACAGGCCGATCCTCTCGGCGTCGCCGGCGAGGCGGAGCGAGCGGTAGCCGATGAGGCCGGCGCAGAGAAGCGGTGCGGCCTGCGCATCCGGGTAGCCCTCGGGGACCGGGAAGCAGTACCGCTCGTCGGCGACGACGAGCTCCGCGTAGCCGCCGTCGAGGTCGTAGCCGGTGAAGCACGCGCGATCGCAGAGGTTCTCGGCGCCCGAGCTGCAGTAGCGGCACTCGCCGCACGTCCATCCGAGCCACGGGACGCCGACGCGCGCCCCGACCTCGAAGCGACCCGCGCTTGCGAGCACTCGGCCGACGATCTGATGGCCGGGGACGAGCGGGAGCTTCGGGTGCGTCAGCTCGCCGTCGACGACGTGGAGGTCGGTACGGCAGACGCCGCACGCGAGGACGCGGAGCAGCGCCTGGCCGGGGCCCGGGCCCGGATCGGGGAGGTTCGCGGACCGGAGCGGCGTGCGGGCTGCCTCGAGCACCATCGCGCGCATGCCCAGAGTCTGACGCGCCCTAGACTCCCACGGTTGAATGGTCAGTCACTCGCATGAGCACGAGGGGGAAGCGCCGCATTCTCACGGCCACCACTCGCACGACGAGGACGAGCACGGGCACTCGCATGGGTTGATCGACCGTTCGATCATGAGATCCCGCGCGGGGATCCGGGCCGTGCTCTGGAGCTTCGGCATCCTCGGGCTCACGGCGCTCGTCCAGGCCGGGGTTCTCGTCGTCACCGGGTCGGTCGCCCTCCTCGCCGACCTCGTTCACAACATCGGTGACGCCGCGACCGCGATCCCGGTCGGCATCGCGTTCTGGCTCCGCTCCTTTCGCGCCGAGAAGATCGCAGGGCTCTTCGTCGTCGGCGCGATCTTCTTCTCGGCGTGCGTCGCCCTGTACGAGACGATCGTCCGCTTCCTGCACCCGGAGGACCTCTCCAACCTCGGAGCCCTGGCGGCGGCGGGTGTCGTCGGGTTCATCGGCAACGAGCTCGCGGCCCAGGTGCGGCTCCGCGCCGGGCGCAGGCTGGGCAGCCCTGCGCTGATCGCCGACGGCAACCACGCACGCGTCGACGGCTTCGTCTCGCTCGGAGTCGTGGTGAGCGCGATCGGCGTCGGGCTCGGTTTCGACCGCGCCGATCCACTCGTCGGCCTCGCGATCACGCTCGTGATCCTCAGGATCACGTGGGACTCGTGGCGGACGGTGCGCACGGCCGAGCCGGGGAACGTCCACGACCACTGAGCTCAGCTACCGACGCCTTGGCCGAGCCGATCTCGCCCGGGTCGCCCAGATCGACCGCCGCGAGTCGATCGAGGCCGTCTACGTGCAGCACGGATCGCAGCTCCGGCTCGTCCCGGGCGACCGAAGCGCTCCCGCCTGGGATCGCCACGGCACCGGCGAGCACTCGGTCGCAGCGCAGGAGGAGGCACTCGGGACGTGGGTCGCGGCGGGGGCGGAGGCACTCGGCGCGTTCGACGGCGATCGCCTGGTCGGGATCGGGGTGGTGCTCCCGCACCTCCGGCCCGAGATCGCGCAGCTCGCCTACCTGCACGTGAGCAACGGCTACCGCGACCGCGGGATCGGCGGCCGCCTCGCCGAGGCGCTCGAGCGGATAGCGCGCGCGGCAGGAGACACCTCGATGGTCGTCTCGGCGACGCCGTCGCTGAACACGGTCCGCTTCTACGAGCGGCGCGGCTTCGAGCCGATGGCGGAGCCGCTCGCGGAGCTCCTCGAGCTCGAGCCCGAGGACGTGCACATGCGCAAGCGGCTCTAGAGCGTCAGCTCGGCGCGGACCGTGCCCGCGCGCTCGTGACGCACGACGACGCCGACGCGGTCGCCTGCACGGGCCTCGACGACCCACTCGACCTTCGCGCGGTTCTTCGTCGAGAGGTCGGTGCCCCACCAGGTCACCGAGCGGTCCTCGACGCGCCCGCCGAGCTGGCCGACCTCCTCGCGCGGCTTCCCGCTGGCGAGGGTGGCGCCGTCCGGGAGCTCGAGCTCGGCCTCGATGGGCTCGACGGCCTTTCGCTCGAGCGCCTTCTCGGTCACGTTCGTGGGGAGCCAGCCCGCGTTCTCGAGCGCGAGCCGGATCCTGAACGCACCGTCTCCGACCGGCTTCGACTCGAAGGAGCCGATCTCGAGGCGCGGTGAGGCGAGCGCGAGGAAGACCGCGAAGTCCGCGTGCGGCCGCACCTCCTGCTCGAGGCGCGAGAGCGGCGGGTTGAACCAGAAGCGGACCAGGTCCCAGCCGCCCAGCTCGACCTTCCCGAGCTGCGGGTGGTCGTACGGATACCAGTCCACGTACCCCTCTCCGAGCTCGTCCGCGAGGCGGATGAGCGCGAGGTCGTCCTCCGGCGGGTGCTCGCGGAGCCAGTCGATGAAGTGGTAGTCGGAGAGCCCCGCCTGACGCTGCGGGCTCCAGAACTCGGTGACCCACGCGAACGCACCGAGGTGGTCGTAGACCCAGTCCACGTCCCCGCCCTTGATGACCATCTTGGGGTGGTACTTGAAGTCGTGGTAGATCGAGATCGCGGGGTACCCCGTCAGCCGCGTGGCCTCCTCGCCCATGAGCCGGAACGCGCGGAGGTCCGGGACCGGGAAGTCGTCGTCCGCATGCCCGGACCACGGCCGGAGGTGGACCCCTGAGAAGGTGTGGTAGCCGACGTACGACGTGACGTTCCTGCGGGAGACGATCGCCTCGACGAGCGCGCGGACCTCCGGCTCCGACGTCGGGAACGGGCCCGCACCCTGCTGCTCGGCCTCGGGGGCCCACTCCGCGGGCCAGTTGCGGTTGAGGTCGAGACCCTCGAGCGGCGGCGCGATCGGCACGGTCACGCCGTCCCAGTTCCGGATCGTCCCCTCCGGCAGCACGCGGTAGAAGTCACCCTCGACGTCGTCCGGAGCGCGGGCGACGAGAAGCCGTGAGTCGTCGGGGTGAGGCTTCCAGGACCCGTTCGGGTCCCGCATGCGCATGTAGAGGACGCGTCCGTCGCCGTCCACGTCCTCGCGGTGCAACCCGTCGCGTGGCTCCTCGCGCGGGTACGGGCGAACGCTCGACCGGCGCCAGCGCCCGTCGGCGAGGCCTGCCTCCGCGCCGTCCGGGTTCACGCGCGGGACGACGTAGAACGTGCGCGTGGCGAGCGCGTGGCGGACGCGGGCGTCGTCCGAGTGCAGGAGGTGGTCGAGCAGAGTGAGCGCGGCGGTCGTGCCGGTGAACTCCATCGCGTGGATCTGCGCGTGGACGAACACGGCCGGCTTCTCGTGGTGCGGGCCGGACCCGGAGTCCGTGACGGTCGCGAGCCAGATGTCGCGGCCCTCGTACGAGGTGCCGATCGACTCGTACGCGAAGAGGGCGGGAAACTCGGAAGCCCACGCCTCGAGCGTCTCCTTGAGCGCGGCGTAGGTGTAGAAGCGGTCGAAGCGGGCGCGCACGAGCGCGCACGCTACTCCATCGACGTCAGGATGCGCGCAGGATCAGGCGCCAGGCATCCGGGCTGAAGGGCGACCCGTCCCAGCCGCCGAACGCCTCCACCTTCGCGAACCCCGCTTCACGGAGCATCTCCGCCCACTCCTTGACCGAGTAGAAGCGGAAGACGTAGCTGCGTTCTGTCCGCTCACCCGTCGGCTCGACGATCAGATGACGTGCGCTGCTCGTCCCCTCGAGCCAGTCGCTCTCGTGCTCGTGCAGGAAGAGGGCGCCGTCGGGAAGGCGGTCCCATGCGCGATACGGATTGGCGCGCATGAGCCGGGCCATCGCATCGCGATGAGCCGTCTCGACGATGAGCGCTCCGCCCGGGCGCAGCACCCGCCGGAGCTCTCCGAGGACGCCGACGTCCTCGTGGCGCTCGAGATAACCAAGCGCCGAGAACAGGTTGAGCACGGCGTCGAAGCTCGCGTCCTCGAACGGGAGCCCCCGGTAGTCGCCAAGCACGAGCCGCGGCCACGCGGCATCGCCCCGCAGGCGCTCGGCTTCCGTGAGCAGCGTCTCGGAGCGGTCGAGACCGGTGGCGCGAAAGCCCTCGCCCGCGAGCACGACGGAGTGACGGGCGTAGCCGCACGGGCAGTCGAGGATCTCGGCCGGAGGAGTCAGCCGGGCGAGCGACGCGGCTCCCAGGGCTTCGGCCCGCGTCCGCTCGGCGTCGGTGAACGGAAGGTACGTTCGCAGGTAGGTCTCGTCGAAGACCTCGTCCCAGCTTCCCATCTCCGGCAGGTCCCGCTCCACTGCTCGAGCATACGACGCGCAGGTCTCCCGGTCGCAGCGTCCGAGGTCACGGTCCCGAAGGACCGATCTTCGTCAGCGGAGCGCTTCCGCCAGGAGATCGCGCGGGACGCCCGACCTCGCGTACTCGGACGTCCCCGGCCCGGTGAGCTCCCGGGCACCGCCGACGAGCGCGCCGTAGGCAGCCGAGGCGAGCAGGCTGCCGGTCGAGACCCGGCGCACGCCGGCGGAGGCGAGCTCGGGGAGCGACGGCCCGCTGGGGAGCGCGAGCACGTTCACCGGGACTCCCACCTCCTTCACGAGACGCGCGATCTGACCGAGGTCGACGAGGCCGGGCGCATAGACGCAATCGGCGCCGGCGTCGCGATAGGCCGCGAGCCGCGCGATGGTGTCGTCGAGGTCGTCGACGCCGTGGAGGTGGTTCTCGGCGCGAGCCGTCAGCACCAGCGGGGAGGAGAGAGCGTGCGCGGCCTCGACGGCCTCGGCGACGAGCGCGGTGGCGGCGCCGAGCTCGCGCATCGTTCCCGATGCCGGGTCGTAGTCCTCGATCGAGCAGCCCGCAGCACCTGCCTCCGCGAGCAGGCGGACCGTCGCCGCGACGCCACCCGCGTCGCCGGGGAAGCAGTGCTCGCTGTCCACGTTGAGCGGGAGCCCGGTAGCGGCCGAGAGCGCGGCGACGTGCGCGACGAGCTCGTCCCGCGTCACCCGGTGGTCGAGCTTCCCGAGCGCCCAGGCGAAGCCGGCGCTGGTCGTCGCAAGCGCCTCGAAGCCGCAGGCGGCGAGCAGCTTCGCCGACCCCGCGTCCCACGGGTTCGGCATCACGAACAGCGTGCCCGCGTGCAACTCCCGGAACCGGTCGCGCCGGTCGCTCACCGTCACCCGTCCTTCATACCACGCGGGTGCCCGGCCGCGGTCTCCTCTGCCGGCCGCTCTTCGGCGGCGATGGGTCGGCTGGACGACGGTCAATCCTCTAGGCTCGGCCGGGTGAGCATGCCTTCCAGCCTCGAGATCGCCCAGGGCGCGACCCTCCGCCCGATCCTCGAGATCTCCGACGAGCTCGGGCTCCTGCCCGAGGAGGTCGAGCCCTATGGCCGCTACAAGGCGAAGGTCGGCCTCGGGGTCATCGACCGGCTCTCGGACCGGCCCGACGCGAAGCTGATCAACGTCACCGCGATCACGCCGACGCCCGCCGGCGAGGGGAAGACGACGACGTCCGTGTCGCTCGCGCAGGGGCTCGGCGTTCTCGGGCGCAAGCCCGTCCTCTGCCTCCGCGAAGCCTCGCTCGGCCCGGTCTTCGGCGTGAAGGGCGGCGCCGCCGGCGGCGGCTACGCGCAGGTCGTCCCCATGGAGGACATCAACCTCCACTTCACCGGCGACCTGCATGCGATCACGGCTGCGAACAACCTGCTCGCGGCGATGATCGACTCGCACCTGCACGCGGGGAACGCGCTCGGCATCGACCCGCTGACCATCTCCTGGCGCCGCTGCATGGACATGAACGACCGCAACCTCCGGAACGTCGTCACGGGTCTCGGGGGGCGGGCGCACGGGGCGCCGCGCGAGACCGGCTTCGACATCACGGCGGCCAGCGAGGTCATGGGGCTCGTCGCCATCGCGCGCGACCTCGCCGACCTGCGGGCGCGCCTCGGCCGGATCATGATCGGCCAGACCCACGAGGGCGAGCCCGTCACGGCGGAGCAGATCAAGGCCGCCGGTGCGATGGCGGTCATCCTGAAGGACGCGATCAAGCCCAACCTCGTGCAGACGCTGGAGGGCCAGCCCGCGTTCGTCCACTGCGGCCCGTTCGCGAACATCGCGCACGGGAACAACTCGCTCGTCGCGGACCGGGTCGGGCTGAAGCTCGGCGAGTTCGTGATCACCGAGTCCGGCTTCGCGTCGGACATGGGGATGGAGAAGTTCTTCGACATCACGTGCCGTCTCGGCGACCTGAGGCCGAACGCGGTGGTGCTCGTCGCCACGGTGCGCGCGCTGAAGCACCACGGCGGCAACCTCGACGGGGGCCTGGCCGAGATCGAGATCGGGGCGGCCAATCTCGCCCGCCACATCGGGATCGTCAAGGGCTTCGGGCTGCAGGCCGTCGTCGCCGTGAACAAGTTCCCGACGGACACGCAGGAGGAGCTCGAGCTCGTCAGGAAGCTCGCCCTCGAGCACGGCGCGTACGCGGCCGAGGTCAACTCGGCGTTCGAGCACGGCGGCCGGGGGGCGACGGCGCTCGGCGAGGCCGTGATCGGCGCCGCCGAGGAGCCGAACGAGTTCGCCTTCACGTACCCGTCCGACGCGCCGATCGAGGAGAAGATCCGGCTCATCGCCACGAGGGTGTACGGCGCCGACGGAGCGGAGCTCCTCCCGGCGGCGAGGAAGCGCGCCGCGGAGCTCGAGAGCCAGGGGCTGGGGGGGCTCCCGATCTGCATGGCGAAGACGCACCTCTCCCTCTCGCACGACCCGGCGCTCAAGAACGCGCCGGTCGGCTTCACCGTGACGGTGCGGGATCTCCGCCCGTACACGGGCGCCGGCTGGATCGTCGCGCTCTGCGGCGACATGATGACGATGCCGGGCCTCGGGAAGACGCCCGCGGCCTTCGCGATCGACATCGACGCGTCGGGCGAGATCGTCGGCCTGTTCTGAGCTCCCGGCGGCACGGCTGCGTGCGGTCGCGCGGTCAACGGCAGGTGACGCCGCCCGCAGGTCCGGCGAGAATCACACGCTCATGACCGAGGTCGGCGATTTCGGCGCGCTCGTGCTCGCGGTGTCCGCGACGGTCTTCGTCGCGCTCCTGGGGATGCGCCTCGCCGACCGGATCTCGGTCCCGTACGCCGCGCTCTTCCTGATCGGCGCGGCGCTCATCGCGGAGATCTGGGTCGACCTCCAGACGTTCCTCTCCGTCGAGGAGGTCGAGCGCATCGCGGTCGTCGCGCTGATCCTCATCCTCTTCGACGGTGGGCTCCACATCGGCCTCGGCCGCTTCCGCAGGTCGGCGGGCCCGATCCTCGGGCTCGGCATCGTGGGCACGTTCCTGACCGCGGGCTTCGTCGCGGTCGCAGCGCACTACGTGCTCGGGTTCAGCTGGATCGACTCCGGCCTCGTCGGTGCCGCGATCGCGCCGACCGACCCCGCCGTCACGTTCTCGGTCTTCGGCTCGCGCGAGATCCGGGGGCGGTCGGGGACGATCCTCGAGGGCGAGGCGGGGATGAACGACCCCGTCGGGATCGCGCTCATGATCGGGATGATCGAGCTCGCCCGGGAGGACGACGGCAGCCTCTGGATCGTCGCGCGAGAGTTCACGGTGGAGCTCGTCCTCGGCCTCGCCGTCGGCGTGGCCGGGGCGCTCCTGCTCCTCCCGGTGGCGCGGCGCGTACCGCTGACCGGGCCGGCCCTGTATCCGATCCGCGTCCTCGCCGGGGCCGGGGTGATCTACGGGCTCGCCGCGGTCGTGGGCGGCTCGGGCTTCCTGGCGGTGTTCGTCGCCGGCATCCTGCTCGGCGACGCTGCGATGCTGCAGAAGGGCGAGATCGAGAGCTTCCACTCCTCGCTCGCCGGCCTGGCCGAGATCGCCGCGTTCGTCGCCCTCGGGCTCACCGTGAGCATCGGCGGTCTCGGCGCCCTCGACACCTGGGTGGACGGGCTCGCGCTCGCGGCCATCCTCGCGTTCCTCGCGCGCCCGCTGGCCGTCTTCCCGCTCCTTCTGCCCGCCCGGCTACGCCACGGCGAGCGCGTCTTCATCGCCTGGGGTGGGCTGAAGGGCGCCGTCCCGATCCTGCTCGGCGCGCTGGCGGTGCTCGCCGGCCTCGAGGGCGCCGACGACCTGTACGGGATCGTCTTCATCGTGGTGCTCTTCTCCGTGCTCGTGCAGGGCGCGTCGGTGCCACACGTCGCGCGGAAGCTGCGCATCCCGTTCCGGCGCGTGGACCACGACCTCGCCGAGGTCCTCGAGTTCGTCGTCGGAGACGAGGCCTTCGCGGCGGGCCGTACGATCGGCGAGCTCCCGCTGGGCGAGCGGGCCTGGGTCGGAGTGCTCATTCGCGACGCGCAGCCCTGCGCGATCGACGACGCGGTCGTGCTGCGGGCCGGCGACCGGGTGCACGTGTACTCGCAGCCCGAGGACGCCCCGATGCTCCGCAGGATCCTCGAAGGCCGCGACTGAGCCAACCGGCGCACGCCCCCGCGGAGGGGCGCATACTGGGGTCACGGAGTCGCAACTCCCTTTCGCTCTCCCGAGAGCGTGACTCCGGACGTCGTCCGAGAGGAGGTGAGAACCGTGACGACGATCGAGAAGAGCATCGTGATCGATGCTCCGCCGAAGGAGGTCTTCTCGTACCTCGAGAAGCCGCTCAATCTGCCCGAGATCTGGCCGAGCATGGTCGAGGTCAAGGAGATCGAGCCGCTCCCGAAGGGCGGCCACCGCTACCACTGGACCTACAAGATGGCCGGCATGCGCTTCGAGGGGGACTCGGAGACGGTCGAGTTCGAGCCCGAGAAGCACCTCGTGTCGAAGGCCTCCGGGCAGATCCCGGCGACGTTCGACTACACGTTGATCCCGATCGACGGCAAGACGAAGGTCGAGGTGAAGACGGAGTACGAGATCCCGCAGACCCTGCTCGGCAGGGTCAAGGAGCCCTTCCTCCGCAAGCTCAACGAGCGGGAGGCGGACGTGTTCCTCGCGAACCTGAAAGACCGCCTGGAGGGCTAGGGCTCGACGGAGCTCTCGCTCGGAGGGGCCGTGCGGCCCCTCCGGCGTCACGAGGCCCTGACGACCGCGCTGCCTCAGTGCACGAGCAGGACGTCGCAGTGGGCGTGGCGGGCGACGTCGTCGCTGACGCTGCCGAGGAGCCTCGCCAGGTGGGGATGGTCGGTCATCCCGAGCACGATGAGGTCGGCCCCGTGCGCGTCGGCGACCTTCACGATCGCGTCTCCCGGGTCGCCCAGCGAGGTGACCCACTCGGCCTCGACTCCGCGCTCCTCGAGCAGGGCTGCAGTGTCGCGCGCGAGCGCCACGTGCCGCTCGGGCGGGTCGGTCGGGTCGGTCGGGCCGATCCCGCGCGCGGCGGGCACGATGATCGGCGCGACGCTGGTGACGATCACGCGCGCGCCCAGCGCCTTCGCGAGCTCCGCCGTCCTCTGCGCCGCGCGCGCCGCCTCGGGGGAGTCGTCGAATCCGAGGACGATGGTCTTCATCTTCGGGTCTCCTTCCGCCCGGATCGTCGTGGGCATCGCCCGGGCGGGCATCCGGCGCCGCCCGGAGACGCGTCGGGGCCTTCTACTGATCGTGCGGTCGTCTAGCCTGTGCGGGTCATGAGCGAGCCGAGGATCGAGTACCTGAGCCCCGAGCAGCGGGCGGCCCTCGAGGCCGAGCTGGCCGAGCTCGAAGGGCCGAAGCGCGCGGCCGCCGTCGAGGCGATCGCCACCGCCCGGGCGTTCGGTGACCTCGCGGAGAACTTCGAGTACCACGCGGCGAAGAACGAGCAGGGGCTCCTCGAGGCCCGGATCAAGAAGCTCCAGGCGCGGCTCAACCACGCCGTCACCGTGGAGCACGACACCGACGAGCACGTGGGCGTCGGCTCGATCGTGGAGATCGCCGACGAGGCGGGCGACACGATGGAGGTGGAGATCTCCGCGGTCGGCGGGGTCTCCCCGGACTCGCCCCTCGGCGCCGCGCTCATGGGCGCCGCGGTCGGCGACGTCGTGGACGTCGAGGCGCCACGCGGGTCGTGGAAGGCCCGCATCGTCGGGATCCGGCGCGGGTAGGCCCGTGTCCGAAGCGATCGCCGGGACGAGCGTGACGCTGGCGGGCCTGCAGGCGCGGGAGGAGGAGCGGTTCGTCGAGACGCATCCGCGCTCGCGCGAGCTCGCCGAGCGGGCGCAGGCGCACCTCTTCGAGGGAGTGCCGATGCACTGGATGCGGAAGTGGCCCGGCGGCTTCCCCGTGTTCGTGAGGGAGGCCGAGGGCGCGCGCTTCGTGGACGTGGACGGCCACGAGTACGTGGACTTCTGCCTCGGGGACACGGGCGCGATGACCGGCCACGCACCCGCGCCCACGCTGAAGGCAGTGACCGACCAGTCGACCAGGGGCATCACGCTGATGCTCCCGGGCGAGGACGCCCTCTGGGTAGCGGACGAGCTCACGCGTCGATTCCGTGTCTCCTCCTGGCAGTTCGCCCTCACCGCCACCGACGCGAACCGGTTCTCGATTCGCCTCGCGCGGCACGTGACCGACCGTTCGAAGATCCTCGTCTTCAACTGGTGCTACCACGGCACCGTCGACGAGACGTTCGCGACGCTCGCGGACGGTCTCGTCACCGCGCGCAGCGGGAACCTGGGGCCGCCGGTGGATCCCGCCGAGACGACCCGGGTCGTCGAGTTCAACGACGTCGACGGGCTCGAGCGCGAGCTCTCGCACGGGGACGTCGCCGTCGTCCTCACGGAGCCCGCGCTGACGAACATCGGCATCGTCCATCCCGAGCCGGGCTTCCACGAGGCGCTGCGCGAGCTGACTCGCAGGCACGGGACGCTGCTCGCGATCGACGAGACGCACACGATCTGCTGCGGGCCTGGCGGCTACACCGGGGCGCACGGGCTCGAGCCGGACCTCGTCACCATCGGCAAGCCGATCGCCGGCGGGATCCCGGCCGCCGCGTACGGGCTCTCCGGCGAGGTCGCGGCGCGCCTGGCCGGGCGCATCGAGCTCGAGGACGTGGACGTCGGGGGAGTGGGCGGGACGCTCGCCGCGAACGCCCTCTCGCTGGCGGCGATGCGGGCCACGCTCGCCGAGGTCCTGACCGACGAGGCGTTCGGGCGCATGATCCCCCTCGCCGAGCGCTGGACGGCGGGCGTCGAGGCGGGGATCGCGGAGGCGGGGCTCCCCTGGCACGTGACGCGCCTCGGCTGCCGGGCGGAGTACCTGTTCGGCCCGGACCGCCCGCGCACGGGGGCCGAGGCCCACGCCGCGGGGAACTTCGAGCTGGAGCGCTACCTGCACCTCCACGCGCTCAACCGCGGGATCCTGCTGACGCCGTTCCACAACATGGCGCTCATGTCGCCGGCGACGACAGAGGCGGACGTGGACCGGCACACCGAGGTCTTCCGCGAGGCCGCGCTCGAGCTCGCGGGAGTCCTGTAGCTCAGCCGGGAACTGCGACCGCGTGGCCGAGCGAGAGAGCCGCGCGGGCAAGGTGGCCGTCGCCCGCCACGAGCAGTGCGTCCCCGTCTTCGATGCGCTCGAACGAGGCGAGGTGGACGGCGTCCGATCCGCGGAGGCGCTGAGACCTCGCGAGCTCACCCGCTCGAGTCGCGACGGCCTCGTCGAGCTCGACCGGGCGTACCTCTCCGAGCAGAGTGGTGAGGAGGCTCTGCACCCGCGCGGCGCCGCTGGGGGTGAACCGTCGCTCGCGTCTCGCCCGCGCGACCGCGGCGTTCGCCTCCGGCACGAGCAGTCGCGACGAGTACAGCGTCGCAACCGACGCGTAGAGCGTCCTCGTGTCCGCGGTTCCGGGTTCGTCGAGGATGAGCTTGACGAAGGCCGACGCGTCGAAGTACGCGATCAGCGGCGGTCCTCGAGCAGCATCTCGCTGACGAGCGGGCCGTCACCGACGAGCTTGACTGGCGGCGGCAACGGGGTGGAGCGCTTCGGCCGCTTCGCCGGCTTGATGACACCCTCGCGCATGAGTCGCGCGATGTGCGCCTCCTGGCGGTCTATCGGCGAGATGCGCGCCACCGGCTCGCCGCGATCGGTGACGATGACCTCGATTCCGTCGCGGACGCCTGCGACGTATCGGCTCAGGTTGAGCCGGAGCTCTCGGATGCCGACCTCCACGGGCTCCATTGTAGTAACAAGGAGACCTCAGATGTAGTGCCTTATCGGGACGTGTCTCGGAGGTACCTCACGAACGCGAACGGCGTCCCGTCCACCGACACGTGCTGCTCGCGCCCGACCTCCGCGAACGCCTCGCGATCCCACGCGGGAAAGAACGCGTCGCCCTCCACCGCGAGGTCGAGCTCCGTGAGCACGAGCTCGTCCGCCAGCGGAAGCGCCTCCGCGAAGAGCTCGCCGCCACCGATGACCGACACGCGCTCTTCGCCCGTGGCGAGACGCAGCGCTTCCTCGAGCGAGCCGGCTCTCTCTGCGCCCTCGGCGCTCCAGTCCGGGTTGCGGGTGACGACCACGTTCCGGCGACCGGGTAGCGGGCGAAAGCGGTCGGGCAGGGACTCCCACGTCCGGCGCCCCATCACCACCGGGTGACCCAGCGTGACCTCTCGGAAGTGCGCCAGGTCCTCCGGGAGGTGCCACGGAAGCCGGCCGCTGCTGCCGATCACGCCGCCGCGGGCGACCGCGGCGACGAGCGCGACGATCACACGGCGACCGGCGCGCGGATCGCCGGGTGGTGCTGGTAGCCGACGACCTCGAAGTCCTCGTACGCGTACTCGAAGATCGAGGGCGGCCGGCGCGCGATGGCGAGCGTCGGGTACGGGAACGGCTCGCGCGCGAGCAGCGTCTCGACCTGCTCGCGGTGGTTCGAGTAGACGTGGCAGTCGCCGCCCGTCCAGACGAGGTCGCCGACCTCGAGATCGCACTGCTGGGCGAGCATGTGCGTGAGGAGCGCGTAGCTCGCGATGTTGAACGGGACGCCGAGGAACACGTCGGCGCTCCGCTGGTAGAGCTGGCAGCTGAGGCGCCCGTCCGCGACGTGGAACTGGAAGAAGGCGTGACACGGCGCGAGAGCCATCTTCGGGATCTCGCCGACGTTCCACGCGCTCACGACGATGCGCCGTGAGTCCGGGTCCTCGCGGAGGAGCCGCACGACCTCGGCGATCTGGTCGACGTGGCCGCCGCCGGGTGTCGGCCAGCTGCGCCACTGCACGCCGTACACGGGGCCGAGCTCGCCGTCCGCGTCGGCCCACTCGTCCCAGATCGTCACGCCCTGCTCCTGCAGCCAGCGCACGTTCGAGTCGCCGCGCAGGAACCAGAGGAGCTCGAGCGCGACCGACTTGAAGTGCACCTTCTTGGTGGTCACGAGGGGGAAGCCCTCCGCCAGGTCGAAGCGCATCTGGTACCCGAAGGTGCTCACCGTGCCGGTGCCGGTCCGGTCCTGCTTGGGTGCGCCCGTCCCGTAGACGTGGCGCACGAAGTCCTCGTACTGGGTGCGGACCGGGTGCTCGCTCACGCCGACCGACGATAGCTCCCCGTGCGGAGGGCTGCGCACCTCGCCGAGCGCGAGCGGCGCGGCCACGACGGCTGCGACGCGCCCGCGCTCGGGGGAGAGGGAGCTACCCGCGCGCCGCCTCGAACCTGGCGGCGACCGCGCTCCAGTCGACGACGTTCCACCAGGCCGCGAGGTAGTCGGGGCGGCGGTTCTGGTAGTTGAGGTAGTAGGCGTGCTCCCAGACGTCGATCCCGAGGATCGGCGTCTTCCCGTCCATGACCGGCGAGTCCTGGTTCGGCGTGGACAGGACCGCGAGGCCGGTGCCGTCCCACACGAGCCAGGTCCAGCCCGAGCCGAAGCGCTTCACGCCGGCGTCGTTCACGGCTGCCCTGAGCTCGTCCGTGCTCCCGAACGTCGACGTGATCGCATCCGCGAGCGCGCCGGAGGGCTCGCCGCCGCCGTTCGGGCCCATGATCTCCCAGAAGAGCGTGTGGTTCGCGTGCCCGCCGCCGTTGTTGCGAACGGCCATGCGCGTGTCCTCGGGGATGAGGTCGAGGTTCGAGAGGACGCCGTCGAGCGGCCGGTCCATCCACTCCGTCCCCTCGAGTGCCGCGTTCAGGTTCGTCACGTAGGCGGCGTGGTGCTTGTCGTGGTGGATCTCCATCGTGCGCGCGTCGATGTGCGGCTCGAGCGCCGCGAAGTCGTATGCCAGCGCGGGAACGCTGTAGGCCATGTCCCTGCTCCTCTCCTCGGGATGTCTGCGGGGAGAAGGATATGCTCCGCGGGTTCCCGTCCCGCTCCCGGAGGAAGCAGATGCCCAACGTCGTCGAGATCATGCCCCGCGAGCTCAAGCCCGCGCTCCTCGAGCTGGACGGCATCTCCCGGGCCACGATCGAGGCGCACTACCGCCTCTACCAGGGGTACGTGGCGAAGCGGAACGAGATCCTCGGGCGCCTCGCGGAGGTCGACCTCGGCAGCGCGAACCAGGTGTACTCGGACGTCCGCGCGCTCAAGGTGGACCTCACCTTCGCGGTCGGCGGGATCAAGAACCACGAGGTCTACTTCGAGCACCTGGGCGGCGAGGGCGGCGATCCGGACGGGTACGCACGCACCCTCATCGAGCGCGACTTCGGCTCCGTGGACGCGTGGCGCGCCGACCTGCGGGCGACGGCCATGGCGGCCCGGGGCTGGGCCTGGACGGCGTACGACTGGGACGAGGCGAGGCTCTTCAACTACGTCGGCGACGCCCAGAACACGTTCCCGGTGTGGAACGCGACGCCCCTCGTCGCGCTCGACGTCTACGAGCACGCCTACTTCCTCGACTACCAGACGGACCGTGCGTCCTACATCGACGCGTTCTTCCGGAACCTCGACTGGGGCGTGATCAACGGCTGGGTGTCGGCCTACCGGATGCCCCGGGAGTAGCGCGTGAAGGAGGCGGCCGCAGTCCTGGCCGGCTACCTCCTCGGCTCCCTGCCGTTCGCGTACTGGGTGCCGCGGGTCTTCCGCGGCGAGGACATCCGCACGAAGGGAAGCGGGAACGTCGGTGCCTCCAACGTCTTCCGCGTCTACGGGCGGTCGCTCGGGGTCCCGGTCGCGTTGCTCGACGTGGCGAAGGGGTTCGCGGCCGCGTCGCTCGGGCTCTGGGCCGGGGGCGCGCTCGTCGGGGTGCTCGCCGCCGGCGCCGCGATGCTCGGGCACGCGCGCCCCGTGTTCCTGCGGTTCGAGAAGGGCGGGAAGATGGCCGCCACGGCGGGAGGGGCGACGTTCGCGCTCGCGCCGCTCGTGGCCTTCTGCTGCGTGGGGATCTGGCTCGTCGTCTTCGCGCTGACGCGGTACGCATCCGTTGCGACCATCGCCACCGCGATCGGGCTCGGCGTCCTCGTCGTCGTCTTCGGCTACCCGTGGCCGGTCGTCGCCTTCGGCCTCGGCGGCGCGATCGCCGTCATCGCGATGCACCGCGCGAACGTCCGGCGCCTCCTCGCCGGTACCGAGCACCGCTTCGAGCTGCGCCGCCCGCGCCGCGCGTAACGGCTCTACGCCGAGAGCCAGTCCTCGAGCGTCGTCTGCTCCGGGCCGGCGGTCCCGGTCTCGAGCTCACGGCGGAGCTCGCCCACGGTTCCCCAGCGCTCGGCGACGACGTCGTGCACGTGGATCGTCTCGAAGTTGACCTGCCTGGAGAGCAGGAAGTCGCCGTCGTCGAGCTGCGGCAGCGTGTCGAGCGCGTCGCGGAGCGCGTGGCGGACCGAGTCCTCGACGAAGCGGGGCTGCAGATGCGCGTGCTCGACGACGAAGAGCTCGTCGGGGCGCTTCAGGAGGTCGAAGATCGGTGCGCTCATCGAGCGCTCCGCGATCTCGAGCAGCGTCACCGCGTCGAGGTCCTGCTCCGTCCCCACGAACAGCGTCTGGCGGCCGCGCTGGTTGTGCGTCGCGATCGGGACGAGCTCGAGGATCCGCTCGACGTCGCCGTCGTCGAACCCGGCCTCGAGCAGCCGCTCGGACGCCCGGTTGCGGACGAGGCCCTGGGCGCAGGGGCAGGCGTTGATCCCGGTCGCCTCGACGCCGACGAGGCGACGAGTGCCGAGCTCGGAGGCGGCGGCGATGCCGCACAGCGTGACCATCTCCTGGGTCACGAGCCCGGTCACGGGGGTGCGGCGCCGGATGGGCCACTGGGCGCGGATCCAGACCTCCGCCTTCAGCGCGCGCTGGCGCTCGACGATCCGGCTCGCGATCTGCTCCGCGAGCACCTCGACGAGCAGGGCCTCCTCGCCGACGACGACGTCGATCGCCTCCTCGAAGAGCTCGGGGAAGCGCGACATGTGGACGCCCTTCTGGTCGGCGGCGAGATCGACGGTGCAGTCGATGACGGCCGCCATCACGGTCTCCGCGTCGTCGCGGCGGATGCGCACCGCTTTCTGCACGCCGCGGACGCCCGCGCGCGACAGTGCGAGCGCGATCTCGGGCGACGACGCCTGGAGGTCCTCCTGGAGCTTCAACCCGTCGGGCACGGGGGCCACCGTAGCAACCGGGTGCAGGCCTGCCGTCAGCGGAGCAGCCGCGAGAGCCGCCGGTCCTTGAGGAGCCGCCCCCCGGTCTGGCAGCTCGGGCAGTAGTAGATGGTGTGCTCCTCGAAGTCTACGCGCGCGATCGGCGTGCCGCACCGAGGGCACGGCTGCCCGAGACGGTCGTGGACGAGGTAGACGGCGGTGTCCCCCTTACCCTGCTCGCGGAGCTCGAGCGCCCGTTCCAGGTCCTCCCGGATCGCCGTGCCGAGCCGCGCTGCCTCCTCGTCCGTGAGCTCCGTGGACGCCTTGAACGGCGACAGCCGCGCGCGCAGCAGGATCTCGTTGGCGTGCGCACGGCCGATCCCGGCGAGCGCGCGCTGGTCGCGGAGCAGCGGATGGAGCTGGCGGCGCTCGCGCCGGAGGATCTCGTCGAGCGTGGCGGCGTCGATCTCGAGCGCGTCGGGACCGAGGTGCGCGAGATCGGCGTCCAGCCGCTCGGGGGTGACGAGCCACACTCCGGCCCGCTTCTTCTTGCCTGCCTCCGTCAGGACGAGCTCCGCGCCGCCCCGGAAGCGCAGCCGGAACATGGGCGTCTTCGGCCGCTTCGCGCCCGGCTCGAGGAACCGCAGGCGCCCCGCGCTCATGAGGTGGACGCGGAGGACGAGCTCGCCGTCCTCGGTGGGGAAGAGGAGGTTCTTTCCCCGGCGCCGCGCTCCTGCGAGCCGGCGCCCGTCGAGCGCTGCGAGCGGGGGGTCGATCGTCTTCAGCGTGGCGATGTGCGCGGGCCCCGCCTGCTCGATCGGCGCGGCGGAGACGAGCGGGTCGAGCTCGCGCACCCACGCTTCGACCTCGGGCAGCTCCGGCATGGAGCTGACGGTACCGCCTACGCGGGAGCGGGCTCGGGCAGCCCCTCGTCGGCGACCAGCTCCGGCATCTCGCGGAGATGCCGCTGGGGCGAGAGCAGCAGCCACAGGAAGGAGAGACCTCCGCCGACCGCTCCGACGACGATCGTCTCGCGCAGGCCGATCCACGTCGCCAGCGCCCCGCCGAGCAGCCCTCCCAGCGGGATCGTTCCCCAGACCAGGAACCGCATGACGGAGTTCATGCGCCCCTGGAGCCTTGGCGGGCAGATCGCCTGCCGGTAGCTGACCTGGACGATGTTGTAGAGGACGCTCGTGTATCCGAACACGAGCTGTGAGCCGACGAGAACCGGGATCGCCGCCCGACCCGCCGGAGCGAGCGCCACGACCAGCGTCGCGGGCCCGAAGAGCGCGGCGGCGACGATCGACGTCGGCCCGATGCCGAAGCGCGCGGAGACGCGTCGCGAGGTGAACGCAGCCGCCAGTGCCCCTGCGGCTCCGATCGAGAACACGATCCCGATCGCTCCGGCGGACAGGCCAAGCTCGCGTACCGCGAAGACGAGGAGGATCGAGAAGGCCACGCTCGCGAAGAAGTTCGACGTCGCCGTGCACCCGGCCTGCGCCCGCAGGTTCGCGTCGCCGAGGACGAAGTGCAGGCCCTCCCTGAGATCCGTCCACAGGCTCACCTTGCGACCGTTCACGACCGCGACCTCGGGGCGCGCCTCCGCCTTCCGGATCCGGAGGAGGAACAGCCCCGAGCCGAGAAAGCTGACCGCGTCCACGAGCACCGCGTACGGCGCGGTGAAGATCTCGACGAGGAGGCCTCCGAGGCCGGGGCCGCCGACCTGCGCCGCCGAGCGGCTGATCTCCAGCTTCGAGTTGCCGTCGATGATCTGCTCTCGCTCGACGAGCGACGGCAGGTACGACTGGTACGCGACGTCGAAGAACACCTGCAGCGTGCCGACGAGGAACGAGACCACGAAGAGCTGTGCGAGCGTCAAGGCATCCGCGAAGTACGCGATCGGGATCGTCGCGAGGAGTGCCGCGCGTCCGAGGTCACCCACGATCAGGATGGGGCGCCGTGGGAGGCGGTCGACCCACACGCCGGCCGGCAGCGTGAAGAAGATGAACGGCAGGAAGAGCACGACGCCGAGGGCCGCCACCTCGAAGGCCGTCGCATCGAGGACGAGGACCGCCACGAGCGGCAGGGCGAGCTGACCGACCTGCGAGCCGAAGACGCTTATCGTCTCGGCCGACCACAGCTTGAGGAAGTCGGGGTGGCGCCAGAGCCCGCCGTGCGGCCGGAGGCTACGCATCCGGCTCGTCACACGCATCCACGGCCCAGCCGGCGACGGCCAGCCGATGTGCGCGCCCCCCGGGCGTGTCGGCGGTGCGGAAGTCCTCGAGCAGTCGGCCGACGCGCCGGTCGAAGCGGCGCACGTCCTCGGGCGTGAGCCGGGACAGCACGAGCCCCCAGGTACCCGTTCCCGGAGCCTGCTCGAGCTGGGACGCCGCCTCGCGGAGCGTCGATGCCCCGAGCGCTCGCGCGTCGGCCGGGTCCTCCGCCTTGAACAGGAAGAGGCGCGCGACGCGGCCGTAGAACTTCTCGGTCACCGCGCGCACCTGCCTGGTGTGGACGACCCGGATCAGCCCGGCGCGCTCGAGCACCTTCAGGTGGTGGCCGACCGTCCCCTTGGGAACGTCGAGCTCACGCGCGAGCTGCTGGGTGGACCACGCCCGCTCCCGGAGGAGGCCGATGATGCGACCGCGGAGATCGTCCGCGAGCGCCTTCAGCTGCTCGGGGTCATCGACGACGAGGACGTCGTCGGCGGGGTAGTCGGTCGGGTCCCAATGGTCCATGTTGTCCAAACATACGGGAAATCCCGACCATTGTCAAGAGAGCCGCGACTAGGCTCCGGCCTCGTGACCGAGATCCTCGTCGAGGTCGTTCGCGCGGGCGTCGTCGAAGCCCGGCATCTGGTTCATGCAGTCGCCGTGGACGGCGGCCGGGTCGTCGCGGCGGCGGGCGATCCGCAGCTCGTGACCTACTTCCGAAGCTCGGCGAAGCCGCTCCAGGCGCTGCCGCTCGTCCGTGCGCGCCCGGACCTGGACGACGGCGAGATCGCGATCGCGTGCGCGTCGCACATGCACCGGCCCGACCAGCTCGCTCCCGTGCTCAGCCTGCTCGCCAAGGCGCACGTGGGAGAGGACGACCTCGAGTGCGGACCGGAGCCGACACGCCTTCAGCACAACTGCTCGGGCAAGCACGCGGGCATGCTCCTGCTCTGCCGCGAGCGGGGCTGGCCCACGGACGGGTACCGGCTCCCCGGGCATCCCTGCCAGCAGGCGATGCTCGAGGAGGTGTGCGCGGCCGCCGGGGTGGACGCCGCCACCGTCCCCACCGCGCCGGACGGGTGCGGGGTCGTCACGTTCGCGCTGCCGCTGGAGCGCATGGCGCTCGCCTTCTCCCGTCTCGAGTCGCTCGACGGCGGCGCGCGCGCCGCCAGGGCGATGCGCGCGCGGCCCGAGCTGATCAGCGGCCCGGGCGGCGCGGACACCGAGCTCATGCGCCTCGGCACGGGCTGGGTGGCAAAGGGCGGCGCCGAGGGTCTCTTCTGCGCCGCTTCGGGCGAGGGGCTCGGTATCGCGCTCAAGGTCGAGGACGGAGCCTCACGGGCCGTGCGCAGCGCGCTCGCGGCGTTCCTCGGGCGGCTCGGCTTCGACGCCGGCACGCTCGGGCACGTGCCCGTGACGAACTCGCTCGGGGACGTCGTCGGCGAGGTCAGGGCGCGCTGACGGTCTCGCGGCGCAACCGTGACGACCCCTCTTCCACAATCGTCCGTTCCGGACTAGTATCCGCGCGCTTGGTGGTGGAGCCGGGGCAGCAGGCGACGCCGGCTCGGTGCAGGTGGTTGGTCGGTAATCCGTTCGAGCGCGAGAGGAGAGAGCCGGGACCATGCTGTCTGTCGATGTTGCCCTCCCCGAGGTCGAGGAGCTCCAGCGCCTCGTCGAGCAGGGGCTCGAGAAGGGGTTTCTCACCTACGACGAGATCGTCTCGGGGCTCGACGAGGTCGAGCTCACGAAGGAGCAGATCGAGGACTTCTACGCCTATCTGATCGACCACTCGGTCGAGCTGGTGGAAGGCGCCGAGCACAAGTCGCTCCCCCACGAGGAGCTTCCACAGGCTCCGGAAGAGGAGAAGATCGAGCCGAAGCTCGACCTCTCCGTGGAGGTCTCGCTCGACTCGCTCCGCCTCTACCTCCGCGAGATCGGAAAGGTGCCGCTGCTGACCGCGGACCAGGAGGTCACGCTCGCGAAGCGGATCGAGCGTGGGGACATGGCCGCGAAGCAGCACATGATCGAGGCCAACCTGCGGCTGGTCGTCTCCATCGCCAAGGGCTACCTGGGTCGCGGGCTCTCCTTCCTCGACCTCATCCAGGAGGGCTCGCTCGGGCTCATCCGCGCGGTCGAGAAGTTCGAGTACCGCCGCGGCTACAAGTTCTCGACGTACGCGACGTGGTGGATCCGGCAGGCCGTGACGCGTGCGATCGCGGACAAGGCGCGCACCATCCGCATCCCGGTGCACATGGTCGAGAAGCTGAACAAGGTCGTGCACATCGAGCGCCAGCTCGTGCAGCGCCTCGGCCGGGAGCCGCTCCCCGAGGAGATCGCCGCCGAGCTCGAGATCGAGACCGACGAGGTGCGCGAGATCCTGCGAATGGCGCAGATGCCCATATCCCTGGAGAAGCCCGTCGGTGACGAGGAGGACTCCTCCCTCGCCGACTTCGTGCCGGACGAGCAGGCCGAGTCGCCGTTCGACAGCGCCTCGCTCGCGCTGCGGCGGGAGGACGTCGTCCTCGCGCTCGGGGCGCTGCCCGAGCGCGAGCGGCAGGTGATCATGCTCCGGTACGGGCTCGACGGCTCGCAGCCGTGCACGCTGGAGGAGGTCGGCCAGGCCTTCGGCGTGACGCGGGAGCGCATCCGCCAGATCGAGAACAACACGCTGAAGAAGCTCGAGTCGCTGCCAGAGGCGCAGGGGCTCAAGGACTGCGTGTAGGCGCCCGTCGCGCGGGGCGGCGCCTGGTGCGGCGCCTGGTGCGGCGCCTGGTGCGGCGCTTCAGCGTCG
>CAZMUG010000030.1:0-853 GCA_964569165.1 uncultured Gaiellales bacterium
TCCCAACCGAATCGATACGCATCCGTTTCGCTATTGGAGTGTGTCGTGCCTCGCGGCCGCGGCACATCGGTGCGGCCACTGACCGACGGTGCGGCTTTTCCCGGCTACGTCGAGGCGGTTCCCGCCGCGGCTCCGCGCAGGAAGCAGGCGACGATGCGCTCGCCGAACCGTCGGCTGAGGCGCTCGCCGCCAAAGAGGAACCGGTAGTAGATCGGGCCGATCAACAACTCGTGCGCGATCTCCACGTCCGTGTCCGCACGCAGGTCGTCGCGCGCGATCCCGCGCTCGATCACGGCACGCACCTCGGCGCGTCGGGTGCCGACGACCTGCCTGTGAACGAGATCGCGCAGAGCGGGGTTGTGGGAGAACTCGGAGACGAGAGCCTGGAAGACGCCCCCGGTGGATGTCCGCGTAAGGTGCCTGATCGTCGTGGCCACCAGCAGGTTGAGCTCGCGCCTCGTGTCGCCGAGGTCGGCGACCGGCATCATCTCGTCCGCGATCCGGGCGAGAAGCTCCGTCACGAGCTCCTCCTTCGAGCGCCAACGGCGGTAGATGGTCGTCTTTCCCACGCCGGCGCGACGGGCGATCGCCTCGATCCCGGTCGCGCCGTAGCCCTCTGTCGCAAGCAGGTCACCAGCCGCCTCGAGGATGACCGCGTCGAGCCTGGCGCTGCGAGGCCGCCCCGCTCGTCGAGCGCCACCCGACTGCCCAACCTCGGCGGAGCGCGGGGTGCTCATCGTCGACGGCTCCCGGAAGCCCGCCCATCGCACCGAGGCCGGCGGCAATCGACCTCGCGCGCCTGGGCGGCCTTCACAGGCTCGCCCGCGCCCTCGGGGTGGTCGACCGGCGCCGG
>CAZMUG010000030.1:863-12033 GCA_964569165.1 uncultured Gaiellales bacterium
GTGGTCACCTCGCTCGCCCTGGGCGGCGCGCACGGCGGCCTTCACCGGCTCTCCGCGGCCTCGAGGTGGTCGACCCGTACGGGCCGGAACCCCGAGGGCGCGGTGCGCGTCACGAGGCGAGAACCGCCGCGAGGACGAACAGCAGGAAGATGCAGTTCACCGAGACGTGGATCACGATCGACAGCTTCACGCTGCGCTTCAGCCACACGGCGTAGATCCAGGGGAGCAGCCCGAGGATCCGGCCGGGGTTCTGCCACGGCGTCCACAGGTGATAGAGCGAGAAGAGAACGGCGTTGAGGGCGGGCGCGCCCCTCCCGAAGCGGTCGATCCGCGGAAGCAGATGCCCGCGGAAGTACAGCTCCTCGACCACGGGGCCGAGGACGCCGTTGATCAGGACCGCGACCGCAAACACCGCTGCGACGATCCACGTCGCGTACGTCTCGTCGCCCTCGAAGGACGCAAACTCCCGGATGGACTCCGGATACCAGGAGAAGAGCCCGTCCGCGAGCGGCTGGTCGAGAAGGGCGGTCGAGACGAACAGCATGACGACGAACCACACGACGAGCGGGATCGCCCATAGCGCGATGCGGCCCGCCGGCATCGGCTCACGGTAGTCGACCACCTCCCAGACCGACCAGCGCCCGGTTTTCGACCGCGCCTGGTACAGCAGATAGCCAAGCTCGATCGGAACGATCACCAGCGTTATCCCCGCGAGCAGCGCGAGTATCCCCGGCACGCCGACCGCCGTCGCGCCGATGACGAACGCGAACAGGGCCGCGCCCGGAAGCAAGTGGAGCACGACCGACCGCGCGAGCGTGTGCTGCTCGGGCGAGACGGTGGCCTCCGCTTGGCGACCTCGCTGCTCCCCCTGGCCCAACTCGCTGGCGCGGCCGGACGCCGCTGCCTGTGCCGGACGCCTGGTGAGAGACGGGGAAACCATGTCTGGCACCTCCTTGTCGGATAGAGAATCCGATACGGACACGTCTCGTAATCGCAATATCCGCCACGACGGGCCGAGGCACATCAGGGGGACCACTGACCGACTGTGCGGCTTACCCCGGCCTGTCCCTGTCATTCGGATTCCAGCAACCGGCGAGAGTGAAGTACGAAGACATAGCCGTTCCCGAGGGGAGCGTCGTCGTCACCGGGTTCGAGCCGACGTCGTAGGCGTAGCTCTTCATCTGGCCGCCGCTGGCAACGGTGGTCAGCCGATCGAGCGGGTCGTAGGAGGAGTCGGTGACGTCTCGCCGGTACGAGGCAGCGATGTCGGAATGCAAGACCTGACCCCGGCTTCGCATCCCCGGCCGGCTATGGAGGCGATGGGTTCGAAAGGAGCGAAGATCCGCGCAGCAGTGCCACCGTCAGACCGCCTTGCGACCCTTCTGCGACCGACCCTCTGCGACTCGCAAGCGTGTCACGTTCGCTTCGTAGGCCCGCTTCACGCGCTCGCGAGCCAGATCCTCGGATGGATGGCCGTACGTCGACATGACGAGCGCGCCGCCGTCCGTGTGTCCGAGCTGGATCGCCACGTCCGCATGGGACACGCCCAACTCCAATAGGTGCGTGGCGCAGAAGTGCCGCAGCTCGTAGAAGTCCATGCCCGGCCGACCGAACGCCGCGCGTACCGGGTTCCAATAGTAGTAGAGGCTCGACTTCGTGAACCGCCGACCGCGCGGCGTGACGAACTGCCACGGGATGTCGAGACGCACCGGCACATCCGTCAACACTGCGCGAGCAGGTGGCGGCAGGACGACGATCCGCTCCCGCCCGTTCTTCGGAGCTTTGATGGTTCCCGTGCCGTCGAGGTTCTGGCGGATCGTCACTTCGTCGCGGCCGACGTCGCCGCGTTCGAGCGCGAACAGCTCGCCCGGGCGAAGCCCTACGTACGCCGAGAATATGACCATCGCCCGAAACGTCGGCCCGAACTCGCCGTGCACGTCGAGCGCCTTCTCGCACAGCTCCTTCAGCTCTTCCTCGGTGAGCGCGATCAGATCCTTCCGCCCGCGCGACTGTTCCAGCCGCAGGTTCGCGAACGGATTCGGCCCGGGGTGCAGCTGATCGTTGATCGCGTCCGTGAACATTGCGCGAACGATGCGAACGTTCGACTGGGGTGCGCGCATCGCCCAACTCCGGGCCGTGAACCGATCGAACTCCGCGAGCCGGACGTGCCCGAACTCCTTGACGAACGCCGCCACGCCGTAGCGATACGTCCTCTGAGTGGCTCCAGCGGCACGGGCGTAGTCCGTGAGCCACAAGTCGCTGAACTCGCCGCATGTCAGCCGTCCGACTCCACGACGACGAGACGCCACCCGCTCAGCCTCTCGCGCCTCGCCAAGAGTCTTGAACGTCCCAACCCATCGCTTCCGCTTGAGCGCCGAGTCATAGACGCTGACGCCGTACCCCTTCCCGCGCTTGATGATCACGCCACTCCCCTTTCCAGAAGCCACGCCTCGCACTCACTGACTCTGAATCTCCGATGACCACCGAACAGCTGCGACGGCATGCCCTCGTTGACTCGCAACTCGACCCAGCGCGTCGAGAAGCCGAAGTGGGCCGCTACCTGTCGCTTGGACAGCCACGGCTCTGGCCCAGCGCGGAGCGGCATCCGGATGAGCCTCCCGGTCACGTCGCTGCCACGACCGTGACCGTCGAAGGCAGCTTCGTTGCATCGAGCCTCCCACGAAGCTGCGGGAGGATTTGCTCCGCCAGCTCGTTCGGTGTCTCGAACTCAGGCCACAGCTCACGAAACTCGGCCTGATCGCGGTAGGCCTTCCGCTCGTTCTCGTTGTAGTACCGCTGGTACTCGGAGATCGTGTAAGCGCCCCTGCCCTCCCCCTTCATTGCGAGCGCCCACAGGATGATGAACCCGGCCACGCGCGATGCCTTCGGCGTGACCTTGAGCAGCAGCCTGACCTGCCGCCACTTGCCCTGAGCCGCAAGCGTCGACGCATCGTCGCCGTACTTCTCCTTCGCGGCTTCGAGGCCGCCCGCGTTATCGATCACCGCGCGCGCGATGCAGTGCGCCAGCAGCGTGTCCTGCCTGCGCTTCCTACCCACGGCTGATCCTGTCATCGCGTGTCACCTGTCGGAGTATGACAGATGACGCCGGACGACAGATGTGTGGATGCTCTGCCTAAAGACCTTTCAAGTCGCCTCCGCCATCGCCCAGACGATCAGCTCATCCAATCGGTTTCGATAGCAGAGGGCTGCGCCTTTCCCACCGTACGCCGTAGCAGGCAGGTCGCGCGCGCTGCGCGTCAGCGCGAATTCGAAGTTGCCGTACGTCCACGAGCTGCGTCCGTTCCCGTTGAAGCGGAATCGCGTCACCGTCAGCCGCTCTCCGAGATCATGACGCACTCGAAAATAGGGCACCAGTGATGCGCGGTCGCTCGCTATCGGCAGTTCTATGCGTTCTCCAGGTGCAGCTGTGACATACCACTCGAAGTCCGGCTCCTGCGCGAAGATGCGGTCAAGTTCCTCGAAGTTGCCTTCGTTGAATGCGCGAGCAAAGCGCTGCACCAGTTGCTCCACCTCGCTCTCGGTGCAGGCGACCGGTTCCTCGGCAGCTGGCCGATCGACCGCCACGACCGCGAAGCTTCCAGCTACGCGCCCGTTCCGAACCGTCAACAACCAGCAGCCTGCGCTTGGGACGTCGATGATCGACGGGAAGACGGTTCCCCGCGCAGCCGAAGCCGCCCTGAACTGTTGTTGGAACCTGCCCGCGCCATCCAGCTGACGTCCAGTGATCACAACCTGCGACGAGGAGAGCGGCCGAACCACCCAAAGGATCTTCGTGGAACCGCCGCCGGGCGACTCGCCTCCGGTGTAGATCATGAGGCGACCGCCACTCTGCTCTCGCAGAGACTGCCCGTAGTAGAAGAGATGCCCGATCACCTTGCGTCCCTGTCGCCCCGCAGCGATCCATGGAAGCCTGATCCCGAGTCGCGGCTTTGGAGCCTGGCCGTAGTGCACCTGCGCACCGACGCATGACGACGCTATTGCCGCTTGCGGCGCAGACGAACTTGACGCAGCAACAAGCGCCAGCACCCCAAGAGCGGTGAAAGCGATCCACCGCATCGTCTGAAGGTACCACCGGGAACGCCCGCCCGCGCGTCGGACGACCCGGCCCCCGCGATCGCTGCGCTCCCGCGTGGCCCCCAAGCCGGGTCGCCCGCCGGGGGAGCCGCGGACGGGCGGGCGTTACGGCGCATTTGGAGCGAGGATCACAGGATCGAGAAGAAGCGCGACGAGCTCCTCCTGCCCGGCGGTCAGCGTCGGCATCTCGATCAGACCCTTGCGGGCGGCCCAGACACGACGAGCAAGGCGAGCGACGGTCATCGTGACGCCCGACAGACGGCTGAGCCATGGTGCGACGTAGAAGACGCGCTCGCCCGAGTGACGCAGAAGGAACGCCGCCGCCCCATCGCTCTTCGAGAGGTACTGACCGAGCTTGGAGACGTAGTTCCGAAGTCGACGCGCCTCGTACTTCCCCTGTTCGAGCACGGCTTTCTCGTATGTCGTCGTATGCCCGAGACCATGCGCGTACGCCGCGGACTTCAGCTCGCGGAAGAACGCCCGCGCGAACGCCTTCTCGAGCGCGGTCGTATGGCCGAGAACGAAGTGCAGATGAGGCACGCCGCGGGACTGATCCTCCATCACCCACAGCAACAGCGTCGGCATCCGCTCGTTGTCCCAGCCCTCTCGCCGTAGCTGGCGGATAGCCGCCGTCCGCGCTGCGTTCAGCGTCTCGTGACGCCGAGCAGACCAGAGCCGCCGCTGATCCTCGGCAACTGAGTCGAGAACGCGACAACCGAGCGGCCCCGAACACGCAGCCTCGGGTGGATGCGAGCACTTCGACGTGTCCCACCACCAAGGCTCGGCTGTACAGGTGAGCACACCTTGCAGCACCTTCGCCTCGGAGCCGTACAGCTCGCAGTACGCGTTCAGCGCCGAATAGATCACCGATCGGAACGACGCCGCCCAGGATGGCCGAACCGCGTCGCACCAGCGCCGCCCGCAGTGCCGACGATCACGGTGGATCCGCGTCCAGCAGTCGCCTGGACACCACTTCTCGTCGTCGGAGAGTGCGTCGCCCCGGATACGCATGCTGTTCGCGATCGACCGGTCGAACGCCGCCAACTCCTCTGACGTGTGGACATGCACATACGGCACGCGACGCCGGCGACCAGGAGGCGACTTGACTGCGACCAGTGAGAGCTGATCGACATGGACCCTACGACGAGCCACCAAGCCTCCGGGCTCGCGCGGCGGCCGAGCCCAGCAGGGGCCCCGTGGGTCGCATGCGACCCAACGGCGCCCCCGCTGCTACCCGGCTGCGACCGCGACAGCTAAGACCAGTCGCAAATGCGCCACTTTCCGTGCGGAGCCGTTCGCAGTCCTGCGCAGGCATTCTCCCTGCACAGGACTCGTTCTCGTACTCCTTCGCCCTTTTCCTACCGAGTGGAGGCGGCGGGAATCGAACCCGCGTCCGCGGTCGCACCGAACAGGGCCTCTACGAGCGTAGTCCGCGCTTGCTCTCACCCGCCGGCCGGTTCACGGACGACCCACCGGCGGGCCAGCCATCCTGACGTGTCGCGCTCCGGGCGATTGGCTCTCCCTCGGCGCCGAGCCCGATCGTTGGCGCCGGATCCCGGGCCTCGGGCCCAACCCGGGTCGACGTCGCCGTACCTAGCTAGGTGCTAGGCGGCGAGTGCGAGATCGTTCTTCGCACTTGCGTTGGTGCCGGTGGATTTTCGAGGCCAACCGGCGACCTCGGCTCGCAGCTCTGCCGGAGAACCGACCACGTCGAAACCTGATCGCCCCCGTATGTGTGTTCAGGTTTCGAGGATAGCTGCCGATAAGCGGACCGGCCCGACTGCGGCTGCAAGGCGAACCGGGGCCCGACAGGCCTCGACGAGGCGAAAGGACACGGCAGTGGCGTTGATGATGGAGGAGAAGTACGACGACCTCGCCGGTCTGCGGGAGCGCGCGCAGGCCGAGGTCTCGAAGGTCGTCATCGGGCAGGACCGGACGGTCGAGCTGCTGCTGATCGCCGCTGTCTCGCACGGCCACGTCCTCATCGAAGGCCCGCCCGGCAGCGCGAAGACGCTGCTCGCCCGCGCGACCGCGCACATGCTCGGCGCCTCCTTCAAGCGCATCCAGTTCACGCCGGACACGACGCCGGTCGAGCTCAACGGCCAGAACGTGGTCAAGGCCGGCGAGCAGGTGTTCATGCCGGGAGCCGTCTTCACCAACGTCCTCCTCGCCGACGAGATCAACCGCACGCCGCCGCGCACGCAGGCCGCCCTCTTCGAGCCGATGCAGGAGCGCCAGGTCACGGTGGACGGCCGCGCGTACAAGCTCCCCGACCCGTTCCTCGTGATCGCCACCCAGAACCCGCACGAGCACGAGGGCGTGTTCCCGCTCCCGGAAGGCCAGCTCGACCGCTTCCTGTTCAAGATCGAGCTCGACTACGCGGACGCGGACAGCGAGCTCTCGATGCTCAACCTCCCGCACAACGGGCTCGCCCCCGACATGCTGGGCGAGGTCCGGCCGCTGCTCGGGGTCGTCGGCCTCGACAAGGCCCGCCAGGAGCTCGAGCACACGATCCTGCCGGAGTCGGTCGGCCGCTACATCGTGGGCGTCGGCCGGAAGACCCGCGAGCTGCCGGGCGTGGAGCTCGGCGTCAGCTCACGGGCGATGATCCACCTCATGAACGCGACCAAGGCGAACGCGCGCCTCAACGGGCGCGACACGGTGACCGTGGACGACGTTCGCGAGATGGCTCCGTTCGTGCTCCGCCACCGCATCGTCGTCAGCGGAGACACGAGCGTGGACACCGTGCTGCTCGACGCGATGGCCTCCGTGCCGACGTCGGTCACGCCCCCCATCTCTCCCGTCTCGTAGCCGGGCCCAAGGCCCCCGTCCGAGGGTTGACGCCCCCGGGGTCTCCCTCGATAGTGGGATAGGGGCATGTGGCTGGGGAGCCGGGTGCCTCGACGATGCCGCTACGCCGTGCGGCAGAACCGAGGAGAACGGGAGGGACGATCGTGGCACTCATGGTGGAGGCGCCGTACGAAAGCCTCATCGACCTGCGCGAGCGGGCGAAGGACGAGATCGCGAAAGTCGTGCTGGGACAGGAGCGCGCGGTCGAGCTCCTGCTCGTGGGGGCGCTCGCACGCGGGCACGTGCTGCTCGAGGGCCCGCCCGGGAGCGCCAAGACGCTCATCGCACGTGCGACCGCGCACATGCTCGGCGCCTCCTTCAAGCGCATCCAGTTCACGCCCGACACGACGCCCGCGGAGCTCACGGGCACGAACGTCACCAGGACCGGTGAGCGGGTCTTCCTCCCCGGCGCCGTCTTCACGAACGTGCTGCTCGCGGACGAGATCAACCGGACACCGCCGCGCACGCAGGCGGCGCTGCTCGAGGCGATGCAGGAGCGGCAGATCACCGTCGACGGCCGATCGCACGTGCTTCCCGACCCGTTCCTGGTCATCGCGACGCAGAACCCCTACGAGCACCGGGACATCTTCGAGCTGCCCGAGTCGCAGCTGGACCGGTTCCTCTTCAAGATCGAGCTCGACTACGCGGACGCGGACTGCGAGTACGGGATGCTCGACCTCCCGCACAAGGGCGTCGCGCCCGACATGCTCGGCGAGGTCCAGCCGCTGCTCGGGGTCGTCGGTCTCGACCGGGCGCGCGAGGAGCTCGATGCCACCTATCTCCCGGAGGAGGTCGGCCGCTACCTGGTCGCCGTCGCTCGCGCGACACGGGACATGGCTGGCGTGGAGCTCGGAGTGAGCTCGCGGGGGATCATCCACCTCGCCGGCGCGGCGAAGGCGAGCGCGCGGCTGCACGGGCGCGACGAGGTGACGATCGAGGACGTGCACGAGATGGCCCCGTACGTTCTTCGCCACCGGCTCATCCTCGGCGACGGGATGAACGCGGACGAGGTGATCCAGACCGTCCTCGAGAAGGTTCCGGCCCCGGCCGTCGGGTCGTTCTCGTACCGCTAGCGGGATCTCCCGGGGACCGCGCCCGCCGCGCGAGCGCGGTCCCCGTTCCTTGCCTGCCGCCTACCTCGCGGCTGCCTCTTCCAGCGCCCGGCGCCCGAGCACGCCTGCGAGGTGCCGGCGGAACTCCGAGCTCGCGGCGTGGTCGGTGGGGGGCTCCGTCCCGTCCGCGATGAGCGCCGATGCGTCCTCGATCGTCGCGCCCCCGGCGAGCGCGTCCTCCGCGGCGGTCGCGCGGAGCGGCGTCGCTCCCATGTTGGTGAGCCCGATCGCCGCCTTTCCGAGCGAGCCGTTCGAGCGCTCGACGACCGCGGCGACCGCGACCGTCGCCCAGTCCTGGGCGCGCCGGCTCATCTTCACGTACGCCCAGCCGGTGGACGCTCCCAGCTTCGGCACCCGGATCTCGGTGAGCATCTCGCCCGGGCCGATCGCCGCCTGGAAGACCCCGGTGAAGAACTCCGCCGCCGGGACGGCCCGCTCTTTCGCCCCACGGACGACGAGCTCGGCGCCGAGGGCGAGGATCACCGCCGGCAGGTCTCCCGCCGGGTCGCCGTGCGCCACCGACCCGCCGATCGTCCCGCGGTGGCGAACCTGCGGGTCGCCGATCTTCCCGGCCGCGTGCGCGAGGAGCGGGCAGTGCTCGCGGAGGAGCGCATCGGAGGCGACGTCCGCATGGCGCGTGAGGGCGCCCACGGCGACGTGGTCTCCGTCGTCGCGGACGTAGGCGAGGTCGGCAAGCCTACCGACGTCGACGAGCTTCGTGGGGCGGGCGATCCGGAGCCTCATCGCGGGCAGCAGCGACTGCCCGCCGGCGAGGAGCTTCACGTCCGGGTCGTGGCCGAGCAGCTGGATCGCATGGTCGACGGACTCCGCGACCTCGTAGTCGAACGGTGCGGGGATCACGTCCTCACCTCCTCGAGCGCACGCCAGACTCGCTCGGGCGTGGCCGGCATGTCGATATCGGTGACCCCGAGGTGCGAGAGCGCGTCCACGACCGCGTTCACGACCGCGGGGGCGGACGCGATCGTGCCCGTCTCCCCCACGCCCTTCACTCCGAGCGGGTTGTCGGCGACCGTCTCCGTGCGGTCGGTCTCGTACGACGGGACCTCCGCCGCGCTCGGCACGAGGTACGTCGCCATCGTCGTCGTGAGCAGGTTGCCCCCGTCGTCGTAGACACCCTCCTCGTACAGCGCCGCGGCGATGCCCTGGGTCACTCCGCCGTGGACCTGGCCGTCCACGATCTGCGGGTTGATCGCCGTTCCGACGTCGTCCACGGCCACGTAGCGGAGGAGACGCGTGTCGCCGGTCTCGGTGTCCACCTCCACGACGGCGGCATGCGCGCCACCCGGCCAGGAGAAGTTCCCGGGATCGTACGTCGCCGTCTCCTCGAGCCCGGGCTCCATCCCGTCCGGCAGGTTGTGGGCCACATGGGCCTGGAAGGCGACCGCCGCGATGTCCAGCGACCGGTCGGGGGACCCCTTCACCGAGAACGTCCCGTCCGCGAACTCAAGGTCGTCCTCGGCCACCTCGAGCTGGTGGGCGACGATCGCCCGCGCCTTCGCGATCACCTTCTCCGTCGCGTGGAAGAGCGCGATCCCGCCGACCGCCAGGGAGCGGCTGCCGTAGGTGTCCATGCCGAGCTGCGAGACGGCGGTGTCGCCGTGCAGCACCTCGACGTCGTCCACGTCCACACCGAGCCGGTCGGCCACGATCTGCGAGAACGTCGTCTCGTGGCTCTGGCCGTGCGGGGACGTCCCCACGACGACCTGCACCGACCCGAGCGGCTGGAAGCGGACGGTCGCCGAGTCCCAGCCTCCGACCGCGTACCGGATCGCGCCCAGGATGCGCGACGGCGCGAGGCCGCACATCTCGTTGTACGTCGAGAAGCCGACGCCGAGCTGCTTGACGTCGCCGCGCGCGCGCCGCTCCGCCTGCTCGGCCCGGATCCCGTCGAGATCGAGGCGCTCGAGCAGGAGGTCGAGGGTGGCCTCGTAGTCTCCCGAGTCGATCGTGAGCCCGGAGGCCATCGTGTACGGGAACTCCTTGACGAGGTTCCTCCGCCGGAGCTCGACCGGATCCATGCCCAGCTCGCGGGCGAGCGCGTCCATCGTCCGCTCGAGGACGTACGTCGCCTCGGGCCGGCCGGCCCCGCGGTACGCGTCCGTCGGCGTCGTGTTGGTGAAGACACCGGTGAACGTGACCGAGTAGTGCGGGATCTCGTAGGGCCCGGAGTAGATCCACGCCCCGAGCAGCGGGATTCCCGGTGCGACGAGCTGGAGGTAGGCGCCCATCGCGCACCACGCCTCCGACTTGACGGCCGTGATCTTCCCGTCCTTCGTCGCCGCGAAGGTGAGCTCGTGCACGACGTCGCGGCCGTGGATCGTCGCCTGGTACGCCTCGCTCCGCTCCTCGGTCCACTTCACCGGGCGCCCCAGCCGTCGCGAGAGAGCGATCGCCAGGGAGTCCTCGGGGTAGACCTGGAGCTTCGAGCCGAAGCCGCCGCCGACGTCGGGCGCGATCACGCGGATCTTCGACTCGGGGATGCCGAGCACGAGCTGGAGCGCGAACCGCTGGATGTGTGGAGTCTGCGTCGCCGACCACACGGTGACGTCGCCGGTCGGCCCTACCTGCGCGAGCACTCCGCGCGGCTCGATCGCGTTCGGGATCAGCCGCGGCTGCCGGTGCCGGCACGTGACGACGACGTCGGCCGCGGCGATCGCGTCCTCGACCCCGCCCTCGGAGTCGAGCTTCCAGACGTAGCACTCGTTCGTCCCGAGGTCGGCATGGACGAGCGGCGCGCCGTCGGCGAGGGCCTTGACGACGTCGCCCACCGCGGGCAGCTCCTCGTACTCGACCTCGACGAGCTCGGCCGCGTCCTTCGCGAGCGCCCGGCTCTCGGCGACGACGACGGCCACGCCGTCGCCCTGATAGCGGGCCTCGTCGGTCGCGAGCGGGTAGTGCGGCGGCGTCTTCGTGTCCTCGGTGACGACCCAGGCACACGGGAGCGAGCCCGCCCACTCGTCCGCCAGGTCGGCTCCGCTGAATGCCGCGACGACGCCCTCGGACGCCCTCGCCCGCTCGAGGCTCACGCTCGTGATCCGGGCGTGCGGGTACGGGCTCCGCACGACCGCCATGTACACGGTCCCGGGAAGCGT
>CAZMUG010000030.1:12043-20711 GCA_964569165.1 uncultured Gaiellales bacterium
CTCGCCACTGAAGATTTGCGCCAGTTGGTCGGTCGTCAGGTTCTCGACGAAGGTCCCGCGCCCGCGCAGCAGCGCCGCGTCCTCCTTGCGCTTGACCGACGTCCCGATCGCTGCGCGCGTCTCGGTGGCGCTCATGACGCCACCTCCGCTACCTCAGCCACGGCCTCGACGATGTTGTGGTACCCGGTGCAGCGGCAGAGGTTGCCCTCCAGCCCCTCCCGGATCGCCTCCCTGCTCCCGGCCTCGCCGCTCTCGATCAGGCTCGCGGCGGCGAGGATCATGCCCGGCGTGCAGAACCCGCACTGGAGCGCATGGTGCTCGTGGAAGGCCTGCTGGAGCGGGTGCAGGTCGCCGTTCGCGGCGAGACCCTCGATCGTGGTGATCTCCATGCCGTCGGCCTGGACGCCGAGCATCGTGCAGGACTTCACCGACTCGCCGTTCACGAGCACGGTGCAGCTCCCGCACGACGAGGTGTCGCAGCCGACGTTCGTCCCGGTCAGACCGAGCCGCTCGCGGAGCACGTAGACGAGCAGCTCCCGCGGCTCGAGGTCGACCTCGTGACGCGCACCGTTGACGGTCAGCGCTACGTGTCGCAACGAAATCTCCTCTCCTCGTTCGGCGCCTCCGAGCCTAACTCGTCGCCGGCCGGATGCCAACCGGCTACCGGCGGCGCCTGAGCGCGCGCTCGATCTGGCGCTGGGCGTCGCGCTCGGCGAGCACGCGGCGCTTGTCGGCGCGCTCGCGACCGCGCGCGAGGGCGAGCTCGACCTTCACGCGGCCGTCCTTGAAGTACATGCGGGTCGGAACCAGCGTCAGGCCCTTCTCCCGGACCTTCCCGTACAGGGAGTCGATCTCGCCGCGGTGGAGAAGGAGCTTGCGATCCCGGTCCGGCTCGTGGCCGAAGCGGCCGCCCTGCGCGTACTCCGCGATCGACGCGCCCACGAGCCAGGCCTCCCCCTCGCGGATGTCCGCGTACGCCTGGCCGAGCTGCACCTTCCCGGCGCGCGCCGACTTCACCTCCGTCCCGGTGAGCACGAGCCCCGCCTCGAAGCGCTCGAGCAGCTCGTAGTCCCGCCGCGCCCGGCGGTTGTCCGCGATGAGCTTCGTCCCCGTCGCCTTGGCCACGGCCGGGAGTGTAGGTACGGCCCCGCGCCGCGGGAGTGCAGCCGGTCGAGCTCGCGGCCGCGAGATCGCCGCCGCCGGGTCGTGCGCGCTACGACTCCGGCAGTGCGTTCGCGAGGCGCCGCGCGACTTCCTTGAGCATCGCAAGGGCGACGGTCGGCTCGGTCTCGACCAGGTGCAGCGCGTCCTCGCGGGCGATCGCCAGGCAGCGAACGTGCGTGGCGGCCCTGACGCGGGCGTTGCGCGTGCCGCCGGGTGCAAGGAGCGTCAGCTCGCCGACGAAGCTCCCGGGCCCGAGCTCGACCCGCCCGCCCCGCCACTCGACCGACACGTCCCCCTCGAGCACCACGAACATCCCGGACCCCGCGTCGCCCTCCAGCGCGAGGATCTGGCCCGCTTCGCAGGTCATCTCCCCCGCGGACGAGGACAGGCGCTCGAGAGCCTCCGTGCTCGCGCCCGCGAGGAGAGGGATGGATCGGAGCTCGTCCGGCGTCACGGCGTCTTCATATCAGGACCTGCTTCTCAGGCCCGCGCAGCGGTCGCAGAGCGGGAACCAGGGGGCGCACGAGGCTCCGCACGAGCGGCAGCGCCCGAGCGTCGGCGACTCGACCTCGACCCGGAGCCGCGCCACCACGCGTGCCGCAGCCGCCTCCTCGAGCGCCGCCGCGCGCTCGATGGTCACCCCTCCCACACCCGGGTACTGGAGCGCGAACCAGCGGAGGATGCTCGCCTCGCGGCCGATCTGCTCCGCTTCGTCGAGGGAGGCTCCACGGAGGCGCGAGTCGTCGAGCAGGAACGCGAGGTGCGGCCGGGCGACGCGGTCGCCCGCGAGCGCGAGCGCGAACGTCGCGAGCAGCTCGAGCCCGTCCTCGTCCACGGGCGAGTTCACGAGGGCCCAGGTGTCGTCGAGCGAGATGCCGCGACCCCGCTCCGCGAGACGTCGCCGCACCGCGTCGAGCCGGAGCCTGAGCGGCTGGAGCGACTCGACGGCGAGCCAGCTCTCGAAGGTCCACTCGCGGAGCGCGATCCGGTGCCAGGCGACGAGCGCGGCGTCGAGATCGGCGGGATCGTCGATCCCGAGATCGGAGAGCCTCGGCCTGATGCGCGCCTCGTCCACGACGCGGTAGCCCCGGTGGCCGCCCGGGAGCGGGACGTGCGGCTCGAGGGCGTTCTCCACGAGGCCCGGGTCCGCCGTGCCCCAGCCGAGCCCGGCGAGAACGCCGACGTGGCCCCGCTCGACGAGCCCGAAGCGGCCGGCGCGACCGGCGATCTGGGCGAGCTCCCACGGGAGCAGGTTCCGCCGCTCCTCCCCGTCGAACTTGGTCGTCTCGGCGAAGAGGAGCGTCTCGCACGGGAGGTTCACGCCGTGCCCGAGCACGTCGGTCGCGACGCAGACGTCGGCCGCACCGGAGAGGAAGCGCTCGATCTCCTCGCGCCGCGAGGCGAGCGGCATCGCGCCGTAGAGGACCGCGACGCGGCCAGGGTGCAGGCGGTTCACCTCGCCGGCGAGGGCGAGCACCGCCTTGCGGCTGAACGCGACCACGACCGTGCCGCGCGTGAGCGAGCGCAGCGTTCGCGCGCCCACGAACTCGAGCGGCAGCTTTCGCTCGAAGACCCTGAGCTCGGCCTCCGGGAACGCGCGCTCCACGAGCGGGAGCGCGTCGAGCGCCCCCAGGAGGAGGATCTCGCGGTACTCACCGGCGAGCAGGAGCCTCGTCCACGCCGATCCCCGCTCGGTGTCGTCCGCCCACTGCACCTCGTCGAGGACGAGCAGGTCACCCGCGTGCGGTGCCATCTCCACGGTGGAGCAGGTGACGGGCGCGCGGTCGTTCACGCGCTCCTCGCCCGTGACGAGGCCGACGTTCTCCACGCCGATCCACTCCCCGAGGCGGCGGTGCGCCTCCTGGGCGAGCATCCGGAGCGGGCCCGCGTAGACGCCTGACCGCTTCTCGGCGAGCTCCCTCAGCGCTGCGTACGTCTTCCCGGAGTTGGTCGGGCCGAGGTGCGCGACGACGCGCTCCGGGTCCCTGCGCCGCGAGGGCAGCGTGATCGTGATGCGCCCCTCCGCCCTGCGCACCTGCTGCGCCGGCGTCCGCCGGGTCGCCCGGTGGGAACGACTCGGTCGCTTCTGGCGTCCAGACTGCCGGCGCGAGCGCATCGTCGGCACCGTACCCGTCGGTCCGCGCCCTCCACCCGCGCGAGCGCGCGAGGAGGCCGGCGGAGCTCAGACCCTGAGGAAGCGGCGGAGCGTCAGCCCGGAGCCGAGCGCGCCCACGGCGAGCCCGATCGCGACGAGGATCGCCGCGGTCCACGTGAAGGCGAGCGCCTGCACGTCGGAGTCGTTCTGCACGCTGCCGAAGATCTGCGGGATCGCCACCTCGCGACTGAGGAAGAGCAGGATCACCGCCGCGAGTGAGCCGGCGAGCCCCGTGAGCACCCCCTCGAGCATGAACGGCCCCCGCACGAACCAGTTCGTCGCCCCGACGAGCTTCATCACCTCGATCTCACGCCGCCGCGCGAAGATCGAGAGCCGGATCGTGTTCGCGATCAGGATCGTCGACGCGGCGAGGAGGACGAGCACGATGATCGCGAACATGACCTGCATCGCGCGCGCGATCGCGAGAATGCGCTGCGAGACCTCCTTGCCCCAGCGGATGTCGTCGATGGCGGCGAGCTTGCTCGTCTGCAGCGATTTCGCGATCACCTCGGTGTCCTCGCCCTTGATCGGCACGACGTCGAAGGACGCGGGCAGCGGGTTGGAGGCGAGGTTCTCGGTGAGCTCCGGGCTCCGCTTGCGCATGATCCGGAGCGCCTCGGCCTTCGAGATGAAGGTGATGCCGCCCGGCTTCACCCGCTCGTTCGACTCGAGCGCGATGCGCAGCTGGTTGACCTGCTTCTGCGTGGCCTCGTCCTTGATGAAGACGTGCACCGCGAGCTCGCGCTTCTTGTCGTCGGACCAGGAGACGAGCCACGTCCCCAGCCCGATGAAGACGCCGATGAGGAAGACGCCGATGAGGACGGAGAGCGCGGACGCGAACGTCGTCGAGAGGTTCGCGCCGATCGAGCGCAGCGCTTCGGCGAAGAGGACGCGGAGGCGGTTCATTCCTCTGCGTACCCTCCTCGGCGCTCGTCGCGGACGAGCTTGCCGTGCTCGAGCGCGATCACGCGCTTGCGCATCTTGTCCACCATCTCGCGGTCGTGCGTGACCATGAGGATCGTCGTCCCCGTTCGGTTGATCCGGTACAGGAGCTGCATGATCCCGACGGACGTGTCGGGGTCGAGGTTCCCGGTCGGCTCGTCGCAGATGAGGAGCGACGGGTGATTGACCATCGCCCGCGCGATCGACACGCGCTGCTGCTCGCCGCCCGAGAGCTCCTCCGGCCGGGAGTTCATCTTGTGGGCGAGGCCGACGAGGTTCAGGACCTCCGGCACCTTCCGGCGGATCTGCGCGGGAGACTCACCCTGCACCCGGAGGGCATAGCCGATGTTCTCCGAGGCGGTGCGGTTCGGCAGGAGCTTGAAGTCCTGGAACACGCAGCCGAGGTTCCGCCGCAGGAGCGGCACCTTCGAGCGCTTCAGGCGGCCCAGGTCGCGGCCGCCGACGATGATCCGCCCCGCGGTCGGCTCCAGCTCCTTGAGCAGGAGGCGGATCACGGTGGACTTGCCGGAGCCCGAGGGCCCGACGACGAACACGAACTCGCCCTTGTCGATCGTGAACGAGACGCTCTCGAGCGCCGTGACGCTCGGCTCGTACACCTTGGTCACGTCCTCGAACACGATCATCGAGGCGCTGCCCGGATCGGCGGCTGCGACCGGCTGGCTGACGTCGGTCTCTGGCTCGACGAGTGTCGTCATCGTGTCGGGGTTCTCGAGTCCCGCTTCCATCACCGGGAGTAGCGCTCTGGCAGCCAGGACGGCTGCTCCGGCTCGTGGGAAGCCGGGAGTGTAGCCGACGACGCGTGGCTAGAGGGCACGTCCGGCCGCCCGTGCGAGCAGGTAGGCATGGATGAACCCGTCGAGCCCGCCGTCGAGGACGGACTGGGTGTTCCCGACCTCGAGGTCCGTTCGGTGGTCCTTCACGAGCTGGTACGGATGCAGCACGTAGGAGCGGATTTGACTCCCGAAGCCGATGTCCTGCACTTCGCCGCGCTCGCGGGCGAGCTCCGCCTCCCGCCTCTCCTCCTCGAGCTCCGCCAGGCGCGAGCGCAGGATGCGGAGCGCCGTCTGCTTGTTCGACGTCTGCGAGCGCTCGTTCTGGCACTGGACGACGATGCCCGTGGGGAGATGCGTGATCCGCACGGCGGAGTCCGTCTTGTTCACGTGCTGCCCGCCGGCGCCGCTCGAGCGGTACGTGTCGATTCGCAGGTCGGACTCGTCGAGCTCGACCGCCACGTCGTCGGGGAGAAGCGGGGAGACGACGACCTGCGCGAACGCGGTGTGGCGGCGATGGGCCGCGTCGAACGGCGAGAGCCGAACGAGCCGGTGCACGCCCCGCTCCGCCCGCAGCGTGCCGTACGCGTTCTCGCCCCGGACCGTCATCGTGCTGGACTTCAGGCCCGCCTCCTCCCCCGGGCTCGCCTCGACCAGCTCCCACTGGAATCCCCGGTCGGTGGCCCAGCGCTGGTACATGCGCAGGAGCATCTCCGCCCAGTCCTGCGCGTCCGTTCCCCCGGTCCCGGCGTGTATCTCCAGCACCGCGTCGCCCGCGTCGTACTCGCCGGTGAAGAGGGCGTCCTCCTGGAGCTTGGCGAGCTCACGCTCGAGCGCCTCGATGATCTCCGTCACCTCGTCGCTCTCGTCCTCGCCGAGCTCGAGCAGCTCGACGACGTCGTCGTGCTCGCGCTGCAGCCGCTCGTAGCGCTCGAGCTTGCGGATGACGCGCGCGTGCTCGGTCGAGGTTCGCGCCGCCGCCGCCTGGTCGTCCCAGAAGCCGGGAGCGCCCATCGTCGCCTCGAGCTCGTCTCGGCGCGCTGCTAGCAGAGCGGGGTCAAAGGTAATCACGGACCCAGGCGAGCTGGGCCCCGATCTCCTCGAGACGCTGGTCGATGCTCTGGGCGACCTCGGCCACGCGACAAGGGTAGCCGGGAAACCCGTCAGATCCGGGCGGTGCGGGCGCGGATCGCGTCGCGGACGAGCAGACAGGCGGCGAGCCAGGCGAGGCCCAGGCACCAGCCGGCGAGGACGTCGGTCACGTAGTGGACGTTCAGGACGACGCGCGAGACGCCGATGGCGAGCCCGAGCGCGATCGCCGCGGTCCAGAGCCACACCCGCTGCCGGCGCTCCGGCAGGCGCTCCGCGGCGAGCACGGCGGCGGCACCGAAGACCGCGACTCCGGAGGTCGCATGGCCGCTCGGAAACGATGCCGACGAGGGAAGCGGGATCGCCGAGCCGGCGTCCGGGCGCGGGCGGTCGAACCAGGACTTGAGGATCGCGACCGCGAGCTGCGTCCCGAGCACGACGGCGGCGAAGAAGGCGAGGTCGAGCCACGCGCGCTCGCGCACGAGCACGATCAGCACCACGACACAGAGCGCGGTGATGCCGACCACGCCGCCGATCCAGGACAGCGGGCGGGCGATCGCCTCCGCCCAGGCGGGCATGCTCTCCGCGACCCGCACGGCGACCTCCCCGTCGACCGAGGCGAGCGGATCCTGGTCGTGGAGGGCGGCCAGCAGTGCGAATCCCGCCGCGCCGAGAGCGAAGACGACCAGGAGCGTAGTGCGTCGATGCGGGAAGCGGCTGCCGTCCGGCGGCGCCACGAGCGCGCTCGCGAGCACCCAGGCGAGGCCGAGCGCGACGCCGCCCGCGACGTCGAGCCACGTGTGCGCGCCCGCCTCGACCCGTGCGACCCCCATGACCGCCACGGCGAGCGCCGCGACGCCCACGGCCACGGCGCGGAGCGGTCGGTCGTGGGTCGCCGAGAAGACGAGCACGACGAGAGCGGCGGCGAAGGCCGTCGTGGCCACCAGGTGACCGCTCGGGAAGTCGGACATGTGGCCGCCGTCCTCGTCGGCCCCCGCTGCCTGCAGCAGGATCCGCGCCACGTACATCGAGACCCCGGCGCCGAGCACGGCGACGAGCAGGAACCGGGCCTCGGTCCACCTCCGGGCGAAACCGAGGGCCGCAACCACGGCCAGGACGACGACGGGAAGGACTCCCGGGCCCCCGATCACGCCCAGGACCCGGGCCCATTCGGGCACCGGCGAGGGATGCTCGGTCGGGGTCACCCGGGCCCAGAAAACGGCGGTCAGGGCCGCGAAGCAGGCGAGCGCGGCCAGCAGCAGAGCCCAGAGGGCTCGCCGCGACCTGACGCCGTCCTCGTGCCCCGTCATGCGCGGGCCCGCAAGACGAGGACGCCCGACCCGTGGGACCCGTCACGCGCCACGGCACGGGTGCGAGCTGCGCACGACGTCGAGGCGAGCCGGGCTTCGCCGCGACGTGCAGGGGCGGGGCTTGCCTCGTCCTGGCGGAGAGTGGCCGGCAACTCGTGGCGCCAGGATCAGGCGCCGTGGCAGCGCTTGAACTTCTTGCCCGATCCGCACCAGCTGGTATCGTTGCGGCCGAGGTCCCGGTGCTCGTTGACGGCCTGCGCGCTCGTCGGGAGCGGCGACGTCGCCTGCGGCGGCGCCGCCACTGCAGTGGCCGCCGCGGACCCGGCGGCCGCGATGGCATCGGCCCCCGCCGACGTCTCGTGCTCGTACTGGAGGTTCGCCTCGGGAGCATGCATGGGCTCGAGCGCGGGCTGCTCCACCTGCACGGCGACGTGGAAGAGCGTGAAGACGACCTCCTCGCGGATGGTCTGCCCGAGCTCCTCGAACAGCGCGTGCCCCTCCCCGCGGTACTCCACCAGCGGGTCCTTCTGGGCGAATGCGCGGAGATGGACGCCCTCGCGGAGGTAGTCCATCGCCTCCAGGTGCTCCCGCCAGCGCTGGTCGACGGTCTGGAGGATCACGTAGCGCTCGATCTCGCGCGTGAGCTCCGAGCCGAACTCCTGCTCGCGCTCGTCGTAGGTCTCGAGCGCGTCGTCCACGAACTCCTCGGCGAGCGCCTCGCGGCTCTCGACGTCCACCTCCTCCCGCAGCTCCTCCACGGAGATGTCGGTGCCGTAGAGCGACTGCATGTTGGACACGAGACCGTCGACGTCCCACTCCTCCGCGAACTCCGCGTCCGTGAACTGGCCCACGCCGGCCTCGACGGTCTCGCGGATCCACTCGCGCACCTGGTCGGAGAGGTCCTCGCCGTCGAGCACGCGGCGGCGCTGCTCGTAGATGACCATGCGCTGCGTGTTCATGACGTCGTCGTACTTGAGGACGTTCTTGCGCGCGACGAAGTTCTGCTCCTCGACCTTCTTCTGCGCGTTCTCGATCTGCTTGGAGAGGATCCCCGACTCCATCGCCTGGTCGTCCGGGATCTTGAACCGGGACATGATGTTGTGGATCCGGTCGCCGGCGAACAGGCGCACGAGATCGTCCTGGCCGGAGAGGTAGAAGCGCGTCTCGCCGGGGTCGCCCTGGCGGCCCGAGCGGCCGCGGAGCTGGTTGTCGATGCG
>CAZMUG010000031.1:0-18714 GCA_964569165.1 uncultured Gaiellales bacterium
TCGCCGACCCCGCGGTCGTCGCGGAGATCCACGACCGGGCGGTGGCTCAGCCGGCCGAGGACTGAGGCGGGCCCCCGGCCGGAACGGGGGAGCCAAACGAGCTGTACGACCAGGGCCAATCCTCGGCCCGCTCGCACATCCCTGCTCGGACCGGGTTGTGGAGCACGTACTCGCACGCGTCGTAGAGGTACTCCTCGCTCTGGATCGACCGAGCGCCGAACCGACCGGCAAAGACGTGCCCGAAGCCTCGGTACCGCGCGTTCACGTACTGCGCGTACAGGCCGTTGAGCCGGGCCATGCCTCGCGAGAGGTCTGCGCGCCCGCTCTCCAGGACGACGTGATAGTGCGTGCTCATGAGACAGATTGCATGGCACGTCCAACCGTGCCTTCGAGCCGTGCGCCAGACGAGGTCGAGGAACGTCCGGCGGTCGTCGTCGTCTCGAAAGAGCGGCGTCGACGACGCGACTCCTCGCGAGACGACATGGAAGTACCCGTCGGGCAGCGCGCTGCGCGGAGGTCGAGGCATGGCTCGAAGGTAGCGGCCGGTCAGCTATGCCTCGGCGCTGTGCAACGATCGGCACACTCTCTCGACGTTTACAGGGCCAGGCCCTGTAAGGGGCTGCGCGCGTTTACAGGGCCAGGCCCTGTTAGGGGTCGCGCGTGTGGACCGGCTGCTAGGCGACGCGGCGACGCTCGCCGACCCCGCGGTCGTCGCGGAGATCCACGACCGGGCGGTGGCTCAGCCCGCGGAGGACTGCGCGGGAGTCGTGCCGTCGTCAGCCCGAGCGTCCCGGCGGCTGGGGCCAGATGGCCGTCGCTCGTGACGAGCACGGCGTCGGCCGTCACGCCGTGATCTGGTCGAGCGCGCGCTCGAAGGCGGCGACCGTGCGCTCGATGTCCGTCTCGGTCGTCCGCCAGTTGGAGACGGAGAGGCGGATCGCCGCGCGGCCGTCCCAGGTCGTCCCTGCCATCCATGCCTCCCCGCTCGCCTGGACATGAGCGAGAACGGCGTTCGTCGTCCCGTCGTCGGCGAAGCGGAAGAGGACCTGGTTGAGGACGACCTCGTTCAACACCTCGCAGCCGGGTAGCCGCGAGATTGCCGCAGCGAACCGTTGCGCGCGATCACACGAGCGCTCGACCAGGTCCGCGACCCCCGACCGCCCGAGCGAACGGAGCGCGGCGTAGACGGCGAAGCCCCGTGCCCGCCGCGAGAACTCGGGCGTCCAGTCCATCTGGTCACGCGCCGCGCCGTCCTCGGCCACGAGGTACTCCGCCGTGAGCCGCATCGACGCGCGGTGAGCGTCCGGATGTGCGACGAACGCGAGCCCGCTGTCGTACGGGACGTTCAGCCACTTGTGTGCGTCCGTTGCCCAGGAGTCGGCCTTCTCGACGCCCGAGGTGAGGTGGGCGAGCGCCGGAGAGGCGCCTGCCCACAGTCCGAACGCACCGTCGACGTGGAGCCAGGCGCCCGCCTCCTTGCAGAGCCCCGCGATCTCCTCCAGCGGGTCGAAGGCGCCGGTGTTCACCTCGCCCGCCTGAGCACAGACGATCGTCGGGCCTGATGCGTCGCGGAGCGCGTCCGCGAGCGCGTCGGCCCTCATGCGCCCCTGACCGTCGACTTCGAGACGATGTGCGCACCGGTTTCCGAGGCCGAGCAGCCGGAGCGCCCGGTCGACCGTGATGTGCCGCTTGCCGCCCGAGATGACGGCGATCGGCGGGGAACCGGGCAGCCCGTCGGACTCCACATCCCAGCCGGCGCGCTCGAGCACGGCGTGCCGGGCGGCGGCGAGGCACGTCACGTGCGCCATCTGGCAGCCCGTGACGAACGAGAAGGACGCGCTCGAGGGGATCCGCAGGAGCTCTTTCAGCCACTCGCCCGCGACCTCCTCGACGACCGCCGCGGACGGCCCGGCGATCACGAGGCCGGCGTTCTGGTCCCAGACGGAGGTGAGCCAGTCGGCAGCGAGCGCTGCGGGCAGGGCGCCGCCGATGACGAACCCGAAGTAGCGGCCGCTCGGGATGCCGACCACGCCGGGCTCGGACGCCGAGGCCAGCGCCTCGACCACCGAGAGCGCGTCGGCGGGGCCGTCGGGCACGGGGCCGCCGAGGCTCGCTCGCAGCTCCTCCACGCTCGCCTCGGGCCGGACGGGCCGCGCGTCGAGCGACTCGAGGAAGTCCGCGGCGATCTCCGCCGTCCGCTGAAGGAGGTCGCGTTCGCCGCTCACGCGACGAGCAGCTGCTCGAAGCGGGCCGGGTCGTCGAACGGCCCGACGATCGCGAGGTACAGGCGCTTGCCCTCGAACAGGTCCTTCGCCACGCGCTGCACGTCCTCGACGCTGACCTCGTCCAGTCGCGCGAGCAGGTCGTCGGGCTCCTCGATCTCGTTCTCGAGCACCTCGCGGCGGAGGCCGTACTGGATTGCGCCCTGCGGGCTCTCGAGCCGGAGGACGAACCTGCCCTTCGCGTAGCCGCGGGCCTTCTCGAGCTCCTCGGTCGGCACCGGCTCCACGGCGATCTTCCGGAGCTCTCCGAGGATCGTCGTGATCGCCTCGTCGATGCGGCTCACGTCCACGCCCGCGCTCGCGTAGAAGGTGCCCGCGTCCGTGTACGCCGTCGCCCCCGCATGGACGTAGTAGCCGAGCCCGCGCTTCTCGCGCACCTCGGTGAAGAGCCGCGAGGACATGCCCGCGCCGAGCACGACGGAGAGGAGCTGCAGGGCGTAGCGGTTGGGGTGCCCGATCGGGTAGCCGCGCACGCCGAGGATGAGGTGCGCCTGCTCCGACGCCTTCTCGTGGATGAGCACGGGCGAGCCGTCGGGCGGAAGCTCGGTCGCCGGGGGCGCGCCGGTCTCCCGGGGCTCGATGCCTCCGAGGAGCTCCTCGAGCTTCTCGACGAGCCCGTCGCCGAGGCGGCCCCCGATGCCCACGACCATGCGCTCCGGCCGGTACCAGGTGTCGAGGTAGCCGGTGAATGTCTCCCGCGTCGCGCCGGAGACCGTCTCCTTCGTGCCCAGGATGTCCCAGCCGAGCGGCTGGTCGGCGTACAGGAGGCGGTCGTAGACGTTCCCGACGTAGCGCTGCGGCGTGTCGAGGTAGACGTTCATCTCCTCCAGGATCACGCCCTTCTCCTTCTCGATCTCGGCGGGGTCGAAGCGGGAGTGGAGGAGCATGTCGGTGAGCACGTCGAGCGCCACGTCGCGCGTCTCGGTCGCGCAGCGGACGTAGTAGCCCGTCAGCTCCTTGCCGGTGAAGGCGTTGAACTCGCCGCCGATCGCGTCGATCTCGGCGGAGATGCTGCGGGCGGTGGGGCGGCGCTCGGTGCCCTTGAAGAACATGTGCTCCGCGAAGTGGGCGATGCCCTGTGACTCCGGCGCCTCGTACCGAGAGCCGGCTGCGAGCATCACGAAGCACGACACGGATCCGACCTGCGGCATGGGGGCGGTGACCACGCGAATGCCGTTTCCGAGCCGCGTCTTCTCGAAGATCGCCATCCGCTGCGATGGTATAGACGGCACTCATGCCCGGACAGCTGACACGAGAGGCCATCGCCGCTCAGCCGGAGTGGCTGCGCGGGGTGACAGCACGGGTCGGCGACACGAGGCTCCCGGAGGACGCGCGCACCCTCTTCACCGGCTGCGGCACGTCGTTCCATGCGGCGCTGGCCTGCGGCCGGGCGGCCCAGGCTCTCGACGTCGTGCTCGGGCGCGCGCCCGAGGCGGACGTGCTCGTCGCGATCAGCCACGAGGGGGAGACCACGCTCACGCTCGAGGCCGTACGGTCCTTCGCGGGCCAGACCTGGCTGGTCACGGGTGCCGCGGAGAGCCCGATCGCCCGTGCCGTGGACCACGCCGTCGTCGCGACGCCCGCCGTCGAGGACAGCTACTGCCACACGGCGAGCTACACGGCCGCGGTCGCCGCCGGCCTCGCTCTGCAGGGTGAGGACGTGTCCGGGCTCGGCGACGCCGTCGAGCGCGAGCTCCGCGAGGAGCCGCTCGACGTCTCGGCGCACGAGCGCTTCGCGATCGTCGGCGCCGGGCGGGACCGGGCGACCGTGCTCGAAGCGGCGCTCAAGCTCCGCGAGGGCGCGCACGTCGCGACCGAGACGCACCACACCGAGCAGCTCCTCCACGGCCACCTGGCGGCCATCGACCCGTCCGTTCGCGTCTTCGTCCTCGAGGGGGAGGGCCGCGCCGCTGAGCGATCACTCGACGTGATGCGGGCCCTCGGTGAGATCGGCTGCGCGGCGGAGCTGATCGTGACGAGCCATCCGGTCGTGGACGTCGTCCGCTTCCAGCGCCTCACCTGCGACCTTGCCGAGGCGCGGGGGATCGACCCGGACCTGATCCGCTGGGACGAGGATCCCTGGGACCGGGCCCGCCGGTCGTACGCCTGACCGACCCGGGCGCTCCGGAGGCGCGGGAGTGAGAGGATCCTCGGGTCACCCGACCCGAGGAGAAGCTCCGCGATGACAGCGTTCGACATGAGCCTCGTGCAGTGCGGCTCCCGTATTCGCCGCTCCCCCTACTACGAGGCCGAGCAGCGCTACGGCCCCAAGGGCTACACGGTCTACAACCACATGCTCTTCCCGATCCGGTACGACGACTTCGTCGCGGAGTACGAGCACTTGCTCGAGCACGTCACGCTCTGGGACGTGGCGGTCGAGCGCTGCCTCGAGGTCTCCGGCCCGGACGGCTTCGCGTTCACGCAGCTCCTCACCCCGCGGGACCTGAGCGCGTGCGCGGTCGGCCAGGCGAAGTACGTGCTCGTGTGCGCGCCGGACGGCGGGATCCTCAACGACCCGGTCCTCACGCGCATGGACGAGAACCGCTTCTGGCTCGCGCTCGCGTCGAGCGACGTCCTGCTGTACGCGAAGGGGCTCGCGGCCCAGGCCGGGCTCGACGTGGAGCTCCGCGAGGTGGACGTCGCGCCGCTCCAGATCCAGGGGCCGAAGTCGAAGGACGTCGTCCGCGCGCTCTTCGGCGACGAGATCCTGGAGCTGGGCTACTACTTCTTCACGGAGACGGAGCTCGAGGGGATCCCGGTCGTCGTGACGCGGACGGGCTGGACCTCGGAGGTCGGGTACGAGGTCTACCTCTGCGACTCGTCGCGCGGGACCGAGCTCTGGGAGCTGATCATGGAGGCCGGCAAGCCGTTCGGGATCCGCCCGACCGGCCCGGTGGACATCAGGCGCGTCGAGGGCGGCATCCTCAACTGGGGCGCGGACATGACGTACGAGAACAACCCGTACGAGGTGGGGCTCGAGCGGCTCGTGGATCTCGACGTCCCCTGCGTCGCGCGGGACGCCCTCCGGCGCATCGCGGCCGAGGGCGTGAGCCGCAAGCTCGTCGGGGTCGAGCTCGACGGGGAGCCGTTCCCGCTCTTCAACTTCACGAAGTGGCCCGTTCACTCCGGGGGTGAGCGGGTCGGGAAGGTCACCTCGGCGGTCCACTCGCCCCGTCTCGCGAAGAACATCGGCTACGCGTGGGTGCCGACGGAGCTCGCGGGCCTCGGGACGGAGCTCGCGGTCGAGAGCGAGTGGGGGCCGCGCTCGGCGAAGGTCGTCCCGATGCCGTTCTGGGACCCGGAGAAGGCGATCCCGGTCTCGTAGGCGGGCGGGCTACCGTGGGGCTGCCAGGCGGGCGAGCGCGTCGGCCGCCCGCCACACGTCGTGGAACGACGTGTAGAGCGGCACCGGCGCGAGCCGGATCACGTCGGGCTCGCGCTCGTCGCACACGACGCCGTCCTCAGCCCGGAGGCGGTCCGCCAGCGCTCGTGCCCCCGAGGGCACGTGCATCGAGAGCTGGCAGCCGCGGGCCTCGGGATCGCTCGGGGTGATCAGCTCGAGCTCGTGGGTCTTCGCGATCTCGCCGAGCAGGGCTTCGAGGTAGCCGGTCAGCCTGAGCGAGCGCTCGCGGAGGGCGCTCATGCCGATCCGGTCGAACAGCTCCAGCGAGACGCGCACCGGAGCGAGCGCGAGGATGGGCGGGTTCGACACCTGCCAGCCCTCGGCGTCCGCGCGCGGCACGAACGACGGCTCCATGCGGAAGCGCTCGGCGAGGTCGTTCCCCCACCAGCCGGCGAGCCGCGGCAGCGAGCGGTCGCGCGCATGGCGCTCGTGGACGAAGGCGCCCGCAACCGCTCCCGGGCCCGAGTTGAGGTACTTGTAGGAGCACCACGCGGCCCAGTCGACCCCCCAGTCGTGCAGGGCGAGCGGGACGTTGCCGGCGGCGTGTGCGAGATCCCAGGCCGACACCGCGCCGGCGTCGCGCGTGGCGGCGGTGATGGCGGCGATGTCGGGCAGCTCGCCGGTGAGGTAGTTGACGCCGCCGAGCAGCACGAGCGCGACCGATGCGCCCTCCTCGTCCAGGAACGCGACGACGTCCTCGGTGCGGAGCGTCCGCTCACCGTCCCGCGGACGGAGCCGCACGACCGCCGTTGCGGGGTCGAGGCCGTGGTGTGCCGCCTGGCTCGCGACTGCGTACGAGTCCGACGGGAACGCCGTGTCCTCGATCACGATCCGGAACCGCTCCGGGGTGGGCCGGTAGAAGGTCGCCATCAGGAAGTGCAGGTTGGCGGTGAGCGTGTTCATGCAGACCGTCTCGCCGGCCCGTGCTCCGACGATCCGCGCGGACGTCTCCCGCAGCTGCTCCACGTACGGCACCCATGGGCGGCGGGCGTGGCGATGGCCTTCCACGCCGAGCGCGGCCCAGTCGTCGAGCTCCTCGAGCACCGCCTCCCTGGCTGCCAGCGGCATCAGCCCGAGCGAGTTGCCGGCGAAGTACGCGAGCTCGGGATAGCGGCCGCCCGGCCAGGGCGGGATGGAGAACTCCTCGCGCAGCGCCGACAGCGGGTCGTCCCCGTCGAGCTGCCGGGCGCCCGGCTCGTCACGAAGAGCGGCCTGGACGTTCATGACGCCGGGAGGTGGGGCTTCACGCGAGCGCGGCGAGCCCTGCGAGCAGCCGGTCGACCTCGTCCGCGGTGTTGTAGTGCACGACTCCGGCGCGGACGGCCCCGTCGTCGAGACCGAGGTGTCGCATCGTCTCCACGGCGTAGTAGTTGCCGTGCCACACGGCGACGTCGCGGCCGGCGAGGAGCGTCGCGGCCTCCTCGGGGCTCCGGCCCGGCACGTTGAAGCAGAACGTGGGCACGCGGCCGTCCATCGTCGGGAGGCCGTAGAGCTCGACGCCGTCTGGAAGGCCGGAGAGGAAGCGCTCGCCGAGCGCGCGCTCGTGACCGGCGATCGCGTCCCAGCCGAGCGAGCCGACGTAGTCCACGGCTGCGACGAAGCCGGCGAGGAGCTCGTGCTGCGCGGTGCCGAGCTCGAACCGGTGGCCGACCGGGACGTCGGCAGCAGGGCGCACCTTGTACGGCCGCCACGACTCGAGCAGATCCTGTCTCCCGTACGCGAGCCCCAGGTGCGGCCCGAAGAACTTGTACGGCGAGCAGATGAGGACGTCGACGTCCCAGGCGGCGACGTCGATGGGGCCATGCGGGGCGTAGTGGACGGCGTCCGCCCACGCGAGCGCCCCCACGGAGTGCGCGAGCTCGACGACACGGCGCACGTCCGGCGCCGTTCCGACCGAGTTCGCCGCAACGGGGAATGCGACGGCACGCGTGCGCCCCGAGAGCTTCGACTCCAGGTCGTCGTAGTCGAGCGCGAGCTCGTCGGTCACTCCGGCGACGTGCACGACGATCCCGAGGTCGTGGGCGAGCTCGAGCCACGGCGAGACGTTCGCGTCGTGGTCGAGCTTCGTGACCACGACCTCGTCCCCCTCGCGAAGCGTGCGCGCGAGGGCGCGCGTGAGCAGGAAGTTGAGCGCGGTCATGCTCGGCCCGAAGGCGGTCTCGTCCGGCGAGCAGCCGAGGAACCCCGCGGCCTTCTCGTGCGCGAGGTCCACGAGCTCCACGGTGCGGACGCTCGTCTCGTACGGCGCGCCCACGTTTGCGTTCGACTCGCGCAGGTACGTGGAGATGGCGTCGATGACCTCGTCCGGGCACTGCGTGCCGCCCGGGCCGTCGAAGAAGGCGAGGTCGCGCTGCAGTGCCGAGAAGCGGGCGCGGGCAGCCGAGACGTCGAGCGTCGCGACGCTCATCCGACGGCCTCGCCGTTGACGATCCAGTCGTAGACCGGCTTCGGGGTGAGGGAGTTGCCGACGAAGCAGCCCCTCTCCGCCAGCTCCAGAAGGCCCGTCAGGGCGTCCCGGTCCGGCGCCGGAGCCAGCTGGACGTCGAACGTCGCCGAGATCTCCGTGAACGCGTAGCGCCCGTCCTCCTCGCGCTTCGTGACGACGCCGTGCGCCGATCCGGACGCGGTGACGTTGGAGCCGGCGCGCCGGGCCGCGAAGTCGAGGCTCGCCAGCGTGCAGCGGACGAGCCCGGCGAGCACGTAGTGCTCGGCCCACCACTCGGCCTCGCGCGGGAGCGGGCTCCCGCCGAGGGCGCTGTGCGCAACCCGGCCCTGGTCGACCGTGACGTCGAACTCGTACACGCGCGGTCGGGTCGCCATTCCTCTGAGCCTACCGCCGCCGTCCGGGCTCGGGCCTAGGCTGAGGGTCCGTGGAGCGGCTCCGGACGCTCAGCGAGGCCGAGTGCTACGAGCGCTGCTACGGCTGGCGCCACACGGAGGACACCGTCAAGGTGCTCCACCGCGCGCAGGCGACGGAGGATCCCGCCTCCGACGTCGGCGAGCGCCTCCGCATGCTCCTCGAGCTCCGGCTCGACGCGCGCGAAGCCGAAGCGGCCTGACCGAGTCGGCGGTACCGGACGTCCTCGCGCCCGGGCTCCGGGTCGTCTTCTGCGGTATCAACCCGGGGCGGGTGAGCGCAGCCGCGGGCACCCACTTCGCCAACCCGCGCAACGACTTCTGGCGCCTGCTGCATGCTGCCGGCTTCACGCCGCGCCTGTTCGAGCCGCACGAGCAGTTCGAGCTGCTCGCCCTCGGGATCGGCGTCACGAACGCCGCGTACCGCACCACGCCCGGGTCGAGCGACCTGCGGGCGGCGGACTTCGCGGGGACGAGGGAGCGCCTCGAGGGCCTCGTCTCCGCGCTCGCCCCGAAGGCCATCGCGTTCGTCGGCAAGGCTGCCTACCAGGGGACCTTTCGCGAGCGCCCCGAGCACGGGCTGCAGGAGCGGAGCCTCGGGGACTGCCGGCTCTTCGTTCTCCCCTCAACCTCGCCGGCGAACGCGGCCGTTGGCTGGGAGGAGCGGCTCCGCTGGTTCCGGCTGCTGCACGAGCTCGTGTCGTGACCGGGCCGCGGCTGAGGATGGCGACGCGCGGGCTCGTCCTCGACGAGGCGAACCGTGTCCTGCTCGTGAGGATGGGAGAGGGAGAGCGTGCGATCTGGGTCACGCCCGGCGGAGGGATCGAGGAGGGCGAGACCGACGAGCAGGCGATCCGGCGGGAGCTGCGCGAGGAGACCGGCCTCGAGGGGTTCGAGCTCGGCCCGCACGTGTGGACGCGAAGGGCCCTCGTCCCCCTCGGGGGCGGAAGGTGGGACGGCGAGACGGAGCGCGTGTACCTCGTTCGCACACAGGCGTTCGAGCCTGCTCCGCGCCTCTCGTGGGACGAGCTCCGGGCGGAGGGCATGACGGCCGTTCGCTGGTGGACGCTCGACGAGCTGGAGGCGGCCGCAGAGCGATTCGCTCCCCGCCGCCTCCCCCCGCTGCTCCGCGAGCTGATCCGGCACGGGCCTCCGGCGGAGCCGGTCGACGCCGGGCTCTAGCTCGTCCGCTCGACGTACCTCCCGAGGACGACGTCCCAGCCGCGGTCGTAGCTCTCGCGCTTGGCCGGCCCACCCCCGGCCAGACGCTCCCAGCCCCGGTGCTCGAGCTCCACGCGCGTGCCCTCGCCCTCCGGCACGAATCGGACCTCGACCTCGGTCGGGAACGTCTCCGCGTCGAGGATGTTCCACGCGAGCACGAGCCGGCTCGGGGGCTCCCACTCGAGCACCGTCGCCCAGTGGCCCTTCTCGCCCGACGCCGAGATCTCGAAGACCTCTCCGCCCACCTCGGGCTCGAACACGACTGCCGAGACGGTCTCGTGGATGGAATGGGACTCCACCGGCCACCACGAGAGCGCGTCCCCCGTGAAGATGCGGAATGCCTCGTCGACCGCGCAGTCCACGGTCACGGCTTTCCGAACGACCTCGATGGCGAGCGCATCGCTCATCCTGTCTCTCCTTTCGAAGCTGCAACTGCCTTGAACCGCGTCAGCGCCTCGCTCCAGAACGCGTCCACCCAGTCTCGAAGCACGACGACTCCGGCCGCGTCCAGCTCGTACAGGTTCCTCGTCCCCTGGCGCCGGTGGCTGACGAGACGTGCGTCCTCGAGCACGCGGAGATGCTGGGACACTGCCGGACGGCTCACGGGGAGCTCCGCGGCGAGCTCCCCGACGGACCGGGGTCCCGTGCGGAGGAGCTCGAAGACGTGCCTCCGGGTCGGGTCGCCGAGGGCGTCGAGCGGGTGTCCGTCAGTATGCACTTACCGTAAGTTACCACTTACGGTAGTGCGGCGTCAACCCTCCCAGCGGTTCGTGATCGGCATGCGGCGGTCGCGCCCGAACGCCTTGGGGCGCAGCTTCACGCCGGGCGGTGCCTGGCGGCGCTTGTACTCGGCGCGGTCGACGAGCGCGACCGCGCGCTCGACCACGTCGCGGTCGAACTCCTCGAGGAGCTCCTCGCGCGAGCGGTCCTCCTCGACGTAGGCCTCGAGGACGGGGTCGAGCGCGTCGTAGGGCGGGATCGAGTCCGAGTCACGCTGATCCTCGCGCAGCTCGGCGCTCGGCGGCCGCTCGATGACGCTCCTCGGGACGAGCTCGCGCCCGGCGCGCTCGTTCAGGTGCTCCGCCAGGCGGTACACGTCCGTCTTGAACACGTCCTTGAGGAGCGCGAAGCCGCCGACCATGTCGCCGTAGAGCGTCGAGTAGCCGACCGCGAGCTCCGACTTGTTCCCGGTCGAGACGACGAGCCAGCCGTACGTGTTCGAGAGCGCCATGAGCAGGACGCCGCGCACGCGGGCCTGGACGTTCTCCGCGGCGAGACCGGCGAGGCCGTCCTCGATCTCGTCGGTGAGCGCGTCGTGGAACGCGAGGACCGCGGTCTCGATCGGGATCTCGCGGAACGTGCAGCCGATGCTCTCGGAGGCACGGCGCGCGTCGCTCCGCGTTCCCTCGGAGCTGAACCTCGAGGGCATGGAGACGCAGTGCACGCGCTCCGGCCCGAGCGCCTCGGCGCAGAGCGCAGCCGTCAGCGCCGAGTCGATGCCGCCCGACATCCCGACGACCACCTCCCGGAAGCCGTTCTTCGCGACGTAGTCGCGGAGCCCGAGCGTCAGCGCGCGGCGCATCTGCTCGAGCTCGGGCTCGAACGGGACGATCGGCGCGCCGGCGCGACTCTCGGACGCCGCGGGTGCTCCCAGCTCGACCACCTCGACGTCGGGGACCGAGTCGCGCGTGCGGTCGAGCTCGCGCCGCCGGACATCGCGGAGGCGCCGCCCCATCGCGTCTTTCGGCTCGATGTCGACGACGAGCAGGTGCTCCTCGAAGCCCGGCGCGCGCGCGACGACCTCGCCCGAGTCGTCGAGGACGACCGAGTGCCCGTCGAAGACGAGCTCGTCCTGGCCGCCGACGAGGTTGCAGAAGGCGAGGTACGAGCTCGTGTCGCGTGCGCGGGTGACGAGCATCTCCTCGCGCTCCTCGGCCTTGCCGACGTGGAACGGAGACGCCGAGAGGTTGACGACGAGCTGCGCGCCGGCGAGCGCGAGGTCGGTCGCCGGAGGCCCCGGCTGCCAGATGTCCTCGCAGATCGTGGGGCCGAGGGCCGAGTCTCCCAGCCGGACGAGGACGAGGCCCTGCCCTTCCGCGAAGTACCGGTGCTCGTCGAACACGCCGTAGTTCGGCAGGTAGTGCTTCCGGTACACGGCCTGAACGCGACCCTCGGCGCAGACCGCGCACGCGTTCGCGAGGTCGAGGTCGAACCACGGCGTCCCGACGAGCGCGACGATCCCGTTCGCGGCGGCGGCGATCTCCTCGAGCGATGCGCGCGCTGCCCGGACGAAGGCGGGGCGGAGGAGGAGGTCCTCCGGGGGATATCCCGTCGTCACGAGCTCGGGAAAGAGGACGAGATCGGCTCGCGCGTCACGGGCCCGGGCGGCGCTCTCGAGGATCTTCGAGCGGTTGCCGTCCAGGTCTCCGACGACGACGTCGATCTGCGCGAGAGCGATCCTCAAGGTTTTCGCCTCTCAGTCACAAACTCGGAGTCTAGCTAGGCTCGGGCGCATGGAGATCGTGTTCGAGCGCCGCTTTCGCGGCCCCCTCACCTCCGCCAACGGTGGGTACGCATGCGGACGCCTGGCCGCGTACGTCGAGGCGCCGGAGGTCGAGGTGACCCTGCGGCTGCCTCCTCCGCTCGAGCGGCCGCTCGAGGTTCGGAGGAGCGGAGAGACGTGGCAGCTCCTCGACGGTCACGCGCTCGTCGCGGAGGCGCGACCGTCGGCCGTCGAGCTCGAGGCGCCGGCGCCCGTTTCGCTCGGGGACGCGCACGTGGCTGCCGAGGGGCACGTGCGCGTCGGCGATCCCGTCTTCCACGAGTGCTTCGTGTGCGGTATCCGGGAGGGCGACGAGGACGGTCTCGGCGTGTACGCCGGCCCGGTCGCCGGGCGCGAGCCTCTGCTCGCCGCGCCGGTGACCCTCCCCGAGAGCGCGACGGAGCTCGTGTGGGCAGCGATCGACTGCCCGGGCGCCTACGCCGTCGGCGCGGCAGGGCGGGGCAGCATCGTCCTCGGCCGCATGACCGCAAGGGTCGACCGCCTCCCCGACGGCGGCGAGCCGTGCGTCGCCGTCGCGTGGCCGCTCGGCGAGGACGGGCGCAAGCTCTTCGCCGGCACTGCGCTCTTCACCGGTGGGGGCGAGCTTCTCGCCGTCGCCCGGCAGACCTGGATCGAGCCGCGCGCGTAGACGGGCGGAGAGCCCGAGCCGGGTCAGGCCGGGGCGAGGCCGTTGACGGCACGGTGAGGCCTGCGGGGCCTCACCATCCATCCCTAGCGGGGCGTCAGGGCGATCAGGAGCCCGCCGTCGTCGTCGTACGCGGGAAAGAGGTCCGCCGTGATGCGCTTGGCGATCCCCGCACTCGTCCTGAGCTCGAGCTCCTGGCCGAGCTTGCGCACGCCCCACTCGCGCACGACGTCGATCGGTGAGCCGTCGGAGAGGCCGAGCGCGTCCACGACCCCGCGCCCGATGAGGTCGAGGTCACGGAAGCCCGTGACCTCGAACACGCCGCGACCCACGGCCAGTACGCGGGCGTCGCGGTCACAGACCACGAGGCCGGTCTCCGGGGCCGGGTAGTAGTCCTCGAGCAGCTCGAACAGGAAGCCGAAGCCGCAGCTCCGGCACTGGGGCACCTGTGACGAGAAGCCCTCGCGGCCGTCGAGGTCGACCGAGCGCTCCTTGCAGTTCGGGCAGATGAAGAACGGCACCCGCGCAGCGTACGCCGCGTGCGCTCAGCGGCGGAGCCGGATCGCGTTCAGGTCCTGCCGGGCGATCTCGTCCGCGCGCCGGATCAGATCCTCGACGTCGTCGTGCTCGGCGTGGAGGTAGCGGCCCGCGAGCGCGTCGGCCCGGCCCGAGGCGAGGACGCGGACGAGCCGGGGTGCGAGCTCGGGCGGCGTCCAGGGCGCGTCGTCCGGGAAGGAGTCGCCCGTCATCGCGGTCCGTACGAGCCCCGGGCTGAAGAAGAAGACGGGAATCCGGCCCGCCAGCTCGCCCGCGAGCGCCTCGCCGTAGCGGCAGACCGCGGCCTTGCTGGCCGGGTACGCCGTGCGCCGGATTCCCGGCAGGTAGGCGGCGCCGCTGCCCGTGATGACGATGCGGCCCCGTCCTCGCTCGAGCATCCCCGGGATCACGGCCCGGCAGCAGAGGTGCACGCCGAGGACGTTCACCTCGAAGACGCGCCACCAGCTCTCGACGGTGCCCTCCCACGTCGACTCGTCCGTGTTGCCGGTGCCCGCGTTCGCTGCCAGGAGGTCGATCCGCCCGAGCTCGTCCTCGACGCGCTCGACCCAGCGCTCGACGTCCTCGCCCCGGGACACGTCCCCCGCGAGCCCGAGCCCCCCGATCTCCGCGGCCACCTCCTCCACCTGCTCCGCGGTCCGGCCCGTGACGGCCACCCGCATGCCCGCACCTGCGAGCTCGCGTGCGATCCCGGCTCCGATGCCCCGTCCGCCTCCCGTGACGAGCGCGACTCCGCTCAGAGCGTCAGACGGCACGAGGGATCTCCTCGAGCGACTCCGGGTTCTCGAGCGTCGACAGGTCTCCGGGATCCTGTCCGAGCGCCCGGGCGCGCACCGCGCGCCGAACGATCTTCGCGCTGCGGGTCTTCGGCAGCGCCGAGACGAAGATCACCCGTTCCGGTGCGAACGCCTTGCCGAGCTCCTCGGCGATCGCACGGGTGACGTCCTCGGCCGTTGCCTCCGCCCCCGGCGCGAGGACGCAGTAGAGCCAGGCGACCTCGCCCTTCACCTCGTGCGGGATCCCGACGGCCGCTGCCTCCACGACCGCGGTGTGCCCGACCGCCGCGGACTCGAGCTCGGCGGGCCCGATGCGCTTCCCCGCGATGTTGAGCGTGTCGTCGGAGCGCCCGTGCAGGAACCAGTACCCGTCCGCGTCCACGGACGCCCAGTCGCCGTGCGTCCAGATGCCGGGGAAGCGCCGCCAGTAGGTCTCGAGGTACCGCTCCGGGTCGCCCCAGATCCCTCGCGTCATCCCGGGCCAGGGGCGCCGGCACACGAGCTCGCCGACCTCGCCGCGCACGGGCTTGCCGGTCTCGTCGAGGACGTCCAGGTCCGCGCAGAGGGCGGGGAACCCGAGGGAGACCGGCTTCGTCGGCCGCATCATCGTCACCGACAGGAAGCAGGCTCCGACCTCGGTCCCGCCCGAGATGTTCACGATCGGGATCCGCCCCTTCCCGCAGACGTGCTCGTCCAGCCAGTCGTACGGACCGCGGTTCCACGGCTCGCCCGTCGTCACGACCGAGCGGAGCGAGGAGAGGTTCGCGTCGGGATCGCCGTGCGGGATCAGGGCGCGCACGAGAGTCGGCGAGAGACCGAGCATCGTCACCCGCTCGCTCTCGACCAGGCTCCACACCCGGTCGTGCGGAAAGTCGGGAGCGCCCTCCATGAACACGATCGTCGATCCGCACGCCATGCCGCCGACCACGGTCCAGGGGCCCATGATCCAGCCCATGTCGGTGCAGAAGAGGACGCGGGCGTCGGTACCCAGGTCGGCCTGGTAGGCGGTCTCCCGGGCGATCGACAGGAGGAAGCCGCCCTGGACGTGGAGCGCGCCCTTCGGCCGCCCCGTCGTACCGGACGTGTAGGCGATGAGGTAGGGGGCTTCGCTGTCCACGGCGAGCGGCTCGAGCTCCCCGGGCTGCTCCCGCACGACCTCGTCCCACCAGACGTCCCTGCCCGCCGTCATCGGGCACGTTGTTCCCGCCCGCCTCCAGACGACCACCTTCTCCACAGACGGAGCGTCTCCGAGCGCCCCGTCGAGGACCTCCTTCATCGCGACGCGCTTGCCGCGCCGGTACGACTCGTCGGCGGTGATCACGACCCTCGCGCGAGCATCGGCAAGCCGCGACGAGATGGCTGGCCCCGCGAAGCCCGAGAAGACCGGGACCTGGACCGCCCCGACGTGCGCGCAGGCGTGCGAGGCGATCGCCGCCTCCGGCGCCATGGGCAGGAACGTCCCGACGGCGTCGCCCTCCCGGACGCCGAGCTCGAGCAGCGCTTCGGCGAGGCGGCGGACCTCACGCGAGAGCTCGGCCCAGGTGAGCGACCGGCGATCTCCCACCTCGGGCGCCCAGACCGCGGCCTCGCGGTCGGGCGTCTCGCGCGCCCATCGGTGCACGCAGGCCTCGGCCACGTTGAGCTTCGCACCGAGGAACCACGTCGCCCATTCGGGCCCGCGCGAGTCGTCGAGCACTGCGTCCCAGCTCCGCGCGAGCGGGATCGCGAGATCGTCCACGACCTCGCGCCAGAAGCGGTCGGGCTCCTCGACCGAGACCCTGTGCAGCTCGGCGTACTCCGGGCAGCCGAGCCGCCGCGCGAGGCGCGTGACGTTCGCCGTCTCCAGCTGCTCGGCGCTCGGCACCCAGGTGAAGCGGTTCTGCCCGGGGGAGTTAGCGGATGCTAGCTTAGTGACCACTAACAACGAGGGAAGGGAAGCACATGAGGGCACGGATCTTCGCAGAGGAGAATCGGAAGTGGCTCACGCTGGCGGCCGTCTCGTTCGGGCTGTTCATGATCATGCTCGACAACACCGTCGTGAACGTCGCGCTGCCGTCGATCGAGCGCGACCTCGGCGCCGACCTCTCGGAGCTCCAGTGGATCGTCACGGGCTACGCCCTCACGTTCGCCGCGCTCATGCTCGTCGGCGGGAAGATCGCGGACGCGTACGGGCGCCGGCTCGTCTTCGTCGCCGGGATCGGGGTGTTCACCCTCGCGTCGCTCCTCTGCGGTCTCGCCGACTCGAGCGAGATGCTGATCGGCGCCCGTGTGCTGCAGGGGGCCGGTGCGGCGCTCATGAACCCCGCGACGCTCTCGATCATCGCGGCGACCTTCCCGCCGCGCGAGCGCGGAACCGCGATCGGGATCTGGGCGGGGACGTCGGCGCTCGCGCTCGCGATCGGGCCGCTCGTGGGCGGGCTCATCACCGAGCACCTCGAGTGGAGCTGGATCTTCTTCATCAACGTCCCGATCGGAGCTCTCGGAGTCGTCGCGAGCTTCCTGCTGATCGACGAGTCGCGGGACGAGACCCACGAGCGCCTGGATCTCCCCGGGCTCGCCACGTCGGGCCTCGGGCTCTTCGCGCTGACGTACGCGCTCATCGAGGCGAACGACTACGGCTGGACGTCGCCGAGGATCCTGGGCTCGTTCCTCGTCGCGGCGGTCGCGCTCGGCGCGTTCGTGCTTCTCGAGCGCCACCAGCGGGCGCCGATGCTCCCGCTCGAGCTCTTCCGCAACCGGACGTACACGGGCGCGAACCTCGCCATGCTCCTCGTCGCGCTCGCGATGTTCGGTGTCTTCTTCTTCGTCTCGCTGTACATGCAGAACATCCTCGGCTACTCGGCGGTGCAGGCAGGCGCGGCGTTCCTCCCGATGACCATCCTGATCATCCTGGTCGCGCCCATGGCCGGGAAGACGGCCGATCACCTCGGCTCGAGGGGCCTGATGACGGCCGGGATGACGCTGATCGCGATCCAGCTCGTCCTCTTCTCGCAGCTCGGTGCCGACGCGTCGTACTGGCAGCTGCTGCCCTCGCTCCTGATCGGCGGGTTCGGGATGGCGCTGACCATGACGCCGAGCGCTGCGGCTGCGACGCGCGCCGTTCCCGTCGACAAGGCGGGCATCGGGTCGGCCGTGCTGAACAGCTCCCGCCAGGTCGGCGGGACGATGGGGATCGCGGTCATGGGGGCGATCGTCGCTTCGCAGATGGGGGACACGCCCGACCCTGCCTCGTTCATGGATGGGTTCGAGCTTGCGCTGCTCGTGTCCGCCGCGATCGCGGCCGTCGGAGCCGTCGTCGCGTTCGCCCTCGTGCGGCCGCACGAGGAGGAGGGCCCGAGCGAGTCGCCGACGCCGGAGCCGGCAGCGTGAGCTCCCGACCGGTGACGCGGCTCCCCGCCCGTGAGCGTCGCCGGGCGATCGTGGACGCAGCGCTCCGCGTCTTCTCGGAGAGGAGCTACGCGGGCGCGACGACCGCGGACATCGCCCGCGCCGCGGGCGTCTCGGAGCCGATCCTCTACCGGCACTTCTCGTCGAAGCGGGAGCTCTACCTCGCGTGCCTCGACGAGGCCTGGGAGCGGATCCGGGGTCGTATCGAGGCGCAGCTCGACGAGCTCGGGCCCGCCGCGGACCTGCGCTCGATCACGCCGGCCACGCTTCGTGAGACGGGGTTCGTGCTGCCGAGCCTGTGGGTGCAGGCGATCACGGAGGCAGGCGAGGACGAGGAGATTCGCAGGCACGTTCGCCGGCACCTGCGCGACGTGCACGCGTACTTCGCCGAGTACGTCCGTCGGCTGCAGGAGGCGGGTGCCGTTCACGCGGACCGGGATGCGGACGCCGAGGCCTGGGTCTTCGTCGGTGCGAACTTGCTCGTCTCGCTCGACGACCGGCTCGGCGGGCTCCTCTCCGAGGACGACCTCGCCGCGATCCTCGCGCAGCGCCACCGTTGGCTCGCGGGCACCGGGTGACCCTCGCCGTCGTCGACGCGCGTCTCGGAGGCGCAGCTGAGCCATGCCGCGGCCGGGAGGGAGTACCGGCTCGCCGGGGGGCGTGAGCCCGCACGTGAAAACGCCCCCGGCTGCGGCTCCGGGGGCGTTTCCCGTTCGAGGCGACCCCCTTCCCGGGTCGGCGAGCCGGAGAATCGTGGCTCTGCGGCCCAGCCACGCTCTTCCTGCGCTCGCCGGCTGCTCCGGCGGTGGTGCCACGCATCCGATCTGGCGTCCGATCGGTGCGGTGTGGGCCTGACTATAGGGGCCATGTCCAAAGAAGTCAAGTAGCTATGTCAAGTGATTTGGAGTATGCTCACTTGACTCACGAGCACCCGGGCACATCCCCCTCCGGGGGGAGCGCGGGCGCGGTCCTTCGTGGGTTGACTGGGATGGGGATGACCGAGCAGCCGCCTATGCCCACACTGGCGTCCGACACGGGATCGCCCG